>CAMVPR010000004.1 GCA_947169385.1 uncultured Lachnospiraceae bacterium | reverse complement strand
TGGAAGTGTGGTAACATATGGAGCTGAATCATACTAATAGGTCGAGGGCTTGTCTAAAAGTAAGGAAGCGGTTCTTGGACGAATGAGAGACATGAAAGCTGGCTTTCAATGTCGCGAATGAGAACAAGAATCAGCTCCCAGAAAAAGCATGAGATGGGTAGCCACGAAGTGGCGGAGAGCATACGAAGTATGCGACCATCGAATGTCTTTTTGGAGCTGGGGAGCTTCCGAAAAAAGTAAGAATCTTGCTTTTTAGATGTTGACTATATGCAATTTTGAATGTATAACATAATTCATAGGGGATTGGTCAAATGGTATGACAAGGGTCTCCAAAACCTTTAGCGGGGGTTCGATTCCCTCATCCCCTGTTTCAGAAGTCCGATGTGGGCTTCTTTTTTTGTGTTATTTGTAATAATTGACTATAGTCCGCTTTTTATGGTAAAATAATACGTATTATTCTTAAAGGGGGATTTCTTATGGTCAAGAGCAAGACTCAGGTAATTATTACATACATAAGCATAGGCTTGTTTTTGGCATTTTCTGTCGCAACGCTTTTAGCGCCTGAGATTGTCTATGATATTATTTCCCCTATTCTATCATTTTTTATGTTAGTTAATATTATATTGTCTCTTAAGCACGCCAACAGGTATGTAAGATGCGGACAGATGCTGGCCGGAGCAGTCGGAATATGGTTTGTTGCCGACATTTTTTGGCTGATATATAACAACTTTTATGACAGTGAGGTTTTGATTGCTATTTCGGATCAATTATTCTCTCTTCCGGTTGCGATGCTCTGTTTTGCTTTGATATCTTACTTGAGGAGAGATTATACTCCTACCGTATTTTTTAGGTTTGTTATTAACGCATTTATGCTTACTTCAATATTTGCTATGGCTATATATAAGAGTGGGATGGATAAGTACATCAAGTTAGATGCACTTGACTATGAGGCGGTTAAAGAGATAATCAACATGATTATGGTACTGTTTACGGTCTGTGCCATGCTTTCTATATTCAGTTCGAGCGGAATAAAGGGACATACTAAGGGTGGAATAGCTGTTGCAATAGGAATTCTGGTTTATGTTTTGCTTGATATACGTATGATATATGAACAGGTTACAGGCGGAGATGATGAGAGCATTTATGCTGATATCGTATATTCATTCAGTTTGCTGTTGATAAGCATAGGGTTCAGTGACCGAGATATAGGTGTAAGAGACTTTTTAAAAGACATTAAGGTCATTGATATTGCTAAGGCTATAAGAGTCATGTGGCTTAATGCTACTATGGTATTTGTTGCTTCATTTGTCTTGATGGTAACCGGATTCTTCAGCTTTACTGAATTCTTGTTTATGTCAATGATCGCTTTAGTTTATGTTGTTATGTATAAGAACGTTCAGACTACTGAGCTTATCAATGAATTACTGCATAACGAAACCAATGAGAAAGAGAGATTAGAGAAGCTTGTTGAGGAGAAGACTAAAGAACTTCAGGGTGTTAACAATTATTTGGAGATGGTTTCTAATACCGATGAGCTTACAGGACTTCACAATCGTAGGTACGGCATGAGTTTTGTGGATAATCTTACAAGAGAGGATCTTAATTATCCATTTGCGCTTTATTCACTTGATCTTAACTTCTTTAAGCCAATCAACGACAACTATGGTCATGATATGGGTGATTTAGTCCTTAAGGAGGTTGCTAAGCGTTTAAAGAATATTCCATATGAGAGATGTACGGCTTTCAGAATTGGGGGAGATGAGTTCATTGTGGTTTACAATGCTATTGATGATATGGAGAGCGTAGTATATATAGCCAACAAGATTTGCGAGATGCTTGATGAGCCTATAGAATGTGTTGACAAGAAAGATTATGTCAACAATACTCATCACACATTTACTATTTCGGCGAGTGTTGGAGTGGCAGTTTATCCTAACGATACCAAGGATATAGATACTTTGTTTATTGACGCAGACAAGGCAATGTACTCAATTAAGCATAAGAGTGTTAAGAGTGCTTACAGATTTTATAAAGATTTACCTGAGGATGAGAGGTAGATAACAAGGAGATATTAGTGTAAGGGGAACCCAATTTTTAAGACGACGAAAGACATAAATCACTAAAAAACTCAGGATATTGTGAGTTTTTTAGTGATTTTTTTAATTGAATCTTAATGGCATACATAGTACAATAAAATTGGTGTATAGTAGGTTATGAATGGATTAAGAAATGAAGAATAAGAATTGGGTTAAGTATACAATTATATATTTAGTATATGCGCTGATTATTTGTGGGTTAACATATCTTATAACTGCTTTGATTTCTAATAATGGTATATACCCGTCGGGGTCAGATACCATGTATCATGTATATCGTGGTCAGTATGTGTATGAGTCAATCTGCAAGGCGGATTTCTTCCCTTTACTTAATCAGTATTGGTATAACGGAGTAGAACTGTTGAGATATTGGCCATGGTTTACTGCATATCTTATGGCTTTTTTCAACTATCTATGCGATGGTGACATTTTTAATGGTTACATAGTGTATGTTGCGTTTGTATTTGTTGCAGGTTCGGTAACATGGGCGTATATCGGTGGAAGAATGAAGAGACCGGTTCTTGGTTGTGTGATTGGAATTCTGTGGTTCATCGCTCCTAATAACCTGTATGCTTTGTTTGGAGAAGGCAATCTCCCAAGAGCACTTTCAATGGTGTTTTTGCCACTTTATATATTCTGTATATATAATTATTATCTTAACAACAAGACTTATGAACTTATTGGAATTATTATCACAACTGTTCTTATAGTGATGTGTCACTTAGGTTACGGCGGAATGGTTATTCTAGCTACGGTATCATTTATGGTTATCTATTGTATAATCAATGGTGGTATGATAATAAAGAGTCTTAAGATATTGACAGCTATCATCTTGGGCTTTTTAGTAACGGGAATATATATGATACCGTCACTATATGGCGGAATGTCCGCATCTGACAGCGATGGTAAGCTTAGGATATTCTTTAAGTCGTTGTTTGAGACTCTTAATCCTTTCTATAGAATAACAACGAATATTGATACTTTCTATTTTGGATTGGCAGCGCTTATACTGATTGTTGTTGGAATTATAGGCAGTAGGAAAGAGCAAGAAGCAGGTTTCATAAATGCTTTACTCATTCTTCTACTTACATCCAACGAGGCGTACTACTTTGTGAAGATACTTCCGGGAAGCGGTTTTTTATGGATGGTAAGATTCATCTCTATTGCGTTATGCTTCATGTTTATGAGTTTTATGTTCTGGAAGACACTGAAGAAGTACATGATTGTTCTGATGTGCGCTTTATTGTTGATTGACAGTATTCCTTCCTGGTATTTCATATACGGTGAAAGGAGTGAAGTTTCGGCCAATGAGAGACTAAGCGCACGTGCAAGTGAGAACCTTATAGATGAAGCTAAGAGCATAACTAATCAGAGACTTGCTCTGCTTGATCTTGCAGCATTAGGTGCAGAGGGAGCTTATCTTACTGCAGAGTATGACGGCAAGACCAAGTCAATGTTTGGTGCAGGTTGGGAAGCAGCGGCAACTTCATTTAATATTACTCAGGTTAATTATTCACTTGAGCAGGGATACTACCTATACATGTTTGACAGGCTTAAGGAACTTGGTAATGACACGGTTCTTATAAAGAGATCAGCGCTTAAGATGGAGTATAGCGAGGACATCGATTACAATATGCTTTTAGGAGCTGCGAGTCGTTCGGGATATCTGCTTAAAGATTCAAATGATGGATGGTATCTGTTTAAACTCAACGTTGAATATAAGTCATGGGGAACTGTTACAGCATATAGAGGTGTGGCTATAGGCTCGTCAGCCAATACTCTTGCTCTTAACTATCCTTGTATTATGGAGACTACGGATACCAATATCAATCATTATACCTATGATGATTTAAAGAGATTTGAATTTGTATTCTTGTCAGGTTTTACATATGATGACAAGGCAGAGGCCGAGCAGCTTGTCAAGGATCTAAGTGATAAAGGTATAAGATTTATAATTGTCGGCGATACTGTTCCTGAGGATAAGAAGGAGAGGATTAGTTCGTTCCTTGGAGTTAGCGCTCAGGTTATATCATTTAACAATGGATATCCGTTGCTTTATGATGAGAAGCTTGGATGGATGGACTGTGATCTATTCCCTAAAGAGTATGCCAACTGGCAGACACATTATCTTAATGGACTCGATAAGGTTACAGGATACTTTAGAGACAATGATCTAACTCTGGATTATTGTGGAACTGTTTACAATGATAACATAACATTTATCGGATTAGGATTGCCTTATTATCTGTCACTTACTAAGGATGCAAGTATTAATGAGTTGCTGAACAATCTTTTTAAGCTCAACAGTAATATGCTGCCTGCGAGGAGAGTGGTGCCACTCGACATCACTTACTATTCTGAAGGAGTAATTATAAAAAGCAATGCGGATGATGTTAATACAACAATCTCTTATCACGATATATATAAAGAGGGGGCATTTAAGCACAATAATAATTTGCTTTATGTAGACAAGGGAGTTACTAAGATTGACTACCGTTATCCACATTTAATAGGCGGAGTGTTAGTTACTCTACTTGGGTTGATATTGAGTTACCTGTATATCAGGTTTTCTAGTAAGAGAGAGGAGAATACCTCCAAAGATGAGAGAGTTAAGCAGCAAAGCTAAATACACATTAGGATTCTTTATCGAGATAAGTCACAGTGCGAGCGGAGGAATAGTTAACGCACATGACCATACGCTAGAGATTGGCATGGTTGTAAGTGCGAATTCTTCAAGATTTCTTTCGTTTAGCGACTTAGAAAATGTTGTAAAAAGCGTCCTAATGCGTTATGATAAAAAGTACATAAACGATTTACCGGAGTTTAACGGTAATCCTACCGTTGAGAATATAGGTGAGGTTATATATGCGGAGGTTCACAGAAGACTTTCGGTTAATAATATGACTATTCACAGATTTACAATCGGTGAGACGCCACTTAGAACATACATTATTACGGATACGCCGTAAGTTATTATATTTAGGAAGGTGATGGATATATGAAGAAGATAATAGCGATTATGATGTCATTTGTCTATATAGCTACAATAGCATTTGCAGGAAGCGTCAAGGTAAGCGCCAAGGATGATTTTGTAAAGTCATGGAGTGCAGTGGTTTCAGGTGATTACCTTGTGTTTACTGTTAAAGCGAACAATAAACAGGATTGGGGAGGGTATGATTCTAAGTTCAATGCTTATCCTTTGAATATTGAAACAGATAATGACAATTATACATTGACAATAACATGGGGAGCTAGTGAAATTAAAGGCAATAATTACCAAGATATCAATGGCGCTAGTATATCTCATGTGGATGAAGACTATGGTCAGAAGGTTACCGCTAAGATTCCTTTGTCTTACTTTAATGATCCTTCAAGCCTTACTGTTAAGTATAATGACGAGGACAAGACTATTAAAGTTAAGTCTGAGGAGGTAACTGAAGCCCCAGCAACGGAGGCTCCTAAGACAGAAGAAGAGAAGACTACAGAGGCCACGGAGGCAGAAGTAACAGAGGCAGAGAGTACAGAAGCTTCTACAGAGACAGATTCCACTGAGAGTGATGTAACGGAAGATGAGACCACCCCTGAAGTTTCAGACTACAGTAAAGGAATCGTTATTGACGGAGATTTTTCTGATTGGGATTCAATCGCTAAGGTAGACTTCGTAGGAACCAAGACAGGTACTAATAATGTAATCAAGTCCGCTATTGTATTTGACGGAGATTTATATATATATCTTCAAGATAACAGTGGTTACGGTGGTGCTGCATGGTCAGGGCCTAACAACAACGGTAAGTATTCGATTGTGAGTAATGCGACCGGTAAACAGGTTATATTCAAACTTAACAATGATGGTAGCGCTTCCGGAATAGATGGTATTGAGTCTACAAGAACCGGAACAGAGTGGGAGATTAAGATTCCGGCTGCCGAGCTTCCTAAGAATAACGGTTCGGTAAGTTTTGGATATTATCTGGGTGAGCCTACATTTTCAGATGTTAAGGATATTCAGGCTAAAGAAATCAATGATGTCGGAGAGATTACCTATGATTACAGTTACTCTGATTGGGAGTGGTTTCCTCACTCGGTTATTGAGTACGATACAGCAGGAACAAGTCAGAGAATCGTAGATTCTCATGCTGCAATTCATCTTGCAGACAATGAGGTTTTAGGACACGTTGAAACCAATCACCCAAGACATATTAATAGTGGTGGTGGAGATTTACTTTTCGGTGTTCATACAATTGTTAATAACAATTACGACATGGAGTGGAGAGTAGCCGCTGTTGATTCGGCCGGCAATATTAACTGGGAACCTCAGAGAGAGAATCTTCCTAATGGTACATATGAGTTTTATATATTTGATACAGGATGTTGGGGTAAGAGCGCTAATATCAATAATCTAAATGACCATGATATCTGTTTTGGTAAGACATATCTTACTTTAACAGACGAGTCTGCTGAGATGGAATGGTCTATTGATTCTGAGACGTTAGCTAAGTTCTTCGGATTAGATGCAACTGATCTTAGAGTCGTAGGTAGCGTTTATAAGCGAATCGGTGATGAGGTTATAGATACAGCTGGAGTATCAACCGGTGGATTACCTGCTGCGTTAGGCTGTGTAATCTTTGCATATGGTCTTAGCAAGATTGCTGCAAGAAGAAAGAGAAGAGAGGATGCAGTTGAATAAGCATTTTCATTGATTGAATTAAGTATCTTGATACGCTGAGGAGATGCTCCTCGGCGTATTTATGTATTTTTGGATGTTATGGTGGTAAGTTATGCTTTTAGGAATTAAAATTGCTGTCTGCTTCTTGTGGATAGCACTACTTATAATACTAAAAAGAGCTAAGCTAAAGGGCTGGTATACGATTATTGGAGTTATAGGACTTTTTGTTATTTCGATAGTTGTGCTTATGCCTGTTCTTATGGAGCCTTTGTCACAGTTTGTCGCAGCCATCGCCGGACTTGTTGGAAGGATTACAGGAACTTTTGAGTCATATTTTAAGTACGGCATCATTTTTATAGAGACGGTTAAGGGAGAGTATATCACGCTTAGAATTGATTTTGAGTGTTCCGGTATTATTGAGATTCTCCTCTATATATCATGGATATTCTTCTTTAGTGTGTTTACTAATTATCAGAAGATAGTAATGTCCGTTGTGGGATTCTTATATATTATATTTATTAACTCGGTAAGAATAATCATTATATGTGAGGTTATTCATTTTGGAGGTAATGGAGCATATTCGATAGCACATAACATAATAGGTAAGGTATTCTTCTATGTGTTCATTGTTTTGTTTTATTTCTATGTATTTACAAGACAACAGGTGCTTAGCATGCGCCTTGGAGGTTTCGGTTATTCTTCCGACAAGACAAATGCTGACAAGAAGCAGGAGGGGTAATGATGAGCGATTTCTTAATGAAACTTGGTGAGTCAATCCTCTTTTGGAGTGCTTGGATTATAATTCCGATATTGGCGGAGGTTCTTCCTTTTATAAGAAATGCAAGAACACTATATAAGAAGAGAAGGATTAATAAACTCATACCTGAGCCGGTTCAATATCCTGATTTGTCGGTTATAATCCCTGTTTATAACTCATCAGATACACTTTATAATTGTGTAAAGTCAATATACGACAGTACTTACGACAACGATAAGATAAGGATATATTTGGTTAATAACATGACCAAGGATGACTCTTTTAAAGTATATACGGAATGCCAGAAGGAATTTCCTGATCTTCGTATGCAGTGGCTCAATGCCAGACAGGGTAAGTCAAGAGCACTTAACCTTGCACTTTATAACAGTACCGGTAAGTATATTATCAATATCGACAGTGATGGACTGTTAGAACCACATGCATTAACCAATATGATTAAGCTATTTGAATATGACACTTCAATTGGTTGTATGACAGGAGCGATACTTACTGATGCTAATGCTATCGGAAAGTATAAGTCTTTCTTGCCTAGACTGCTAAGGAAACTTGAATACATGGAGTACGCGCAAGCGTTTCTTGCCGGTAGAAGTTATGCGTCTGAGAATGATGAAATGTATACTTTATCAGGTGCATTTTCTGCATTTAGGAAATCGGCAGTACACAGGTCGTTTCTATATAACACAACCACTATTGCTGAAGATACGCACATAACATTTCAGATGAGAGAGAATCTAAATCAGAAGATAAGACTTTGCGATAATGCGATATTTGTGACTGATCCTATTGAAGGGATGGATAAGCTTTACACCCAGAGGCAGCGCTGGCAGAGGGGAAGCTTAGAGGTTGCCAAGATGTTTATGGATAGAGGTTTTTCTCCTGCGAGTATTCTTACCAATATCAATGTAAGAACTCTTATTTATGACCATACATTTGCATTTCCGAGACTTATATGGTATATAGCGATGTTTTGCTTTCTTGGGATGGGCGTTGCAATCAATATGACAATATTTGCGATGGTTGTAATGACAGTTGTATATGTTATCGTAGGATATGCGTATTTTAACTCAATTCAGAAGTTTCTAAAGGAGTTCCCGGATATTCGGTCTTACTACTTGAAACAGTGGTGGGTGGTTTTGGTGCTTCCATTCTTCCAGCTTCTTGTATTCTTCTACAGAGTTATGGGTATCGTCAATAGTATCAACACCACGAGTGCCTGGAAGGTTATGGGACTTAAAGACGAGAGGAAGGCATTTGCAAATGAATTAAAAGCGGTGTTTCGCACCTTAGGAAAGCCGATTTTTGCTATAAGAAAGGCGATTAATTACGATGAGTAAAATGTTTAAAGTTACTACAATTACATTAATATTAGCTGCTTTGGCGGCGGTTATATCATGGTATGCCCTTTCACGTTATGAGAAAGGACTTCTTGATGTATGCTCGGTTCAGCAGGATAACTATGTACAATTGGTTCTTGATCAGATTAACTTGGAGAAGGACAGGTCTGATGATGAAATTATAAGCAATATCTTGAGTACGCTTAATTCATCTACCAGCAGATACTGGACTTTTTCTAAGGGTGAGTCAATCCTTTTCGTAAAGGATGTATTAGAGACCGACAAGTACAAGTCATTTTCTTCTGATAACTACTATAATTCAGAGTCAGCTAAGGCATTTGTAGATAAGTTGACATTTGGAAGAATTATACATGAGACGATAGAGGTTAACGGTATAAGTTATATTGCTTCAGGAACTATGTTTGAATATAACGGCAATGATTATGAGCTTTGTCTTTTGACTAATGAGACAATCTTCCTTGACAATAACATTTTCTTAAGTTCAAAGGTTGAGCTTGTTATCATTATCGTTTTTATTATATGTATACTTATTATCACTCCTATTTTGCTTACGCAGAAGAATGTCAATCTCATGGCTAAGTATAATGAAACGCTTGCTAATGAAAAGGAACTTGCCACCTCGGTTGAAAAGCTGAATGCGCAGCTTGAGGAGAGGAATATCTACGATTCAAGAAGAAATGTGTTCTCAGTTGATTTGCTTGACGAGTTTGTTGAGAGACTTTCTAAGAGAAGCGGAGTGCTACCGATTTTTTACGCGAGAGTGTCATGCAAAACAGATAACGGTGAATTTAGGGCTTTTGATGCCACTAATCTCTTGTTTGGTAAGAATTCTATCAGGTTTAAGAATAAGGACAATGACGAGCTGATTATTCTTGTTTTGGATCATGGTGATCTTACTTATTCGGAGAAAGATATATTCTTCAGCCTTAAGCATGCAAGAGTTGAGGAGTACAAAACATTTTACACATTTGAAGAATTAAGAATGATTCTTCCGGAGATTAAGAGGTGATTGAATGTCTAATCAGATTTTTAGAGAGTATAGATTTAAGTTTTATTTGAATGCATTGCACTATGTTGTGTTTGATGGTAAGAAGGGCCAGGAACATCCACACACGTGGGAGATTACGATTGATATTCTCATTAATAAGCGTACATTTATGGAATTTAGAAAGTTTGAGGAGAGGATTGAAGGATTCTTAGAACCGTACCAAGATAAGCTTATGAACGATGTTTCTCCGTTTGATATTATTATTCCAACGCTTGAGAATATTGTTGATCAGTTTGCAGGACCTTTGAGTGAGATTATTCATGATTTGGGAGCAAGGCTTGTAAGAATCGAGGGCAAGGAGACTCCGACCAGGGGATATATAGTTGATTTTACCGATTCTGATGAGTATATGAACGATATCAATGATTTTTCTAAAACTGCGGTTATGGAGATTATGGACCTAGTAATTGACGAATGTTTAAGATAGAGAAAAGAGGGTGGTTTCACCCCCTTTTTACTTTAAATATAAGTTCATGTTGAACATAGTAGCTAATGAAGAACAGTATCGTGTCTACGATCATTTTGATTATAACTTCCGGAACATTAGAAAAAGCAACAACCAGCATACTTACAAACAGAGCGCTTAAGCTCATCTGAACTATAGCTAATCCTGTGTATTTGACAAATGCTAACTGCTTGTTCTCATTACTTTTAAAAACGAATACATAATTGATTATGTAATTGTAGGTAGCTGATATAACTCTTGCACATACTGTGGCTACAGTTATATACATTCCCGGATATATAGAATTAAACACTTTACAGAATACTGCGAACAGCAAAAGGTCTAGCACACAAGACGAAAGCGAAGACATTATGTATTTTATGAAAATACTTCCGAATATACTGTATATCCTTATTGAATCCTTGATTGGATCAAAATGTGTCTGATGATTCTCCTTTGAATCATATACCGTCTCTATCGGAATCTCAGTGATATCAAGGTGATTCTTAGTATTGATTAACATTCTGGTCTCATACTCAAAGCGTTCTCCGGGAGTGTCCAAAGAAAATGTCATATAGTCTTTAGGAATTCCGCGCAAACCTGTCTGTGTATCGGTGACATTTACCCCACATAAGAAATGACATACATGCTTAGTTAGATTGTTGCCAAACAAACTCTTCTTTGGGATGTTGCCTGTTGAGAAATCTCTGCAACCTAATATGAGGTTATCGGGTTCTTTGGTTAATGCGTCCATAACCTTGATTATGTCTTTAGGAGTATGCTGTCCGTCGGAATCGGCGGTCACACAGCCTATAAGCTCAGAATTGCTGGTTAGGCAGTAGTTAAATGCATTCTTTAACGCTCGGCCCTTACCGAGATTGATATGGTGAGTAAGAACTGTGCAGTTAAATACATCTTTCGCTTCGTTGAAGTACTTTTGGTATTCTTCACCGCTTCCGTCATCTACTATTATAATATTATCGAAACCATTATCTCTTAAGTCCTTAAGGAGGCTGATTAGTCTGTCATCAGGCTCGTAACTCGGAATTATGAGAGGAATGTTTGGATTACCATTTAACATTAGATCCTCCTTAAATAAAGTTAATATAATAATATCAAATGAATAAGCATTTTACAAGTTGACTCAAATTATATATTTTGAATTTAACATTTTCTTTATAATAATGGGTTATAATAATGTTGTTTGTATAAAAGAAGGGAGGTCTTATGGTGGATGGCGATGTCAATATGAATGTTTCTCCGGTAATGGGAGAGAAGGGACATAAATACGCGTTTGTGAGCTTTGATGTTGATGGGAAGTTCGCAGAGGGTAAGATTCCGGATTGCAAGGTGTTTACCAATAAAGGCTTCACCGAAGAAGAAGTTGAAGGCTTAGAGACATACTTGAAGGACAATTTGGATGATTTGAAGAAGATATCAGCTAATGTCAATGTCATGAGAGCTTTTATGAAATGAAGGAGGTATAGTATGAGGTTTAAGAGAATAGCAGCTCTTTTGTTGGCTGTGGTAATGGTTTTGACAACAGTTATTTTTAGCATCAATAAGGCGGATGCGAAATCAAGTAAGTTAAAGCTTAGCAAGAAATCAATAACAATTAACATTGGAGATAGTGCAGTAATTAAGATAAGTGGCAAGAATGCTTCTAAGGTTAAATGGAAGGTTACTAAGGGAGCCGATGTAATCTTGATTAAGAAGAACAAGAAGAAGATTACGATATTGGGCTTTAAATCAGGCAAAGCGACAATAACAGCCAAGGTTGGCAAGAAGACTTTGAAGGTTAAGGTTACAGTTAAGGAAGAGAGTCCGAACAATAGCGAGGAGTACAGTTTTACTCCGAGTGAAGGAACCAAGGAACTTACTGCGAGTCTGTCAAGGACAGCAAGCGCATCAGCTTCGCAGCCTGAAACATTTGCCAAGGATGTAACGGATTTCTCGTTTAATGTATTAAGAGAAACGAGAAAGTACAGCGGTGAGAAGAAGGTATTGGTTTCTCCGGACAGCATAAGTACTGCGTTAGCTATGACGGTCAATGGTGCTAAAGGCTACACTCAGAAGGAAATGATGGATGTCTTGGCACCTAACGTGAGCCTTGAGGATTACAACAAGTATCTTTCGGGAATGAATGACAGACTTAGCGCAGATAAGAATCTTATATATGATGTATCGGATTCTATATGGATTAAGGATGTTGATACCTTAAAGATAAGTGACGAGTTCTTAAAGACCAATTATGACTATTACAATGCTGCGGTATTTAAGGCGGCATTTGATGATTCTACCGTATCTGATATAAATTCGTGGGTTAATGCTAATACAAGAGGGATGATTCCATCAATAATAAATGAACTCACTCCTGAGAATCTTACAGTACTTATCAATACTGTTGCATTTGAAGGACAGTGGTCAGATGCTTATGATACCTACCAGATTGGCAAAGGTGATTTCACCAACGATGATAAATCTAAATCAGATGTAGAGTATTTATATGAAGGTAAACAAACATATTACAAGATTAACGAGCGATTGGCATTTGATAAATATTACAAAGGCGGGGCAATCAAGTTCGTTGGAATACTCCCTAAAGAAGGAGAGAGCGTTGATGATGCTCTTAAAGATATGAACGGAGAGTCGTTTGTAAAGGGTCTTTCCAATCCGATTTATGCCGATGTTAGAACTAAACTTCCTAAGTTCAAGTACGATTATTCTATAGAAATGACGAATGTTATGAAGAATCTTGGATTTGCAGTCAGCATGAGCAATGACGCTGATTTCTCGGGAATGGTTGCACCTGAATCTAAGGATGCTCTTAAGATTGGACAGATTCTACACAAGACTCACATTGAGCTTGATGAGAACGGAACCAAGGCGGCAGCAGCAACGGCAATTGTTATGAATAAGGCTACCTCGGTTGAACCAAAGCCACAGGACTTCGTAGATATATACTTAGATAGACCATTTATATACGCGCTTGTAGATAGTAAGACCAATATTCCGTTGTTTATAGGTACAATTGACTCGTTTAATTAACAATTAGGCAAGATTTTTATGTAAAATGTCACAATGGCACAAATGCCTATAAACAGTGATGATATACAAAGTATACAAAGGACGAGTTGACAAGCTCGTCCTTTCGTGATATAGTGGTAGCGTTGTGGGTTTTTATAAAGCTCACATTTCTCGTTAGGGCATTGTAACAATTTGATAATGAAGTGTTAATTTGTCTGACATCTTTTTGGCTATTCTTACTATTTGAGCACTGTAAAGTTGCTTAAATCACGAATAATTCAAGATAAATGTACAAATAAGACATATAAATTTCAAAAAACGCTTGCATTATTGTTCAATATGTCCTATAATGAGAATGCATTATTAAGGGACCTATGTTGCTTATGCAACTTAATTCCTTTTGCGATAAAGGCATTAGGAATATAGATCAAGGTTCAACCAATGTAAAGGAGGTACGGTTTTATAGCATACAACTTAATTTAATATTGTGTGTTCACAAAAACCGAACCCCAAAACAACATTTCAAAGGAGGGTTTTTTGTGAAAAAAATCAAAAGTATTGTAGCACTCGCTTTAGTGCTCACTATGTCACTGGCTATGTGGGGTTGCGGCGGCAAGTCTAGCTCAGCACCTGCAACTTCAAACGGCGGAGATTCTTCAGCTAAGACATCTTCTGGTGGAGATGAGGCTCCAGCTGAGATCAACGCAACTGATGATGGTACTGTATTAAACATCTACTGCTGGAATGAGGAGTTCCAGAGCCGTTTCGCTGATTACTATCCAGGATATACCGCTGGTAAGGATACCTCTACTGGTACTCTTAAGAACGATCTTGGTGAGTTCACTGTTAACTGGGTAATCACTCCATCTGCTGATAACGCTTATCAGAACAAGTTGGATGAGGTTCTTCCTGGTAATGCAGATGCTTCTGCTGATGACAAGGTTGATATCTTCCTTATCGAGGCTGACTACGCTCTTAAGTATGTTAACTCTGATGTAACATTAGACGTTAAGGGCCTTGGTTTAACAGATGATGATCTTTCACAGATGTATCCGTATACTAAGACTGTTGGTACTAACACTGCAGACGGTACTTTACGTGCTGTTTCATGGCAGGCTACTCCTGGTCTTTTCGCTTACCGTCGTTCAATCGCTAAGGACGTGCTTGGAACAGATGATCCTGCTGAGGTTCAGTCTAAGCTTTCTTCTTGGGATGATTTCGATGCTGTAGCTGCTCAGGCTAAGGACAAGGGATACTATATGCTTTCTGGTTATGATGATGCATATCGTACATTCTCTAACTCAGTATCTTCTAAGTGGACTACTGATGATGACACCATCAATATTGATGATAACCTTTGGACATGGGTTGACCAGACTAAGACCTATACCGACAAGGGATACAACCACAAGACTTCACTTTGGTCAGATGACTGGACAAAGGATCAGGGTCCTGATGGAAAGGTATTTGGTTTCTTCTACTCTACATGGGGTATCAACTTCACATTGCTTGGTAACTCACTTGCTGACCCAGACGGAAAGCAGGAAGTAGGTAACGGTATCTATGGTGACTACGCAGTTTGCGAGGGCCCTGCTGCTTACTATTGGGGTGGTACATGGATCTGTGGAGCTGCTGGTACAGATAACAAGAGCCTTGTATGTGACGTAATGCGTGTTCTTACATGTGATCAGGCAACTGCTAAGAAGATCACTGAGGATACTCAGGATTACACTAACAACATGGCTGCTATGGAAGAGATTGCTAACTCTGACTTCAAGTCAGACTTCTTGGGCGGACAGAACCACATCGCATTGTTCGTTGCTGCTGCTCCAAACATTGACATCTCTAACATGGGACCTTACGATCAGGGTCTTAACGAGTCATTCCAGGCTGCTATGAAGGATTACTTTGATGGAAACGCTTCTAAGGATGATGCTACTGCAGCATTCTACAAGTCAGCACTTGAGAAGTATCCTAACCTTAAACAGCCATCATAATGGTTAGTTAAACTATTGTTGATTTTTACATGCCTGTCTTCATAGGCAGGCATGTTTTTTATGACACGATTTAATTTAATAGATGAGGTTACTCATCTTTTTTTAAACTAATAAAATGGGCGTGAGCTCATTACGTGAGGTGAAATGTATGGCTGCTGCCAAGAAGTCTAAGGTTGTTAGTTATACAAAATGGGGATACATCTTCTTGATACCATTCTTTTTGGTATACATCTTATTCCAGGTTATTCCATTGATTTCAACTATTTATAATAGTTTTTTTGAGAACTATTTGACCGGATTAACACAGGTTGGCCCTAATTTTGTAGGACTCAGCAATTATGCAGAATTGTTTAAGACTGGTGATTTGCTTAAATACACAGGTAATACTATGGTATTATGGATCGTAGGATTTATTCCTCAGATTCTTGTTTCATTATTACTTGGAGTATGGTTTGCAGATTCAGGTTGTAAATTAAAGGCAGAAGGATTCTTCAAGACTGTAATCTATATGCCTAACTTAATTATGGCATCTGCTATGGCTATGTTATTCTTCACTATTTTCTCTAATACTGGTCCTGTTAACCAGATTTTAGCTAGTGTAGGAGCTATCCCTAGCATTGATGATCCTTATGTATTCCTTGCACATACCGGAAGTACTGTTGCACTCGTTGGTACTATGAACTTCCTTATGTGGTTTGGTAACACCACCATTCTTTTGATGGCTGGTATTATGGGTATTGATACTTCATTATTTGAGGCTGCTGCTGTTGACGGCGCTACTGGAACTCAGACATTCTTCCAGATTACTATGCCTCTCTTGAAGCCTATCTTTGTATACGTTTTGTTAACATCACTTATCGGTGGTATTCAGATGTTTGATATTCCACAGATTCTTACCGATGGTGAGGGTTCTCCTAATCGTACTACAATG
This sequence comes from uncultured Lachnospiraceae bacterium, assembly GCA_947169385.1. Lineage (GTDB taxonomy): Bacteria > Bacillota > Clostridia > Lachnospirales > Lachnospiraceae > NC2004. The sequence goes on along the minus strand of CAMVPR010000004.1, from coordinate 85,433 downwards.
ACCCTTATTATGTATCTTAACAAGCATCTTTACAGTAAGAACTACGGTATGGGTGGTGCACTCTCAGTTATGTTGTTCATCGTTACAACTATCTTGAGTTTGATTATCTATCGTATTACTGTAACGCCAGAAGAGTATTAGAAAGGAGGACGTGTTTACAATGGCTAAAACTAAAGAGAGAAGCTTATCACAGCATATGGCTGCTAAGAGAACCGTCCGTTATATCGTACTTATTCTTCTTACACTCTTATGCTTGTTCCCATTCTACTTGATGATTATTAACTCTACTCGTGCCCATGTTCAGATTCAGAAGGGATTCGCATTGATTCCTGGCACAAGATTAATTACTAATATTAAGTCATTGCTTGCTAATGGTAACTTACCAATTATGCGTGGTATGCTTAACTCAGTAATCATTTCAGGTGGAACATGTATTTTATCTACTTACTTCTCAGCCCTTACTGCTTATGCTATTCATGCATATGATTTCAAGGGTAAGAAGCTTGTATTCTCATTCATTCTTGCTATCATGATGATTCCTACTCAGGTTACTGCATTAGGTTTCGTTAAGTTCATGCGTGAGATGAATTTGATTGATAACTATATTCCGCTTATCGTTCCTGCTATTGCAGCTCCTAACGTATTCTTCTTTATGAAGCAGTACATGGAGAGCTCGTTACCGCTGGAGATTGTAGAAGCGTCACGAATTGACGGAGCAGCGGAGTTTAAGACATTTAACTCAATTATCATACCGATTATGAAGCCGGCTATCGCTGTTCAGGCGATATTCACATTCGTAGGTGCATGGAACAACTACTTCACTCCTAACCTTTTGATTTCAAAGAAGGATATGAAGACTCTTCCAATCTTAATTGCACAGTTACGTAGTGCCGACTACTTGAAGTTTGATATGGGTCAGGTTTATATTATGATATTTATGTCGATCATACCGGTCGTTATAATTTACATTGCACTTTCTAAGAATATCATTTCCGGTATCGCGGTTGGTGCTGTTAAAGGTTGATTGAATCTTGATTATAAATTAAGAGTAGGGATTTTTCCCTGCTCTTTTTTTTATTTTTTAAAGGGTTTTTCTTATTTGTGGCGAATATTATATTTGTGACAGTCTGTTTGGATCATTATATAAAAGGTGGGGTAGCTATGATGATTCGTACAATGCAAGAACAATGGGAGCGTGATTACTTATCTCGTTATGCCACATTGAGTGCTTCTTCTAGAGGAAGAGATCGAGAAGAAGAGCAATGTGACCTTCGTACTGTGTTTCAGAGAGACAGGGATCGTATTCTTCATTGCAAAGCATTCCGTAGATTAAAACATAAGACTCAGGTTTTTTTGGAGCCGGAAGGCGATCATTACAGAACCAGACTTACTCATACGCTTGAGGTTTCTCAGAATGCGAGGACTATAGCGAGAGCATTGAGGCTGAATGAAGACTTGACAGAGGCTATAGCTCTAGGACATGACCTTGGGCACACTCCGTTTGGACATGCTGGAGAGAGGGCTCTTAACGAGTTATATAAGGATGGTTTTAGACATAACGAACAGAGTGTAAGAGTGGTGGAAGTCCTTGAGAATAAGGGAAGAGGCCTTAATCTTACATGGGAAGTCAGAGATGGAATTCTTAATCATCAGACATCGCTCACGCCTTCTACATTAGAGGGCAAATGTGTCCGAATTGCTGACAAGATTGCATATATCAATGCAGATATAGACGATTCGGTGAGAGCAGGTCTTATAAGCGAGGATGACATTCCTAAGTCAATATCGAATGTTTTGGGATGTTCGTATAGAGCCAGAATCAACTCTATGATTCACGATATCATTATGAACAGTCAGGGAACAGATGATATTAAGATGTCGGATGAAGTGAGAGAGGCAACATTTGCACTTAGAGCTTATCTCTATGAGAATGTGTATAAGAATCCGTTGGCCAAGGCTGAGGAGACTAAGGTTGGAGATTTGATAGGCGGATTGTTTAATTATTATCTCGTTAAATTTGAGATTTTACCTAATGAATATAAGAATATGGTTGATTTGGGTCATGATAAGGAGAGGATAGTCTGTGACTATATTGCCGGAATGACAGATCAATATGCTATACATTGTTTTGAAGATATATATATTCCTAAGGCATGGAGTGAAGTGTAGAAAGGAGGATTGACATGCATTATTCAGATGAGATTATAGATGATGTGAGAAGTAACTCTAATATTGTTGATATCATCGGTGAGCATGTCAACCTTAAGAAGAATGGTAATAACTACATTGGGCTGTGTCCTTTTCATAACGAGAAGACGCCGTCTTTTAGTGTAAATGAATCCAAGCAATTCTTCTACTGTTTTGGATGTCAGAAGGGTGGATCGATTTTTACATTTCTTATGGAATATGAGCATATGACATTTCAGGAGTCGATTAAGTATTTGGCAGACCGGGCAGGGATGATTATTCCCGAGACTGAGATGACAGCCGAGGAGAAGAAGATAAGTTCTATTAGAGAGCAGATTAGAGAGATTAATCATAAGGCAGTTAATTATTATCATTATTGTCTTAATAAGGATCCGGATAAACGCGGTTACAATTATCTTAAGGATAGAGGAGTGACTGATGATACTATAAAGAGCTTTGGGCTCGGATATTCCATGGTAACTAAGAATGGAATATATAGCTATCTTAAGAAGCAGGGATTTGATGACGAGGCTATTAAGGCTTCCGGATTGGTAACATTTGACGGGAATGGAGCATACGACAAGTTCTTTAACAGAGTTATGTTTCCGATACTTGACTATAGGGGCAAGACAATTGGATTTGGCGGTCGAGTTATGGGTGACGGCAAGCCGAAGTATCTTAATTCGCCTGAGACTCCGATTTTCTCTAAGAGAAAGAACCTCTTTGGAATGTATCAGGCTAGGTCGTCTAAGAGACAGGGATTCATACTCTGCGAGGGATACATGGATGTCATATCGCTTCATCAGGCGGGATTTGACAATGCTGTAGCGTCTTTAGGAACTGCATTTACGGAAGAACAAGCCATGATACTTAAAGGCAGGCGGGATGATCCGACCATATATCTTGCTTATGATTCGGATACAGCGGGAGTTAACGCTGCGTTAAAGGCGATAGATATATGTGATAACGTTGGACTTATAACCAGAGTTATCTCGATGAAACCTCATAAGGATCCTGATGAGTTTATCAAGAGTGAAGGTGCAGAGGCTTATGAGAAGCGGATAATCAATTCGGAAGATTCGATTAAGTTTCGTATTCATGTGCTTGAAGACAGCTACAACCTCAACGAGCCGATGGAGAAGACCAAGTTCATCAATATTTGCTGTACTTATCTTGTCGGTCTTGACGGAATAGCCAGAGATGAGTATGAGAAGTGGCTTGAGAGAGAATATGATGTAAGTGTTCGCGAGATTCATAAGAAGGTTGTTAAGGGCGGTGAGGAGGCCGAGAGACTTCATAATTACGCTGAAGTTAAGAAAGCGGCTGATGAAGACAGAAAACGAGTTACTGACAAGGCTAAAGAAGGTTCGGTAGTTCAAGAGAAGATGCTTCTAAGTTGGGTATCTAATCATCCGACAGTTTGGAAGAAGGTAAGGGAATACATTAATATTGAGGATTTTACCGAGGGGCTTACCAGACAGATTGCAGAGATTTTTGAGAGACAGATATCAGAGAACGGAGAGCTTAATTTCGGAGAACTGATTGACAGTTTTGATGATGTCAGTATCCACGGTGAGATAAGTTCCATCATTTCCCAGCCTGTATATCAGGGCGGTGAAGGTGGAGAAGAACCTAATTTAGAGGATGCGAAGAGGGCACTTATCGATATAGTGAGAAAGATTAAGTTATCAAGCATTAATAGGGCATTGAACGGCTCTAATGGTAATGACAAGCCGGATTACAACCAGTTAGGAGTTGAGAAAGCCAAGGCTTCTAAGATTGTTATTCCGTTAGAATATACAGATATTAAATAAACGTATTTAACCTTAAGGAGGATATATTATTATGGCAGCTAAGAAAGAAACAGAAACCAAGAAGACAACTACAGCTAAGAGCAGTTCGAAGAAGACTACTACCAAGGCAAGTGCGTCTAAGACTGCAACTAAGTCTACCAAGGCTAGTGCTTCTAAGAGCAAGGCTTCGTCTGCGGACAAGGAGGATACTAAGACTACCAAGAAGTCGACAACCAAGAAGTCTACCGAAACCGCTAAGAAGACGACTGCGACTAAGAGTGAGAGCAAGTCTACCAAGGCAGCGACAGCTAAGAAGACAGAAGAGACCAAGTCTTCAACCGCTAAGAAGTCTACTGCGTCTAAGGCATCAACTGCTAAGAAGTCTACTGCGAAGAAGACAACTGCTAAGAAGGCTGAGGAGGAGGTCAAGGAGACCAAGAAAGCTGCTCCTAAGAAGGAAGAGTCAGCTTCTAAGGCAATTAAGAACAGAAGAGCTGCTGCCAAAGAGATGATGGCTAAGAGGCGTGAAGAGGCATACATTGTTGATGATTATGATGATGGTGTTAATGAAGATGCTGGCTTAGAGGATCAGCTCATTGAAGAGGAAGATTTAAAGAAGGACGAAGAGTTATTCAAGTCTAAATTCGAGTACGACGCTCCTATCGATGAGAAGGTAGATAAGAGCGGTAATACTGAAGAGAATCAGGTCAAGTTCTTATCAAGACTTGATACTTTGGTTGAGAAAGCCAAGAAGAAAGGCGGAGATGTTGATCGTAAGTTTGTCAATGACGGACTTAAGGGCATCGTGTATACAAGCTCTATGCAGCTTGAGCTTTTCAGCAGATTTGAGCAGGAGAATATTACTGTTATCGACAAGGAAGACGATATCTTAATTAGTGGGGACGAAGATACAGAGGTAGAGCAGATTGATCTTAATGTTCCTGAAGGGGTAAGTATCGAAGATCCTGTTAGAATGTATCTTAAGGAGATAGGTAGAGTTCCACTTCTTACTGCCGATCAGGAGATTGATCTTGCTAAGCGTATGGTTAAAGCAAGAGAAGAAGAAGAGAAGCCTGTTGAGAAGCAGGATAAGGCTATAATAGAGGACGGCCAGAGAGCTAAAGATGCTCTTGCTGAGGCTAACTTAAGGCTTGTTGTAAGTATTGCCAAGAGATATGTAGGTAGAGGAATGTTGTTCCTAGATCTCATTCAGGAGGGTAATCTTGGTCTTATGAAGGCTGTAGAGAAGTTCGATTATGAGAAGGGATATAAGTTCTCAACCTACGCAACATGGTGGATTAGACAGGCGATTACGAGAGCTATAGCAGATCAGGCCAGAACCATCAGAATTCCGGTTCATATGGTTGAGACTATCAATAAGCTTATCAGAGTTTCAAGACAGCTCTTGCAGGAGCTTGGCCGTGAGGCAACACCTGATGAGATTGCAGCAGAGATGAAGATTCCTGTAGAGAGAGTAAGAGAGATTCTTAAGATTTCTCAGGAGCCTGTATCGCTAGAGACTCCAATCGGTGAGGAGGAAGACAGCCATTTGGGAGATTTCATCAAGGATGATAATGTTCCTGTTCCTGCTGAGGAGGCTGCTTACACATTGCTCAAAGAGCAGTTACAAGAGGTTCTTCAGACTCTTACAGAGAGAGAGCAGAAGGTGTTAAGACTTAGATTCGGTCTTGATGACGGAAGAGGAAGAACGCTGGAGGAAGTCGGTAAAGAGTTTAACGTTACTCGTGAGCGTATCAGACAGATTGAGGCTAAGGCGTTAAGAAAGTTAAAGCATCCTAGCAGAAGATGCAAGCTTAGAGATTTTTTGGATTAAGAGAAGTGAATGCCTATGAGATTATCTTTGAGAATGAAAGAAATAATCGGACTTGTTAGCTCAGGCAACAGGGTATGTGATGTCGGAACCGATCATGGATTTGTGCCGATAGCGCTGGTTAGAGATGGCATTTGCCCTAGTGCTATAGCGGTTGATGTTAATCAGGGTCCGCTTGACATTGCTACATTGAATGTAGCGGAAGTTAATCTGTCCGACAAGATAGAGCTTAGACTGGGTGATGGATTAAGTGTTGTTGAGCCTGATGAGGTTGACACTGTTATTATCGCCGGTATGGGAGGAGACTTAATCGCTAAGATTTTGACAAATGCTAACGAAGGATTTCGTGGAAGTAAGGAGCTCATTCTGTCGCCTCATTCCGAGTCCGAGAAGGTAAGACACGCCTTGCATGATTTAGGATATGAGATTGATACCGAGAAGGTGATAATTGACGGAGATAAGCCTTACCTGATAATTAGAGCGAATCCAGGCGAGGAGAAGTATGAGTACGAGTATGAATATAAGTATGGAAAGTACCTTCTTGATAAGGGGGATAAGATGCTTTATGAGTATCTTAAGGACCAACTTGTAGTTTATATGAGCGCAAGGAACCGAATCAGTTCTAAGATTTCAACGGCTAAGAATATGGATGCCGAAAGATTAAGTAAGGCAAGAGAGTCTATTAATGAGCTTCAGTCGCATGTCGATGAGATTATGAAGCTTTTGAAGAGATATTATCACATATAAATGTGACAGCTGTATATTACTTATGATGGGAGGTTGAGATATGATAAGAATTAAAATCGGAGACGAGACCATAACAAGAGAATACAGACCATATTCTACTTTGCATGGTCTTGCTAAAGAATATCAGAGTCGTTTCGATAACGATATTGTGTTATGTAGAGTAGATGGAAAGCTTACCGAGCTTAGAGGTGAGGCAACAGGTGACACCACGATTGAGTGGGTTACTACGGCAGACCCGATCGGAAGAAAGGCATACAGGAGAAGCGTATTATTCCTTATGCTTAAGGCTATGAACGATATAACCAAGGATATCGAGCCGGTGCACGTAAGTGTCAATTATTCTATTAACCAGGCGCTTTACTGTGAACTTAAGGGCAATGATAAAGTCAAGCTTGATGAGGATTTGATCAACAGACTGAAGGCTAGAATGAAGGAACTTGTAGACGGTAATTTGCCAATCAGTAAGCAGACACTACCTACTTCAGATGTAGTTGACATTTTCAAAAAGCAGAACATGTACGATAAAGTACAGGTATTGAAGTATCGTCGTGTGTCGCGTACCAATATTTATTTCTTGGAGGATTATGTAGATTACTTCTATGGATATATGGTGCCTACGACAGAGTGTCTTAAGTATTTTGACCTTATGCTCTATGAAGATGGATTTATGCTTGTTCTTCCAACCAAGAGGGATCCTTCAATCATGAAGGAGTTTGTCCCACAACCTAAGCTTTTCAATGTTTTGATGCAGGCTGAGAGATGGGGAGACATGCTTGAGGTTGGTACTGTTGGTGCCTTAAATGAACTTATATCAAATGGTGGAATATCCGATATGATATTGGTACAGGAAGCACTTATGGAGAAGAACATAGGTAATATAGCTTCAAGAATAGCGGAGGAGGAGAAGAAGGTTGTTCTTATTGCGGGACCGTCTTCATCCGGCAAGACTACATTTTCCCACAGGTTGTCAATACAGCTTAAAGCTAATGGATTGCATCCACATCCTATTGCGATGGACAACTACTTCGTCAATAGAGAGGAGACTCCGGTTGACGCTGACGGCAATTATGATTTTGAATGTATAGAGGCTATGGCGGTCGACTTGTTCAATCAGAATATGAGTGAACTTGTCAAAGGCAAAGAAGTTGAGATGCCAACCTTCAACTTTAAGATTGGTAAGAGAGAATATAAGGGCGATACCCTTAAACTCGGCAAGGATGATGTCCTTGTTATAGAGGGAATTCATGGACTTAATCCTGTGATGAGTCAGGCGTTAAAGGACGATGAGAAGTTTAAAATCTACATCAGCGCATTGACTCAGCTCAATATTGATGAGCACAACAGGATACCTACGACTGACGGTCGCTTGATTCGAAGGATAGTTAGGGATGCTAAGCATAGAGGTACATCAGCTAAGGATACGATTGCTATGTGGCCTTCTGTAAGACGAGGCGAGGAACTTAATATCTTCCCTTATCAGGAGGAAGCAGATGCTATGTTTAATTCAGCTTTGATTTATGAGCAGGCTGTGTTAAAGATATATGCTGAGCCATTGCTTTTTGCGATACCTAAGGATTGTCCTGAGTACCAGGAGGCAACAAGGTTGCTTAAGTTCTTTGACTATTTCCTTGGGGTAAGCTCAGATGTGCTTCCGTACAATTCAATTATTAGAGAGTTTATCGGAGGGAGCTACTTTAATGTATAATATTATGGGCCAGACAGATGATTGCGGCTTAAACTCTTAGTTTAAGGTGAGGAAAGTCCGGGCTTCACAGGGCAGGGTGCCGGATAACGTCCGGTAGGGGTAACCCTCAGGCTAGTGCAACAGAAAACAACCGCCTATTATTAGGTAAGGGTGAAAAGGCGAGGTAAGAGCTCACCGCTGCTTTGGTAACAAAGCAGGCATATGTAAACCCCACTCGAAGCAAGACCAAAAAGAAAACTATGCGGTTGCCCGTCGCGTTTTCAGGTAGGTCGCTTGAGCTGATCGGTAACGATTAGCCTAGATAGATGATCATCCAACGACATAACCCGGCTTATAGGCTGGCCCAATTTATGTAAAATTACGGCAGAATCATCTGCCGTTTTTTATGTGTAACTGAATCGATAATATAAAGAAAAATATTAGGTGCAAATAACCGTAAAACCTTATAAATAAAGGGGCTATGAAGAAAACGGATTGAGTAGTAATTGCAATATTTATTACAAAATATCAGGCGTAAAACAAGAAAAAAACAAGTGTAGAATCGTATTGCCGGGCAGAAAGATATATTAGATAAATATAAAATGTTTGCGTTGCTGAAACAAAATATACAATTAACACAAAAAGAATATTTGTATAAATATTTGATGTTTATCTAATATGTTAAAATAAATACTTTGACAAATGTTTTGGAATAGTGTATAATAAAAGTGTAGATTTTTAGCTATTTTTTATATATCATTTTAGACGAAAGGAGGGATCGGTATGAGCTATGCGATTAGTCGTATGAGTCTTATGGATATCCAGAAGGACATAATTATTAGGTTGCGAAAGGCTGATATCATTTCTGATATTAATCTTTCTTTAGAGGATTATCATTACATTGCATCTAAGATTAAGTTGCTTTTTAGAATACCTAACGATAATAGCATAGTTGACGATTACAAGCTTATTATAGTTGTATATTGGGTGTATTCAGCTGTATTTGATAATTTAGATGGGGATATTAATTCATTTGAGTCACTTTTTTCGGGCATACCACAGTATAAGAAGAAGTATTATTCACAAGTGTGTATGGAAGCGTTTGATGAATATGGGCTTAACAGATTTGGAATTACAGTTAATGCAAGTGCAGATGAATATAAGCAATTAATTCTTAAACACGCCGGTTGCATTCCTTATGACGAGGATGTTAGTAAGGAACGCGTCATTAAATTCAAGAATCAAGCAGTGTGATATGTAATAGATGAGTTAGCTTCTAAGCCCCAAGGTAAGGGCTGGTAATTGACTTAATCACCGGGAGTAATTTAAGATTTTATCAGGAAGTTCAATCTTAGAATATATATCATTATACTCAGCGGATGACATTCCAACAATGTAATTGGTCTGAAACTCTTTTATACATCCTGCTTTCATTACAGTATCAACTGCTTTATTATAAGCAATGGCTGCAAGTTCAGCCGTCTTATAGTAACCAACCAAATAATTACCATTAAGGTGGAGCCGGGTTTTATATACCGGCTTCTTCTTATGCATAACCTTATAAACTCCGTAATACGGATTGATAACTTCTATATTGTCATAAGTGTAATCGAGAGGGTTCTGATTCGCGTGAACATAGTCCTTGCCTAAAACACTGTAATTCTTAATTCCGTATCTTGATAAGATATTAATCTGCATACCATAATCAGAGACGAATAAATATCCGCCTTTCTTCTGAATCTTATGCTCAGAATAATAGAATAAGTCATCAGTGTCGAATATAAGAGGAGTGTTCTCGTCTAGATAGTATAAGAAATAATTCCTATACAATAAGATAGGATTCTTGATGTATATTCTACTGTCTCTAAAGTTAATCAGTACGACAATCTTGTCAAATGATAACGCATTCTTCTTGCCTATATAATCTTCAACTTTCTTGGTGGAATTTAAAATGTCATTGGCCTGCTTATAAAGCTTGGCAGCCTGATTAAGAGTAGGCTTGCTTCCTAAAGATATGTGCTTGCCCCTATATGTAATAGAACTTCTATAATAGACTGTACCGTCTTTTTTGGTTGCTTTATGTACTCCCTTAGCTTCCATATAATCCCACCTTTGATTTGAAATTATGTATTAAGAATAACACAATTATAAACGCTTGTGTACCTTGAATTATTTATAATTATATGTTACACTTCATTGTGCATTATTTAAATAAAGAAAAGGGATGATGATATGAACTATAAAAGCACGAGAGATAACAACGAAATCGTAACTGCTTCACAGGCAATTCTTAAGGGACTTGCCAAGGACGGTGGTTTATATGTACCTGAGAGCATGCCTAAGCTTTCGGTATCATTTGACGAATTAGCTAAGATGAACTACCGCGAGGTTGCTTATACAGTAATGAAGGAATTCTTGACCGACTTTACTGAAGAGGAACTCAAGTTTTGTATTGACAGCGCATATGATTCTAAGTTTGATACACCTGAGATTGCACCTCTAAAGAAGGCGGATGGAGCATATTTCCTTGAGCTTTTCCACGGTAAGACTATTGCATTTAAAGATATGGCACTTTCTATTCTTCCTTATCTTCTTACAACTTCAGCTAAGAAGAATAATGTTAAGAATGAGATAGTTATTCTTACAGCTACTTCAGGAGATACAGGTAAGGCAGCACTTGCAGGATTTGCTGATGTTAAGGGAACCAAGATTATTGTATTCTATCCTAAGGATGGTGTAAGCCCTGTTCAGGAGAAGCAGATGGTTACTCAGAAGGGTGACAATACATACGTTGTTGGAATTACCGGTAACTTTGATGATGCTCAGACCGGCGTTAAGAATATGTTTAATGATGCAGAGCTTGCTAAACTTATGGATGACAACGGATATCAGTTCTCATCAGCTAACTCAATCAATATCGGAAGATTAGTTCCACAGATAGTTTATTATGTTTATGCATATTCAAGACTTGTCAAGGACGGCGTTATTGTAGCAGGTGACAAGATTAACGTTGATGTTCCTACCGGTAACTTCGGTAACATTTTAGCATCATATTATGCTAAGGGTATGGGACTTCCTATCGACAGATTTATATGTGCATCTAACGAGAACAAGGTTCTCTTTGATTTCTTTAAGACAGGAAAGTACGATAGAAACAGAGATTTTATCTTAACTTCATCACCTTCAATGGATATACTTATTTCAAGCAACCTTGAGAGACTTATCTACAAGATTGCAGGCAATGATTCAGACAAGAACGTTGAGCTTATGAAGTCACTAAGTGAGAAGGGTGTCTATGAGATTACTGATGACATGAAGGCACAGCTTGACGAGTTCTATGGTGGATATACAACGGAGGAAGGTACTGCTGAGATTATCAGTAAGATCTACAAGGAAGACAATTATATCATTGATACCCATACAGCGGTTGCAGCACATGTTTACAATCAGTATGTAGAAGATACCAATGATACTAAGCCTACGGTTATTGCTTCAACAGCAAGCCCATACAAGTTCGCAAGAAGCGTAATGACAGCTATTGATCCTGCTTATGATTCTAAGACAGATTTCGAGCTTATTGATGAGCTTAACAAGTTGTCTAATGTTGCAATTCCTCAGGCAATCGAAGACATAAGATCGGCACCTGTTTTACATGATACAGTAGTTGATTCTAAGGACATGTGTGCACAGGTTAAGAAGATTCTTAACATCTAATTATATAATACGACTTTTATCCGGTGGATTATCCACCGGATTTTTTTATGCCTATATCACATTTAGTGGTTGTTTGTCAAACAACTGTTAGTTGTTAAAAGGTCGAAAAAAGTACGAATTTGAGTCGAAAAAGGTCGAATTGACAACTCACAGTTGTCAAGAAAACAACTAACAGGTTTTAGACAAGAGAATAAAAACGTGCTACCATAATTATTGTTAGATTATCCGCTCGCTTATATCCAATCATTTTAAAGAAAGAGTGGTAACAATGAATAGAATAAAGTTAAAAGTACCGTGCTTCTTATTAGCATTTGCATTTCTTATGACTAATCTAAGCTCAAGCTTTATGTGGTGTTTCGCCGATGAAGGACTTAGTGACAGTCAACTCTACGGGTATGGTTCAGAAAATGTTTTGGGCCACAAGAAGAAAAGCTCACCCGTTACTCCCAGATACAATAATGCTTCTGTTGAAACTACAACTGATAAGGTTACGACCGAAGATGTACTTAGAAGTACAGAGGATTCAGAGCCTGAGCCAGGTAAAGATTCTAAACTTGAACGTTCTTTAGTTAAGTCTCCTAAGATTATAACAAAGAAGAGCGAAGTAAATGAGGAAGTAGACTTAAAGATTGTAGGAGTTGAGGATGATCATTATTATAATGATGATCTTGATATTTCTATTGACGTAAGTGGATTGTCAAGCGGTGATGCTGTTGACGCTGTGGTATTTAGAAAGGCTTTTGACGGCAATTCATTAAGACACAATATGATTGTGAATACTGATGAAGATATGTCACATGCCGAAGAGATGATAAGTGATGAAGGTGAGTATAACCTTGATGTTCAGGTTAGCAGAGGAGTGGAGGTTCTAAAACACACAAGCAAAAAGTTTGTTCTTGATAAGACTCCACCTGTATTTGACGAGACGATGTTTAATGAGATGACTAAAGATCAGATAGATGTTGCCTATCTAGTCAGCAATTCTTTTACAGATAACAGTCCTCTTGACACTTCAATAGTCATAAATGACAGCAAGGTTGAAGGTGGAGTAATTACGGAGCCCGGTGAGTATGATGTTACACTTAAAGCTTCTGATAAAGCCGGTAATGTCAGTGACATTAATAAGAATGTTGTAATAGAAAATGTAACAGTTAAGAAGAATCCGGTAAAGCAAAATATGTATCACCAGCTTATAGGAATTACACTTTTGGTAGGTTCATCACTGTTTTATCTTGAGAGAAAAAAGATGTCTAATTAGAGAGATTAAGGAGGATATTTAAGAATGAATATAGTTAGTAAGGTATTACGTGGTTCTTGTTTTAAGAGGACTTTGGCGATTCTGATGGTGTTTGCAATTATGTTATCAAATGTATCGTTAGGTAAGAGCAAGTCGAAAGTTGTCAATGGGGCGTCTAAAAAGACACTTATTGTGGGCGCAAGCAGTCGTTCTATGATAGCAGCATCTAAGAAGAAGACCATTTATACTTATAGATCAAGTAAACCCAAAGTTGCATCCGTATCTAAGAACGGCGTAATAACGGGTAAGAAGAAGGGAACAGTTAGCATAATTCGTTACAAGACCAAAAAGAAGAAGACCAAGATTGACAAGGTTCAGGTGTTCAAGGTTATTAAGCTATCTGTTAGCGGAGATGCTACTGTATATACCGGAGGTTCATATCAGTTTACGTCCAATGCCAAAGGGGTTACTTGGAAGGTTAGCGACAAAGCTAACGCAAGTATCAGTGCAGCAGGAGTGTTGTCGCCTAAATCACAGGGTAGTGTAAAGGTTACAGCCAAGTACAGTAAGAAGGCTAAAGCCTCAAAGACGGTGACTATACTTCCTGATGCTCTTGATCATTTAGAAACCGTGTATCAGGGTCAGCAGGTAGCTTCGCTTTCTTCGTTGTCGTCTGTTGATAAGAGCAAGCTTAAGGTTTACGGCGTTTATAAGAGCGGATTAAGAAAAGAGATTAATGATTACATTTACAGTGATAACTCGTCAGTTAACGGAGAAGTGCAGATTACTTACGGTACATGTTCATTTAAAATCCTGGTACCAAAGAACGCTGTTACGGCTAATGCTAAGAATGACACTACTAATAATGATGACGAATTAAGTATTAACATTAACGGCAATGATGATAAGGAGGCTCTGACTACAAATGAAGCCTTGGCAACAACCACTGAGAGCCCTGCTAAAGAGGACAAGAAGATTGCTAATGTTGAAAGCAACTATCAGGAGCAGTATGTATATCAGGGTGAGGGATTTGATCTTTCTAAGATTCGAATAGAGGTGACTTATCAGGATGGAACCAAGGCGTATGTAAGTCCTTCTGATATGAGACTTGGAGAGTCGTATTCCGAGGGAGATAATTGTTATACGGTTGTATATTACACGGTAGATGGAGTCGAGTATAAGACTATGCTTGCTGTTAAGGAGAAACTAAGTAAGCCGATATCGATTGAGGTTACAACTACAAGAGAGTTTATGTATGTTAATGAGCCTCTTAACAGGGATGATTTTGTTGCAAGAGTTAATTATTCTGACGGTAAATCAAAGATAGTTTCTGACTGGAAATCAGATTATCTTCCTCAAAGCTCTGCCTCTAACAAGATGGTAACATTTGAGTACGAGGAAGATGGAGTGGTTGTATCTATCACTAAAGATATCGATATAAAGGCCGTATCTTCATGCGGTATAGAGATTGGTAAACATGTGACTAACCTCGGTCAAGGTGATAGACTTAATCTCTCGGAACTAGAAGTATTAGAAGTGTTCGACGATGGCAGCAAGAAAGCGGTAACAGGATTTACGACGGACTATGATTCAACAGACAGAACCTTAGGTAGCAGAAAAGTTAAGGTGATGTATGGGGATTATGAGGCAGAGTTTGACCTTGTTATTGACGCATATAAGATAGTTTCACTTAAAGCTACCTCTCCAAGTGTTCCGACTATTAAGGGTAACAAGTTAAATGAAACAGGCATGTCGCTCACTGCTGTCTATGAAGATGGAAGTGAGATGAGTGTTGGAGGTTGGACTGTTGATGATACATCTGAGTTGCAGGCAGGAGAGAATGTGGTAAATGTATACTATGCCGGCCTATCATGCAATATGAACATAGTTGTTGAAGATGAGCTTTCCTTTAAGGAGTATGCTAAAGAGGTTATTGTTAAACATCCTTTAGAGTTGATTGGTAATAAGAAGGATCTGTCATACTACGTTAAATACGGTGAGGCTGATGTCAGTGTTAACGAAAACAGCGTAACTGTCACTCCTAAAGAAGTAGGAGAGATTAAAGTTGTAGTCAGCAAAGCGTCAACCGGTGAAAGTGTTGAAGTTGTTATAAATGCGGTAACATTTGACATGAGTTACGTGAATTTGGATGGTGGCTATGTTGCCAAGGGCGATACAATAGAGATTACATCCAATGCGCCTGCACAGTTCTCTTATGAGATTAATGGAGATGAAGGGTATTTTGTTGGAACTTCGTCTGCCGGTATAAACAAGTATACCTTTAAGGCAACGAGAACAGGTACGCTCACAATGACAGCCAAGGATAGTATATCGGGTAATATTGTCAATAAGACTGTACTTATTAGAAAAGAGCTTAATATATCGGGAAGCAGCAAGGTTGCTAAGGGTAAGTCTATAACGCTTACAAGCACTAAGAATGTTGTTACATGGTCGTCAAGTAACACAGCGATTGCCACAGTTAATCAATCAGGAAAGGTTACCGGCAAAAAGGCCGGAACAGTTACTATAACTGCCACCTTCCCTGAATATGGTAATAGAAAAATATCTAAAAAGATTACTGTTACAGCTTAGATAAGATGCTTTATAGAAAGGTAATCCGGAATACCGTTCTTATACTTGATATTAGGTTCACCGATAATTAGTGGACGCAAGTAGTTGATCATCTCCGGAGTTACGTCGTTGCCGGCCTCGTTGATCCATTCTAAAGGAACGGATTTAGCCTGGTTGGCAACTTCTTTAATTGCAACGTTACCGATAGACACTGAATAATCAGGTGTGTTGTCTCTGTTCAGGGTGAGCATTATGCCACTCAATCCCATCTCAGCAGACTTAACAGCTTCGGTTCCTAACATAAATGCTTCCTTGATATCAGTCAACGATGATATATGCATGGCGCTTCTCTGTAGAACATTAAGCTCGATTGAACGAACCTTGCATCCTATGGTTGACTTAACAAGTTGCTCTAGAGCCTTACCGGTACCGCTTAACTGTGCATGACCGAACTTGTCGGCAGCGGCAGCGGTTGCAGAGATATAGTTGCCGTTAGCGTCCTTGATTCCTTCTGATACAGCCACTATAACATTCTTCTTGACTTTAAGAAGCTTGTTAAGATCATTTATAAATGCAAATGTAGAGAATGGTTTCTCAGGAAGATATATAAGATGAGGTGCGTGGTTGTAGTCGTTTCTTGCAAGCGCAGCGGAGGCTGTGAGCCAACCTGCATCTCTACCCATAATCTCTACAATCGTGACACTCTCGATATCGTAGATATATGTATCATGTGCAATCTCAAGTAATGATGTCGCTACGAACTTAGCGGCTGAACCGAATCCCGGTGTGTGATCTGTCTCGACTAAATCGTTGTCTATGGTCTTGGGAATACCTATTACCATAATGTCGTAGTCTATGGTTTTGGCGTATTCATTTAACTTGTCAACCGTATCCATGGAATCATTACCACCGATATAGAAGAAAGCGTGAATATCCATCTTCTTGAATGTTTCGAAAATGAATTCATACTGTGTAACATTCTCTTCGTATGAAGGTAATTTATATCTGCACGAACCAAGATACATAGCCGGCGATGTCATAAGGGTGTGTATGGCGTCGGGATTATTCTCAAATGTTGAATTGAGTGAGATAATCTTGTGCTGTAATACTCCTTGAATACCGTTGATTGAACCGTATATGGTATCATATGTGTTACTCTTAATTACTGCATCAATCACGCCGGCCAGACTTGCGTTGATAGCTGCAGTTGGTCCTCCTGATTGTGCTACTAAACAATTGCTCATAGTGCCCTCCTATTTTTTACTTATCATATTATAGTCTACATATTAATCATAATCAAGTGCCACAAATAAAACTTTATAACCCATATTTGATGTGTTAAAATGTAAAAAGATGGGGGAAGTCTAAGTAAGATAAAACGAATAAAGGTGATGGCGCATGAAGATTAGAACTGAAGAAGCTACATACGAGAAGTTACATAAGAGGCTTGAAGCCGCTAAGAATAAGAAGCCGAAGAAGATTAAGAAACCAAGTAGATTGCTTAGAGGCATTGCTTACAGTCTCTCTAAAATGGAGGTTTCGAAAGCTAACTTCACATATGATAAGATAGGCATGGACGCACTTGATAAGGATGAGCCATGTCTTATTCTTATGAATCATTCAAGTTTTATCGATCTTGAGATAGCGGAATACGTGTTCAAAGATAGACCGTTTCATATAATATGTACATTAGACGGTTTCGTTGGCAAGGAAGGTCTATTGAGATCGATAGGCTGCATCCCAACCAGGAAGTTTATTACCGATCCCAAGCTTGTTAAGGATATGCTATATGTAACCAGGGAACTTAAGGAATCAATCTTGATGTATCCTGAGGCAAGCTATAGCTTTGACGGCACGGCAACCCCTCTTCCAAAGACAATCGGAAGACTGATAAAGATGCTTAAGGTTCCGGTGGTTATGGTCAGAACCTATGGAGCATTTCTAAGGGATCCGTTATACAACGGATTGCAAGTTAGAGATGTGGATGTTTCTGCAAATGTTAAGTATCTCCTGACGCCGGAAGACATCAGAGCTAAAGATTCGGACACTATTCAAGAAATCATTGAAGAAGAGTTTACATTTGACAACTTTAAAATTCAGCTTGAGAAGGGGATAGTTGTCGATGAGTCCTTTAGGGCAGATTACCTTAACCGCGTTCTGTATAAATGTCCTTCTTGTATGACGGAAGGCAAGATGATTGGCAAAGGTACGACGCTTACTTGCGCGGCATGTGGCAAGGTATATTCTATGCTTGAGAGTGGAAGGATGTCAGCTAAGGATGGAGTGACTGAATATTCGCATATTCCTTCATGGTACAAATGGGAGAGGGAATCGGTGGCTAGTGAGATAGACGACGGCTCATATAAGCTTGATATTCCGGTTACAATAGGGGCGTTGGTTGACACCAAGAGTCTTATGATGATAGGCAGCGGTCGCCTTACACACGACATAAGTGGATTTCACCTAACCGGATGTGATGGTAAGCTGGATTTTACTATGAAGCCTAAGGCGTCATATAGTTTATATGCTGACTATTATTGGTATGAGATAGGAGATGTAATCTGCATAGGTGATTACAATGTACAGTATTACTGCTTCCCGGAGGTGGATATCGATCTGGTTGCCAAGACCAGGCTTGCGACAGAAGAGATATATAAAAGGTGTTGCAAATAATTTGCGACATATTTGAAATTTTCACTTGACACGGTATATAAAGGTTGCTATAATGCCACTTGTGACAATTGCAAACGAGTTGCATTTTTGCAAAAGACGAGAGGAGACATGCATTATGGCACTTAAGAGACTAATAGTAGCACTTATGACAGTAGCTGTTGTACTATCATTTACCGGCTGTGGTTCGAATGTGGTATCGGATAAGCCGGCAAGCGGAAGTAATGAGAAAGGCAACAATGCTAAGTATTCGATTGTAACTACCATTTTCCCTGAATATGATTGGGTTAAAGAGATACTTGGTGATCAAGCGGATAATTTTGATGTAACTATGCTTTTGGATAATGGAGTTGATCTTCATAGCTTCCAGCCTACGACAGACGATATGATGAAGATTGCCAACTGTGATCTGTTCATATATGTAGGAGGAGAGTCTGATCATTGGGTAGATGATGCGCTTAGTGAAGCGACTAACAAGAACATGAAAGTCATCAATCTTTTGGATACTCTCGGAACCTCTGTTAAAGAGGAAGAAGTAGTTGAGGGTATGCAGGAAGAAGACGAGCACGAGCATGAACATGGCGCAGAAGAAGCTGAGGAAGACGAGCATGAACATGACGCAGAAGAAGCAGAAGAAGACGAGCATGAACATGACGCAGAAGAAGCTGAGGAAGACGAGCATGAACATGACGCAGAAGAAGCTGAGGAAGATGAGCATCATGATCACGAAGAGGGACCGGAGTATGATGAACATGTATGGCTTTCACTCAAGAATACTAAAGCGTTGGTTCCTGTTATTGCTGATAATATAGCTGCAATCGATTCTGCCAATAAAGATTCATATACTTCAAATGCTAATGCGTACGTAGATAAGCTTGATGAACTTGATAACGAGTATCAGCAGGTTGTCAGTTCAGCATCTAAAGATACCATTCTTTTTGGAGATCGCTTCCCATTTAGATATATGGTGGACGATTACAATTTAAATTATTATGCTGCATTTGTAGGATGTTCAGCAGAGACTGAGGCAAGCTTTGAGACGATTTTATTCTTATCTAAGAAGGTGGATGAACTTAAGCTCAACAATGTACTTACGATTGAGAAGAGTGACGAGAAGATTGCTAAGACAATAATTGACAATACCAAATCCAAGAATCAGAAAGTATTGTCAATGGACTCAATGCAAGCTACAACTATTGAGGACGCAGATCAGGGAGTATCTTATATAGATGTAATGACTAAGAATCTTGACGTTTTAAAAGAAGCGTTGCAATAATATCTAAAATAGTCTATTATTATGGTGCCGGATTATTCCGGCACTATTATATTATGTATAGGAATGATTGTATGAAGCGAATACTTGCGATATATATTGTGGTTTTAATGCTTGGTGGTTTGTGTGGATGTACAAGCTACGAAGAAGCCAATAATAACCAACAGATTTGGAAAGAATACGATGCTTATAATGAAGCACAGGACGGGGCTGCGGAGCCTGATGAGTATCTGATAAATGATGATAAAGATAATAAAGAAGATGATGAAGAAGACAGTACCAATCCGTTAGAAGGCGATTCGATAGATCTGACTGATATGTCCGGAACCATGATATATTCTACAGTGTACAATATGATGCTTTCACCTAAGGACTATGTTGGTAAAGAGATTACTATGTATGGTGAATTCGCAGTGTACACTGATAAGGAAGAGAAAGCAAGCGAGTATTATTCTTGTATCATCAAGGATGCAACAGCTTGTTGTGCGCAAGGACTCGAGTTCGTATTAAAGGGTGAACACACATATCCTGATGACTATCCTGAAGTGGGAGAGCAGATTGTTGTAAAAGGAACATTCGATGTATATGATGAAAAGGGATATGATTTCTGTAGACTTGTCGATGCAGAACTTATAGAAGAGTAATACCGGAGGGCTTATGGCCCTCCGGTTTATTATGTCCAATCTCCGTCTATAATATTATAACAACTGTTTCTGACAACGAGCTTCCCTTCAAGCTCTATCTTAGTTGTACTTTTATGTCCGCCTTTGATTCTGTCAATCAGGAGACTTATTGCAAATCTACCCATCTCAATCTTGGGAAGTGAGACAGTGGTAAGCATAGGCGTTATGTATCCTGCAAGCTCGATATCGTCACTTGCGATAATTGAAGGATGATATGATGATTTGTGTCTGTTGACGTATTTAATCATACCAACTGCGGTTATGTCATTGGCACAGTAAATTGCAGTCGGCGGTTCACTCATCTTGTTGAGTTTAGCCATAGCATCATAGCCCTCAACCTCCGTCTGGTTGGTCTCGATTATGTATTCCGGGTCAATATCAAGTTCATGTTTCTGAAGAACATTGATAAAACCTTTGTATCTGGCCTCGTTGTGACAAGCACCGATATATCCTATTCTTGAGTGCCCGAGCTTGGTGAGATATTCCGTTGCAATAGTCGCAATCTTTTTACCGTCGCAGATTACTTCATCAATCTCGTAGTTGGTCGAATTGCGGTTGACCGACACAATGTTGTTGTATCTTTTGTGTAGTTCCTTTAATACTTTGGCATTACATTTGCCGATGATAACAAGTCCGTCTGCTCGTCCTTTGGATTGTTCGTATATTTCGTTAACCATGGATGAAATGTCAGCAGATTGACATTTCTTGTCATCCGAAAATGTAGATATATACCAGACCTTGGAGAGAATGCACATATTCTTGTGAATCTCCGTCTCGACGGAATGAAGAATCTCCGTAAAAAAAGGATCTGCACCTGAGTCATCCATCCTTGTCACTAAGACATTGATGTAATATGAATCCGGCACTGTTTGATTAGATCCCAATCTAAGGTTCCTTGCAGCAATATTAGGTTTATAATTGAGTTTCATGGCTGTATCCCAGATTCTGTCTCTGGTCTTAGAATCCTTGCATCTGTAGTCCGGATCGTTAAGCACCCTTGAAACCGTTGAAGCAGAAACTCCTGCCAAATCAGCAATCGCTTTAAGTGACATAACTCCTCCGTAATCAATCAGTTGCTAAAGCTTCGTCTTCGTTGTCAAATGTTTCCGCTTCGATGGAAGCATCTTCATACTCTTTCTTCACCGGTTCAACAGTTTTAGGAGAGGAAACATCATCCGAAGAAGTAACGGTATTGTCGGATCTTGATGCGTTAAAGAGTCTCTCGTTAAACTTGCATACGGTATCATAAACAAGACGAATAGTAGTCTTGATTGTGTCTTCTGAAATCAGGCTGTCCTCGTATATCTGACCTAATCTGTAGCAAGTGGTACCGTCTTCCATATTAAAGTCAAATGATCCGATAGCGAGTTGATCGAAATTAATCCTGCATATCTCACTTGCGTACGCCAAGCGGTTAGCTTCCGGAACAGCGAATCCCAATTCAGAAAAGAACATATAGCAGCCGCTCTCCTCTAAGAACTTAATGTCGATAAGCACATTAAAAGGATCTCCTGCAACTATGAACTCTAATGCTTTTGCCTCGTTATCGATTCCGTAGTTGGGAACTAAACTCTTAACTGCGTTAACTATAGAATCGTACATGCGTTGATCGTTTGTTGACATATTTATCTCCAATCTTAATTGCTAAAACCAATTGTCTTCTTTCGCTCTAACTTCTCAGAGAATTCCTTCTCCTCGCAGGCTGCCTTAAAGTCTTCAACAGATAGAATAACTTCACCCTGCTTGTTTAATTGCATTCTAAGAGCTGCCTTAGACCAGGTGCGCTCGTATAGGTTTCTTACAAAACGTCCGTTGGCAAACTCCTTGCTCTCTAAGTATTCCTTAGGGAGAGAGTCGAAATACTCTGTAACGGCAGGCGCCAGTGACTCGTCATACTTAAAATGCTTGTTAACCATCTGCATAAAGATGGCGGAAAGTTGAGGAGGAGTGTAGCTTGGGAATTCAATCAAGAAAGGCATACGGCTTCTTAATCCCGGATTACCCTTCATAAGCCCTTCCATCTCGTCTTTATATCCGGCCATGATAACTACCATGTCGTCTCTGTGATTCTCCATCTCAGAAATCAAAGTAGTAAGCGCTTCTCTACCGAAATCATTGCCTCTGTCATTGCCCCAGTAAAGTCCGTAAGCCTCGTCGATAAAGAGAACAGAACCATAAGCATCTCGACAGATAGAAGCAGTCTTAGGAGCTGTCTGACCGACATACTCGCCGACTAAATCTCTAGCGGTGTACTCGAAGAAATACCCGTTTCTGAGAATTCCGTTCTCCTGGAATATCTTGCCGACAATCCTTGCGACAGTAGTCTTACCGGTTCCCGGAGAACCTAAGAATCTCATGTGGATTGAAGGTCTCTCCATAGTGTTATTGGCTTGCGAAAGCTTAACCTGAGCAACAATCTCTTTGATACGATCGGCAATCTTCTCCATACCGACCATCTCGTTAAGCTCGTCAAAACCGGTTACCTGCTTCTGCATAAATGTAGGTGCAAGCTCGATAACCTCGGACTGACTGATGGACTTGAGCTTAACTTCCTTCTCGTCTGTCAATCCCTCGTTGACAGTATCGCTCTGATCCTCGGTCTTAACCTCATTCTCCAAGTAACTGTCTGCCTTGTTCTTGAGCCAAAGCATCTCGTAAACAACCTTATCAACAGTCTGTAATCCGTAGAACTTACCGTCGCTCTTCTCCTGGGCAATCCTTGATTCAAAGACCTCCCAGACATCATCGGATCCTTCATATTGATAGGTCTCAAGCATATCCTTGGCGTGGCTTTTAAGCTGATCCATACTGAAAGGCAACACAGGAATCTTTCTCATAAATAATATGTCAGAGAGCATATCGTAGATATCTCTTAATGCGCCCTCCTCGACAAATGGAATCCTGAATGCAAAGATATATTCCTTCTCGAGTTCCAATAGAGATTGCAAGAACTCCTTGAGCATAGGGTACTTGGATCTCTCCATAAAATTACTGATATCAAAGCAGAATAATGATCCGGTTGCGTCATCCATATCTAAAAGAGATAAGGCTTCGATAGGTGTAGTACCTGTCTCTGACTCCTTATCGGTTGTGAGCTCCAGTTCGAAGACGCCGTTCTTGCCCTCGAATAGATTAAGTCCCGTGACAAATGAATAAAACTTGTCTAGCACCGTTGAAAGCCCACATCCGTCATTGACAGAGAAGAGGTAATTCTGGAACTGGAATGCCTCGTAGGTTCTGTTCTTCTTAATCTGTGGAGTAACCTGAGCAATCTCGTGACAAAGTTCCTTGAAACTGTCCCAACCGATTAAGTTGTCGATGTCGACTAAGATGTCAGTCTCGCCTTCCGCACCGGTTATTATAATTTCGGAAACTCTATCAATCCTGTCCATGGGATACTTGGCCATAAGAAGCTGTCTGACCTGCTTTCTGATATGTTCTATCTTAGAATCTGTGTCAACTTGTACCGAGAGCTCTGTGAGACTTAGGTTGTTGACGCTGAATTGTTCAGGAAATGCAGTCGATAGCTCTTCTGAAAGAACTTCGGCCGGTAGATAAGGCTCCTCCTGTTTAGTTAATACCCAGTTACCGTTGAAGGTAACCTTTATATTCATAAGACTCATATATGCCTCCTAAGATTGTGATTATGCAACTGATTAGTTGCCTTTATAGAATATTATACCAATTTTTTGGCGTTTCGTAAATTCTTTTAATACACTTGTAAATACTATTTTTATTAAGTATAATATACAGTAGTTTGCTTAATAATATACGGGGATTGGGTATGGAGAAGATATTATATTTTGACTATTGTGCAGTCACAGTAGATGCTTTGGTACTAATTACAATTCTATATAGAAGAATGACTAAGGGAGTAACCAACAAGGCGTTGCTTTTGTTTACGCTTGCCGCATTGGTAACTACCATTTTCGACTTTGGAATGGAGATATTAAGCGCGATGGCGCCGCTTACTGATTTTCAGTATCGACTTACACTCCTTTGCAGTTACGGATATCTTCTGTTCAGGAATTCAAGTAACTTTCTGTTTCTGCTTTTAATTATAGCCGTCAGCAGAACATGGTTCAGACTTAAGAACAAGATGGTTACCGTATTCCTTGTGCTGCCTCTTATGATAGTGCTGTTTGGAATTATGACTAACGCATTCCATCATTCGCTGTTTATAGTTACTGTGTCAGGCGGATACGAGCGAGGACCTCTTATAAGCGTTTTGTATCTCTTGGCGTATGCTTATGTAATCATGGGTATTATTTATCTTGTTACATGTCGCAGCATTATCGAGAAGGTTAAGTGGCGTACTCTTATTATGATGTATGTTCTTGGAATGGTAGCCGCGCTTATTCAGTACCTTAGAAGCGACTTGCTGGTCGAGATGTTTGCGATGTCTATAGGGCTTTTGTTGATTATTCTGTTTGTGCAGAGACCTGAAGACATCATAGATCAGAACAATGGTATCTTGAGCGAGAATACTTACGAAGATGAGATCAGAAAGATTATTATCAACAAGCAACCGGTGCAGATAGCATTTGTCAGATTCGTCAACTCTGTCGATGTAAGGTCGGCTATCGGTGAAGTAAGATACGAGGCTTTTATTAGCGAGATAGGTAAGAAGCTGACCGATTTTTTTAGCAAGAATACAGACAATTACACGATTCATTATGGAGCGTTAGGTTGTTTCTATATTATTTTTGACGATCTTGACTATGACCTCAACGCCAATATGATAGATTTTGTAAGGGAGTATCGCTCGGGAGACGGATATTACTATGAGTATGGAGCCAGATTTGTTACCAAGTTCTCAAGTTTAAGATTCCCTGAAGATTTAGGTGACTATGACAGTATCATTGCATACAGCAGGTTGTTTCCGAGACATATGGGTGCCAATGAAACTTATATCAAGGCTTCCAATATCGTTTCAACTAAGGATTTTAGGCTTGATAATAACATGGCAGAGATCCTTGAAAGAGGCCTTAAAGAGCATAACTTTGAGATGTACTATCAACCTATATACAGCCTTAAAGAAGAAAGATTTGTTTCTGCCGAGGCCCTTATCAGACTTAAGGACAGAGATTACGGTTATGTGTCTCCGGGCATTTTTATTCCTGCCGCTGAGCAGAGTGGTTTTATAGACGATATAGGCAACTTTGTAATTGAGAGTGTTTATAAGTTTGTTTCAACACATAACCTGAAGAGGTTGGGACTGTCTTACATAGAGGTCAATCTTTCGGTGGAACAATGTCTTAAGGAGCATTTCGCGGATTATATAGTCGGAACACAGAACGAATATAATGTAAGACCTGAGAGAATCAACTTTGAGATTACGGAGACTGCTTACAATTCAGCGAAGGATGTGCTTGACTACAACATCAAGAAGCTTAAGGCCAGAGGGTACCAGTTCTCTCTTGATGATTATGGAACCGGTTATTCTAACATGCAGAGGGTTCTCAATCTGCCACTTAAGCTGGTTAAGATTGACAAGAGTCTTGTTGATGACTTAGATACCGAGAATGGCGCATCAATCGTTAGAAACAGTATCAAGATGATGCAGGATATCAAGCTTGAGGTTGTTATAGAGGGTGTCGAGACGGAAGACCAGTTAGAGACTCTCAAAAGCATGGGTGCTGATTACATACAGGGATTTTATTTCTCAAGACCACTATCAGAGCTTCAGTTTCTTGAGTTTTTGGATAGACATAATACTAAAGATACATAGTGTTTTAATGATTTGACTGTTATATCACAAATTGACTATACATGCATGATGTGTTACAATTAATTTGGGTTAAAGTATAGTAAATGTGGAGTGTAAGTGAAGGAGAACTGTATGAAAGACTTAATTATTAAACCGGATGAATTGCTGGATCCTAATGATTATCCCGAGGATCAGCGAAAGCTGGTTGATGATTTTAATCAGCGTATTAAGCAATGCATGGGAATAATCACCGGACTTGGTAAGGAATATCATACAATTTGGGTTGTTAATTTTGATACGTTAGCTATGCATTTATACCGTACTACAGGTGAAGGAACTACCAGAACCGCCATCGAGTTGGGACTCAAATATAACAATTATTCTCGCTTTATTGAAGAATATGTTGAGAGATACGTAGTTGATCGCTCTGAGGCGGTGCTTAGAGATGTAGATGTGAAGGTTGTTTCTGACAGAGTTGAAGGCGGAGAGTTATATAGTGTTGATTATATGAGGATGTCTGATGACGGAGAGATATCGTATCATCAGATGGCATTTGCTTTGGCTGGAGAGCCGGGTGAGTCTAATCACTTTATATTGGCATATAGAGACATTGACAGATCAATAAGAAAGCATATCTCTGATAAGAGGTACCTAAGAGAGCAGTTAGATATAGTTGAGGCTCTTAGTAGAGACTACTATAACATTTTCAAGATAGACATGGCTACCGGAGATGTTGTTATTCTTAAGCTTGATGGTTATGTTACTAAGGGTATGGAAGGTGCAGGAGAGAAGAAGTACAATTATGATGTACTCGCCAAGCAATATGTAACTGACCGTGTGTATGTGGAAGATCAGGAAGCTATGTATGATGCACTCAGCTTGAATACGATTCGTGAGAAGATGGAAGAACGCGATGAGTATGTTTCAAGTTACCGCGTAATAGATAAGGGTGAGATTCATTATTATCAGTATACATACATTCCTATCAATCCAAGGAACAAGGCGAGCGGAATACTAGCAGGTTTCAAGAATGTTGATGATGTCGTTCAGTCAGCTAATGAGCGCAAGAACTTGGAAGTGCTGGCTACTACAGATATTATGACCGGTATTCTTAACAGAGGAAGTGGTGAGAGTAGAATTAGCGAAGTCATAAAAGCCCACAAGGGTGGAATGATGTGCGTTATGGATATCGATGATTTTAAGTATATCAACGACAATTTTGGCCATTCTATCGGTGACAAGGTTATCAGAGAGATTGCTGATGTTCTTAAGAAGACATTCAGAGATAATGACATCGTATTTAGGCTCGGTGGAGATGAGTACGCTGTTTATGCATTTGGCATTGATAACGAAGAGCTTGGAGAGGCGGTTATTAAGAGAGTATTTGGAGAGATTGATAACTTCAAGATTAAAGAGCTTAACGGACACAAGGTGTCAATCAGTGTGGGCGCTGTTATTGTCGATTCTGGGACAGATCATGATTTTGAAGAAGTTTATAAGCAAGCGGATGCAGGTGTCTATGAGGGCAAGAAGACTAAAGGCAGCGCGGTAGTATTCTATAAAGGATAGCAAGTATATAGAGGCTTCATTAGGGGAGTCTCTATATTTTTTAATATCAATGACAACGATTGCACGGATGAAATGCCTGGTATTAAGGGGTTTCGTGGTGACGAATGCTACATGTTGTGTAGTTATCATTAATAATAGCACTATAATTATATAATGATAGATATGATGTTATAGTAAAACGCTTTTAATATCTGACTGAATACGATTGCGCGACTTTGGATTGTTCTATTCAGCTTTATGACGTATTATACTAAAGTAACGTAAATATAGCGCTTTACGCATTTTTATCTAAGAAGGAGAGTTAGAAGATTATGAAGAGACCATTTAAGAACGGTTTGGTAAGAGTAGCATCGGCTTTACTTTTTGGTGCAATGATTGCAGGTACATTCACAGGCTGCGGGGGCGGCGGCAAGGAAGAATCTGCTTCAGATGTAATTAAGATTACTAATGTTTCTTATGATCCTACAAGAGAGCTTTACGAGGAATACAATAAAGCATTTGTCAAACATTATAAAGAAGAGAAGGGCAAGGATGTTGAGATTACTCAGTCTCACGGCGGTTCAGGCGGACAGGCGCGCTCGGTGGTTGAGGGTGCTGACGCAGATGTTGTTACTTTGGCACTTGCACACGATATTACTTTAATTGAGGAGGCAGGCCTTATTGAGCCAAAGTGGATAGATGAATTTGATCTTGATTCATCTCCATACACTTCAACAATCGTTTTCTTAGTTAGAAAAGGAAATGAAAAAGGTCTTAAAGACTGGGACGACCTTATCAAAGACGGCGTTGAGATTATTACCCCTGACCCTAAGTCATCAGGTGGAGCGTGCTGGAATTTCCTTGCAGCATGGCACTATGCAGATCTTAAGTTCGGCGGTGATGAAGCTAAGATTAAAGAGTTCGTTAAGGCTATATATGATAACGTAACTGTTATGGATTCAGGGGCAAGAGGCGCTACAACTACATTTGTTGAGAATGGACAGGGAGATGTTCTCTTGGCATGGGAGAATGAGGCTATTGCTACCGTGACAGAGTATCCTGATGAGTATGAGATAATCAGTCCTAGCGTTAGTATCTTGGCTCAGCCATCAGTTGCTATAGTTGACGAGAATGCTAAGAAGAACGGAACTGAGGAAGTTTCTAAGGATTATCTTGAGTATCTATACTCAGAGGAGGCTCAGAGAATTATCGGTAAGAATGGTTACAGACCATCTAATGAGGCTGTTCTTAAGGAGTTCGCAGACAAGTTTGACCTTGATATGAACCTTACCAACATCAATGAGTTTGGTGGATGGGATAAGGCGTATGAGGACTTCTTTAAAGATGGAGCTATCTTTGATGAAATTCATCAATAATAAGTGTTTATAAGTAGGGGATGTATTTGTTGATATATGCAGTGGGGAATAATTCTCCACTGCTATTACTGTGTTTTGGAGGTATGTGTTATGAGCAAGGCTAAAAGCTTTAAAGGAGGAAGGGTAATCCCCGGCTTTGGTTTATCGTTTGGAATCACTATTGCAATGCTTTCCATATTGATTCTGATTCCGCTTGCATCCGTTTTGTTTCAGTCATTCAGGCTTTCTCCGAAAGATTTTTTTGAGATAGTTACAATGCCTAATGTACTATATGCATTTGCAACAAGTATTGGATGCGCGTTTATAGCAGCTTTGATAAACTGCTTTTTCGGAATAATACTCGCGTGGGTTTTGGTTAGATACGAGTTTCCGGGAAAGAGGATAATGGATGGGATGATAGAGCTTCCATTCTGCCTCCCTACAGCTGTTGCCGGCATAACACTTTCTAAAATGTATTCGACTAAAGGCGAGATTGGCGGTCCGTTATATGAGTGGTTTGGGATTAGAATAAGCTATACTCACATCGGACTTATTATTGCTCTTGTCTTTATCGGCATACCTTTTGTAGTAAGGGCTATTCAGCCGGTTTTAGAGAAGCTTGATTCGCAGTATGAAGAGGCGGCCTACATATTAGGTGCGAAGAAACTTACTACATTTTCTAAGGTTATATTACCTGAGTTAAGACCTGCGCTTCTTACCGGATTCGGACTTGCATTTGCAAGAGGAATAGGTGAGTACGGAAGTGTAATCTATATCTCGGGTAACAACGAGAAGGAGCATACTCAGGTTATATCGTATATCATCATGCAGAAACTCAATTATCTCGAGTACGAGAGCGCTACAGCGATTGCGCTCATCATGCTTATTATTTCTTTCCTGCTTCTTTTATTTATCAATATAGTTCAGATACGCCAGTCTAGGCGCGTAAGTAACGTATAGGAGGTGGTTTTGTGGCTTATTTAAAAGGTGATGAGAGAAAAGAGCTTGCCATCAAGACTACCAGAAGGAGCAAGCCTGTAGTTAAATGGGTATTGATAAGTACCAGTGCCTTGTTTATATTCTTTATGTTGATCCTTCCGTTAGTTTCGGTAATAGTTAACTCCTTGAAGGAGGGATTTGATTTTTATTTTAAGGCTATAAGTACGGAATATGTAAAGGCTGCGCTTTTGGTAACGCTGCTTGCAACCGTGATAACGGTTATAGTCAATACCTTCTTTGGAATAATGGCTTCGTGGCTTCTTACTAAGTTCTCTTTTAAGGGTAAGCAGTTTCTGGCTACGTTGATAGATATTCCGTTTTCTATTTCGCCTGTAATCGCAGGTCTTGCCTACATTATGACTTTCGGTCGTTCGGGATGGGCTAAGCCGGTAGTTGATTATATCAACTCAACATTTGGAACGGATATCAAGATTGTTTTTGCAATTCCGGGTGTTGTCCTGGCAACTATATTTGTTACATTTCCATTTATCTCAAGAGAACTTATTCCGGTATTAAATGCTCAAGGTACCGATGAGGAGGAAGCGGCTTCTCTTATGGGAGCTAAGGGATGGACGATATTTAAGAGAGTAACATTTCCACATATCAAATGGGCTTTGGTATACGGAATAATTCTATGTACAGCTAGAGCTTTAGGAGAGTTCGGTGCCGTTAATGCATTGTCTAAGACAAGAGGAGAGACATTCACGCTTCCGCTTGAGATAGATGCGCTTTATCTTGCGGGTTCCGCGGACTCGATAACGGCATCATTTGCAGTGTCATCGATACTCGTGATTATAGCTGTAGTTGTCTTGATACTCAGAAACATATTTGAACACAAGTCTAAGTCCATGTAGGAGGTTATGATATGTACGTCGAGCTTAAGAATATTAATAAATCATACGGAGATTTTAAGGCGTCTAAGGATGTCAATTTAGGTATAGAGAAGGGAAGCTTAGTCGCGCTTTTGGGACCTTCAGGCTCAGGCAAGACCACCATCTTAAGGATGATTGCAGGCTTAGAGAGACCGGACAGCGGAGATATTATTATCGACGGAGTGAGAGTCAACAATGTTTCGCCTTCTGAGAGGGGAATAGGCTTCGTGTTCCAGAATTATGCACTCTTTAGATACATGACGGTTTATGAGAACATCGCATTTGGACTTGAGATTAAGAAAATGCCTAAGAAAGAGATCAAGGCAAGAGTTGAGGAGCTTATAGAACTTACCGGCCTTAAAGGGTTTGAGAAGCGATATCCTAACCAGCTTTCCGGTGGACAGAGGCAGAGAGTTGCATTTGCAAGAGCTTTGGCACCTAATCCAAGCCTTCTGCTACTTGATGAGCCTTTTGCTGCAATTGACGCGAAGGTCAGACAGGAGCTTAGGAGCTGGCTGAGGGAGATGATTTATAAGGTCGGAATTACCAGCATTTTCGTAACACATGATCAGGATGAAGCGGTTGAGGTTGCCGATCAGATTATCGTAACCAACAAGGGAAGGGTTGAGCAGATCGGTACTCCAAAGGAGATATATAAGACCCCTGACACTCCTTTTGTTTCAGAGTTTATCGGTCGTTCGACTCTCATTGAGGATTATCATAAGCTCAAAGGATTCGAGAAGGGCGATTACAAGGGCGCTATAGTGAGACCGGAGTTCGTTGAGGCATTTAAGTCAGACAACAAAGTGTTCTCGGAGGTTATGGATTGCTCTGAGGAGGGCGTTGTTACCGACATTCTTTTTAGAGGTGACAGTTTAGAGCTCAAGCTAAATGTAAATGGCATCGAGCTCACCACCTTTAGATCGTTAGAGAGAAGAAAGGTTGAGATAGGCGAGAAAATGCGTGTAATCATATACAGGTTATATGCGGTAGATGACGAGAAAGCCTATCTGTTAGAGAATCAGGAGCTCAAGGATAAAGACATCAAGAATAGGAGATTAGAGGCCTATCTTTACTCCAGCGATGGGTATTTTGTAGTGTAATTACGGGATTTGTGAATTTTCTCCAAAATGTCAAACGAGATTAAATGTGCATTGTAAATTTTTTATATATTATTTTCGGTGTTTTTTTGATATAATTTTGACATTCCAGATTGAAAGTGAGTGTTTGGGTGAAACTAGTAAGTTTTGTTGTACCATGCTATAATTCAGGCTCGTTTATGCATAAGACTATTAACAGTTTGCTGTTGTGTGGAGATAGATGTGAGATCATTATTATAAATGACGGCTCGACTGATAACACGGGTGCGGTAGCGGATTCATTCAATGCCAAGTATCCCGATATTGTCAAGGTTGTTCATCAGGAGAACGGAGGCCACGGTGCAGGTATTATGGCTGGCTTAAGAGTGGCTACCGGCGTGTTCTTTAAGGTTGTAGATTCCGATGATTGGATTGATAAAGGGACTGTTGATTCTTATCTTAAGCATTTGGCAGAGCTTAAAGATACCGAATGTGACATGGTCTTGACGGATTATTGTTATGATTATAGTGGTGATTTTGATATAGATATATTGGCTTATGACAATGCAGTTGAAGCAGGGAAGCTTCTTACTTGGGATGAGCTTGGAAGGTTTACTGTTACACAGTATCCGACTATTCACTCTGTGACTTTCAGGACATCGCTTTTAAGAGATTGTGGATTGAAGCTTCCTAAGCATACATTTTATGAGGATAATCTTTATGTATACTATCCTTTGCCACATGTCAGAAAGCTTTACTATATGAATGAGGTCCTAGAGCATTACTTTATAGGGCGCCCGGGACAGTCAATGTCAGAGAGTAGTATGAAGAGGCATTATGAAGATCAGATTCAGGTATCTAAGATGCTTTTCGAGGCTTACGACCTTAAGAAGATTAAGAAGGAAGATCCTAAGCTTGCCAAGTTGATGTACAGAGAGAATGTTCTTATGCTCACTGCTGCTTCAGTTTTTGCCAGACTTAACAAGAACAGGTCGAGCGAGAAAGATTACAAGAGAATGTGGAGAGATGTCTATAGGACTGACAAGAGGACTACCGCGAGGATTAGGCTTGCAAGTTATGCTACACTGGTGACTTTGCCGGGACCGCTCGGTAGAACTATCGCTCTTAGTAATTACAAGATGATGCACAGATTCTTGAAGTTTAATTAATATCATGCCGGTACAGAGTTGTATCGGCTTTTTTGGTATATTTTTGGGTGTTGGCTTAGTTAACATTCGGTTGATAAGCACGCTGATATATAGTATAATTACTATGTATGTCTGTAGTTATAAGAGATTGGTTATATATAACGGATGGGGGAGTATTAATGAGAAAGGCAGACAAACAAGGGCGTTATGCATTTATTATAATGAGGTTACTGATATATGTCGTCATAGTTACTTTTTTTGTCACGATTGTAGTCTATTACTACAACAAGATAACTAAGGAGACCAGAGACAATATCATCAATAACGGAAGACTTATCTCGACAGATTCGTCTGATCAGATTAACAGGCATTTGTCGGCAGGAATAGATATACTGAAGCTTTCAGGATACACTATTGATAAGATGATTAGAGATAAGAGACCTACAAGTGACATTCAAGATTTCCTTGAAGACGAGACGGTTGCCGTCACAGACGCTCTTATCGACGATACTACAGGTTTATATGGATACATTAACGGCGAATATCTAGACGGAGCCGGTTGGGTGCCTGATGCAGATTTCGTTCCGACTAAGAGGCCTTGGTACATCGAATCTAAGGCGAACAACGGCAGGCTTACTCTTGTTGATCCTTATCTAGACCTTCTAACCGGTACAATCACGGTTACTATTGCCAAGACGCTATGTGATGCCAAGAGTGTTGTGGCTATTGATATATCTATGCAAGAGATTCAGAACATAATGGAGAATCATGTATCTAACAGTGAGTGTTCTGAGGAATTTATAATTAACAGAAAAGGCAAGATATTAGCGCACTCCGATCGAGATTACATAGGTAAGTACTGTGTTAATGACAGTGATTCATTGCACAGTCATATAGCAGCCAATATGCATAAGGGTGACAGTGATTTCTTTTATTTAGAATATAATTCTAAGAATTATATGGTGTATATATATAATCTTGAGAATGATTGGACGTTGATTTCGGTAATAGATGCAACTGATGAGTTTGCAAGGCTTAGATATCCATTATATCTTACGATTCTTGTCTCGATTATTATAGCTGCATTGGTAGCTACCTTTATGATAAGGGCAGTTATAAGAGACAAGGAGGCAATGGAGTATCTTGTGAGATCAGAACGAGCGGTTGCGGCCAATGAAGCCAAGACCAACTTCTTAGCCAATATGTCTCATGAGATAAGAACACCTATTAACTCGATAATAGGTATGAATGAGATGATTTTGAGAGAGTCTACTGAAGAGGGGATTCTTAAGTATTCAAGGAATATCAAGAGTTCCGGAGCTACTCTTATGGGACTGGTTAACGAATTGCTCAATTTCTCGGATACAGATAAGAATGATTTAGAGGATGACGCTCAATATGATGCTATACTTAGCAGTATAGCCGAAGGGCATCCTTTCGAAGCAACTGAAGCGGATGTGCTTGTGGTTGATGACAATCCTGTCAATCTAGAAGTATTTAAGAGCTTGATTAAGAGGTGTAATGTTAAGCTTGATACAGCTCTTGGCGGTATAGAAGGTATTGAGAAGATTAGAGGCAAGCGATATGATATCATTTTCTTAGATCATATGATGCCTGATAAAGACGGAATAGAGGTTCTTCATGATTTTAAGGGTATAGGCGGAGAACTCAATAAAGATACCAGGTGTATCTGCCTGACTGCCAATGCTGCTCCGGGTGCTAAGGATATGTATCTTTCAGAGGGTTTTGATGACTACATGACTAAGCCTATTGATGGCGATAAACTCGAGAGCAGGCTTATAAAGTATCTTCCGAAGGATAAGATTATTCTTAAGTCGGAGGATGATATTGATGATGAAGTTGAAGATATTCCGCCTGAATTTGACATACTTATTGATTGTGAGATGCTTGATGTATTCATAGGAATTCGAAACAGTGGTTCGTATGATGCATATGCTTCGTTGTTAAGAATCTTTTATGAGTCAATAGATGAGAAGGCTGAGAAATTAAATAATTATTATAACGTTAAGGATTATAAGAATTATATTATCATAGTTCATGCGCTTAAGAGTTCTTTGAGGATTATAGGAGCTACGGAGCTTGGTGATGAAGCAGAGAATCTTGAGAATTCTGCCAAGGTAGAAGATTATGATTATGTAGAACAGAATAATGAGACATTTATCAACGAGGTTATGATGCTCAAGGCTCCGCTTGAGGAATTCCTTGGAGAACCGGATAATGACAGCAATAAGCCTGAGGCAGAGCATAATATGATTATGTCATCATTTAAAGAACTCAGACAAGCCGCGGATGACATGGATTGTGATAGATTAGGAGAGGTAGTTGATAAGCTGTCGGAATATAGAATTCCTGACTCTTATGCTGATACCTATAAAGATGTTAAGTCTGCAGTGTCTAAGTATGAGTATGACACAGTGTTAGAGCTTTTAAGCGACATATAATGTGATAACATTAAGGATGTAATTATGAATAATAGAGTAACTGTGAGTATTGTGGTTTTATCTCTTGTCTTGCTACTTTTTGGTTGTGGTGAAGTGAAGACGGATGAATCATACAATAAGATTAAAGAAAAGGGCAAGCTTGTCCTGGGGTTGGATGAAGAGTATCCGCCTATGGGATTTCGCGATGAATCCGGTGAGCTGGTTGGTTTTGACATAGATCTTGCGAAAGAAGTGTGTAAGAGGCTTAATATTGGGCTTGAACTTAAACCGATAGCGTGGGACGAGAAAGAACGGTTATTAGGTGAAGGCGAGATTGACTGCATATGGAACGGGATGTCCGTAGATAACGAGAGACGAGAGAGTATGCTTGTATCTGACTCTTATCTTCTGAATGAGCTTCTGTTTGTTGTTAAAGACAACGCTAAGTATAAGTCGATGAAGGATCTTAGGGGTGCAACAATAGGAGTTCAATCCGGATCAACCGTTGAGGGTGCTTTAGCCAAATCAGAGATATATGATAACATTACAGTCGTTAAGAATTCAAGCAATACCAAGCTTCTTGACATGATGGGTAATGGCGAGTTGGATGCCGTTTTTATCGACTCGATATTTATATATTATTATATTTCTGAACATTCTAAAGATTATTATGTTCTTCCGGACGTCTTAGAGAAGGAAGAGTTGGCGATTGCCTTTAGGAAGGGCGACAATGCCTTGTGTGACAAGGTTGTCGGTACACTTCACGAGATGAGAAATGACGGAACTTTAGAGAAGATTTCTACTGATTGGTTTGGGACTGATGTAACTATCATCGGAACCGGGGATATTAACAATGACGAGGATGATTGATATATGAATAGTTGGATAGTTGTAGTAGATGATGAGGCGCTCAGCCTTACAAATGCAAGAGAGATTTTGACTTCTGAAGGAATGAAGGTTTCATGCCTTCGTTCAGGTAAGGATTTGATTAAGTTTATGCATAGGAATACTCCGGATCTTGTTCTTTTGGATGTACTTATGCCGGATATGGATGGATTTGAGACATTCCGTCAATTGAGAGAGGTTGAGGATGAACTATGTCTTAAGCGTACTCCTGTCATTTTCTTAACAGGAGAGGGAGACAGCGAGATTGAGAGACGAGGATTATCGGAGGGTGCTTCGGATTTCGTTCATAAACCTATTAACAAGAATATCCTTCTTGGGCGTATTGCCAATGTTATTGACAATTCCAACAGGATTAAGAGCCTGACTGAGGAGGCTTCTCTTGATAAACTTACGGGCTTTCTTAATAAGTCGAGTGGAACAGCTAAGATTACAAGGTATATACGTGAGTATGACGGTGCTATGATGGTGATCGATCTTGATAATTTTAAGCTTGTTAATGATTTGTATGGCCATGATATGGGAGACAGGGTCTTGGTTGATTTTGCCGAGATTGTTAAGCGTAATATCAGAGATGATGACGTTGTTTCAAGGATTGGTGGAGACGAGTTCATGGGCTATTTTCCTAATCTTCTGGAGAAGAGTGCGGTTGAGTCGATTGTTACAAGACTTAACAAGCAGTTCTGTGCCAGGTGCGAGGCGTTGATGGGTAAGGACTTCAATATACCGATTGGTATATCGGTCGGAGTTGTATTTGTTCCGGAGTATGGAAGGGACTATAAGACGTTGTTCCAATACGCCGACGGTGTACTATATAAGGTTAAGCAGAACGGCAAGCATGGGTATGATATATATGGAGAGACAGTAACATTTGACGGAGAGTTTGATATCAAGGATCAGATGGCGAGATTGACTTACCTGGTTGAGGAGAGAGGCGTTAAGCAGGGAGCGATGCTTTTAGGTCAGGATGCATTTACGTCAAGCTATCG
Source organism: uncultured Lachnospiraceae bacterium (assembly GCA_947169385.1). GTDB lineage: Bacteria > Bacillota > Clostridia > Lachnospirales > Lachnospiraceae > NC2004. The sequence continues at coordinate 47,999 of CAMVPR010000004.1, read as the reverse complement.
CTACATAGTTCGTATGATTGCAAGGAATAAGAGACACGCCGTTAAGGCGTTATTCTCACTTAGTCCTGTCAATGAGGATGATGTTGAAGATGCTGTTTACGAGTTTGGAGAGGTGTTTAAGCGCAATCTCAGGAGATGCGATATAATTATGCTTACCAAAGAAAGATGCTTCTTTATGCTTTTGCCGGATTTTGCAGATGACGACACAGATAGCGTTATAGAGCGAGTTCTCTCCTTGTGGAACGAGAATGAATTCAGTAAGATGGTTAAGGTTGATTATATTACTGAGAATATATAATTTGGGAGGGTATTATAATGGGAGAATCTAAGAGTATTGTTACTGTCATGTTTCAAAACAGTGTGGTTATCAAAGGAATAGAGAAGAAACTTACAGAGTTGGGGTACAATGTGTCTTCAATTGTCAATGATTTTGACAGAGTTAAGATAGTTGCACCGGGAGTTTCACTTTATGTTTTGTATATTCCGAGTGATATATTGGATGATAAGGCCAAAATCATTAATCTCAATCATATCTGTGAAACTGTTAAAGAAGCCGGCAAGAATATGCTTGTAATCGGAGAGATAAAGTTTCACACAGATATTCAGAAGTTAGTTCCGAATATTAAGTATTTCGATTGGATTAACAGACCTATCGATATGGAGAAGTTTGGTGCTGTTGTCGAGAATGCTATGAATAATACAGTTGATGATTCGGACAGGAAGAAACGTATTCTTATAGTGGATGATGATCCTTCATACGCTAAGATGGTTAGAGAATGGATAAAAGATAAGTATAAGGTTGACGTGGTGACGGCGGGAATGCAGGCTATCAGCTTTCTTCTTAAGGTTCCGGAAGATGATAAGGTAGATCTTATTCTCTTAGATTATGAGATGCCTGTTGTAGATGGACCTCAGGTTCTTCAGATGTTAAGGCAAGATTCGGCTACCAAGGATATACCTGTTATATTTTTGACAGGTAACGGAACTAAGGAAGCGGTGTCCAGAGTTATGGAACTGAAGCCTGACGGATACATTCTTAAATCAGCTACCAGAGCTGATATTTTAGGTTACATAGGTGGTAAATTATAATATATAGTGATATAATCGAAGTTAGTTACTAATAATTCTCATAATGATAGGAGGTATACAGTGGATAAGATTTATGATAGTTCTAAGAACGAGAGAAATGTTGATGTGCAGAAGGTGGCAGTCATCGGATGTGGTTTTGTTGGTTCGTCTGCTGCATTTGCACTTATGGAATCAGGAATGTTTTCTGAGATTGTGCTTATCGATGCAGACCATAACAAGGCTGACGGTGAGGCGATTGATATCAGTCATGGTGTTCCTTTTGTTAAGCCTATGAAGATATATGCGGGAACATATGATGACATTGTTGATGCCGCAGTTATAGTTATTACTGCAGGTGCTGCTCAGAAGCCGGGTGAGACAAGACTTGATCTTGTTAAGAAGAACGTTGGCATATTTAAGAACATTATTCCTGAGATTAAGAGTCGTAATTGTGAGGGTGTTATCCTTGTGGTTTCCAATCCGGTTGATATTCTTACGTATGTTGCTCAGAAGCTCTCAGGCTTCCCTGAGAACAGAGTCATCGGTTCGGGTACAGTTCTTGATACAGCGAGACTTAAGAGCAGACTTGGTGATCACTTAAATGTTGACAGCCGTTCGGTTCATGCGTTTATCATCGGTGAGCATGGAGACAGCGAGCTAGCTGCATGGAGTTCAGCTACTGTTTCGGGAGTTCCGCTTTCAACCTTCTGTGAGATGAGAGGACATTTTAATCATGAGGAATCTGAGGCGAATATCCAGGAGATGGTTAAGAACAGTGCCTACGAGATTATAGAGAAGAAGCACGCTACTTATTACGGAATCGCGATGGCGGTAAGACGTATATGTGCCGCTATTATTGGTGATGAGAAGGCTATCCTTCCTGTGTCAAGTACTATGAAGGGTGAGTACGGCATCTACGGAATCTCTCTAAGTATGCCTGCCATAGTTGGTGAGAACGGTGTAGAAGAGAAGATACCTATCTCTCTTGACGAAGACGAGATTGCTAAGCTTAAGGAATCTGCAGAGCAGCTCAAGAAGATTGCAGGAGAGTTGGAATTGTAATATATGATGTTGGATGTAACAGCTCGGGCGATTGCCCGAGCTTTGTTTATATAAAAAATATGTATTGCAAAAGTTATAAAATAGTTATAAAATTATATTGAAGTTATAAAACAGTTATAAAAGAAATTCAAAGTTATAAAACAGTTATAAAAACAAGTTTGCGTATATGCTAGAGTTGAAATGTGGATAAGGGGGCTGAGATTATGTATAAAGTAAACCCATTTTTGGTTGCGTTTGGACAGAAACCACAATGTTATGTGTCAAGAATTACAGACTATAGAAATGTAGTTGACAACTTTAATTCCGTATATCCTCCAACAATGTGCTATATGATTACCGGGGTCAGGGGTTCAGGCAAAACTGTTTTTTTAACAGAACTGACAGATTATTTTAAAAGGGAAGATTGGATAGTTGTAGATTTGATTCCCGATAATAATATGATAAGTTCGTTAATATCTCATTTGGCTAATAACAAGGTATTGAATAAGATGTTTATTAAAGCTGATATAAGTATTAATGCATTTGGCGTAAATGTAGGGTTTAACAATGAAGTTCCGGCGGCCAATGAAGAGATAATATTAGAGCGCATGTTTAAGGTGTTGGCTGACAATGGCAAAAGACTTTTGATTGCGATAGACGAAGTTGTCAATAATGAATATGTTCAAAGATTTGCGAGTTTATATCAGCTTTGGATTAGGCAGAATTATCCAATTTTCTTTTTGATGACGGGATTATATGAGAATATCTATGAATTACAGAACGAGAAAACACTTACATTTTTATATCGCGCACCTAAGATACATTTGAAGCCGCTTGACAGGATTTTGGTTGCCGAGGAATATAAGAATACATTTGAGATAAATGACGAAGAGGCATATGCTATGGCTGATATAGTCGATGGATACTCGTATGCGTTTCAGATATTGGGATATCTGAAATGGGATAATAAGGAGAAAGAAATCGAGGATATTTTACCACAGTTTGATTATATGCTTAAGGAGTATTCTTATGATAAGATATGGTCGGAAATGTCTGATAATGACAGGGTGGTAGTACGTGAGATAGCAAAGCAACAAAGAACTACTGTAAAGGAATTAAGAGATCGACTTGATATGCCATCTAATAAATTCTCTGTGTATAGGGACAGATTAATCAAGAAGGGTATTGTAGATGTACCCAAGTATGGCGAAATCTCTTTGATTCTCCCAAGGTTTAAAGAATATATAGAACACTATCAGGAGATATAAACAAAGCTCGGGTGTTTAACTCGAGCTTTTACATAAGATATAATTCTTCGGGAACATATAAGTATTCACAGTTTTCTCACAATGAAAGATTATATATAAATTATATTAATTATATTTTAATGTTGCTGTGTCATCAGTGATTATTTACTTGTAAGTTAGGAGGATGTTTGTTATGAGTAAAACGTATAAGAAATTGGCAACTATATTGTGTTCATCTTTCATTTTGCTGACATTAATGATGTGCTTTTGTAGTGTTGATGCTTCGGCGGCGGTTAAAACTAAGCTTAAGAATGGTACTTACACGGTTAGTGGTAAGGGTGCTATGAAGAAGTCACAGATACCGTCAAAATCTAAGAAATTGAAGATTAAGAAAATTGTTATTAAAAACGGAGTTAAATCAATTCCTGAAAGAGCTTTTGCAGAGTGTGAGTATTTAGAGAGTGTTACGATACCTAAGACTATGACCAAGATTCCTAATTACGCGTTTGGATGGTGTCCTAATTTAGGAAGCGTGAATTTTCATAATAAGCTAACGGCTATAGGAACAATGGCATTTTACGGAAGTTATTTTGAGGATGAGTGTTTTAGTTTTCCTGACAGTTTGGTAAGTATAGGAGATCAGGCATTTGCAGGTTCAAGAGCACTAGAATTTAAATTAAGCCCTAATACCAAAAAGATTGGACTTGAGGCATTTGACGCGAATTTAGCCGGTGAAAAGGTTAAAGTTACATTGCCGGGTGATTTTAAATTATCAGGTAATAGTCAGGAATTGTCAGAAACGCTTGTGGCAAAAACTGTTGAGTTTAATACTCCTGTGACAGATATTAATACATTTAATGTTATTAGAGCTCGTAATATTATAGTAAGTGATTCTGATGAGAACTATACGTCGATTGACGGAGTTGTATATTCTAAGGACAAAAAGACTATAATCAGAGTTCCAAGCAATCGATATTTGCTTACTGTTGCAGAAGGATGTGAGACATTTCCTTTATCAGCTGTTACTTATACGAACAAGTCAGATAATGATGTTGATGATAGTATATATGGTTCGTATGAGTCGTCACCGCTTGTTTGTAAGTATTTATCTAAGATTACACTTCCTGAAAGCCTGAATAAAGTTACAATTGATGAAAATGCTGTAAAAGAGAGTGAATGGTCTAAAATCATACCTAAGTGGATGGAAAGAAAGTATGAGGTTCATATCTTATCGAAGTCGCTTTCTGACACAGATCTTGATAACCTTGCTAAAGGCCTTAACACGGATAAAAGTAGATTCTTATATAATTAATTCACATGTTGATAGTTAACATAAATAACAAAGCTCGGGCGATAAGCCCGAGCTTTAACTATGTTCATATTAATTATTCTTGGTTTATCTTCTCAATCGCGGATGTGCTCTTGATGTGGCGTCCCAAAATCTCTGATACATCAGATATTGTCATAAATGCCTGAATATCATCCTGCTCTATGATGGTTCTGATTGTCGACAGCTCCATTCTTGTGATGACGCAATATAGAACAGTCTTCTCACCAGAGATAAGTCCCTCACCCTTCATGAAGGTTACGGTTCGACCGAGTTCCTTGTAAATGTCATCAGCTATCCTTCTACCTTGCTCGGTGATAATCATGACAGCCTTACCCTGGTCTAAACCTGTGTTGATGTAGTCAACAACCTTGGATGTGATGAAGTATGTAAGCAAGCTGTATAACGCCCTGTCAAGTCCGAATAAAAGACCTGCCGAAAGGTAGATAATTATGTTAAACATAAGAACTATCTGACCAACAGAAAGACTTGGCTTCTTTCTTGAAATCAGTATTGCAACTGACTCAGTACCGTCTAAACATCCACCGTTTCTGATAACGATACCAACACCGAGACCTAATATCACACCGCCGAATACGGTTGCAAGCAGTCTGTCATCGGTCACATCATATTCGAGATGTGAGAATACCTGAATTGACAATGAGAAGAAAGCCATAGCTATTAAGGTTCTTACTAAGAAACCCTTGCCCATCTTCCTTGCTCCTATAATAACAAAAGGCATATTAAGTGCAAATGTCAGGATACCAAGAGGGATGTTAGCCAGCATATGAATGATAATACTTATACCGACCACGCCGCCGTCAAGTATCTGAACCGGTACCAATATCTTCTCAACGGAAAATGCCGCAACAGCCGAGCCTAACAGCAACATTATGAACTGGATTATACGATCCTTGGTTGGCATTAACATAAACCTCCGATTGTTATTTAGCTACTTTCTTGAGCTTGCCTTCTTTCCATTCCATAGAGTTAAAACACTCCTTGAAGCAGTCAAAATCTACAGTGATAAAATAAGGAGAAACGTAGGTTACGAAACCACCTCTGTATCCCTTACCTGTCTCGCCATAGTTAGCGTGAAGTAAAGCAGATACCTCGTCGCCAATGTTGAAGTATTCACTCATGTTAATAAAAGAATTAGATGTGTATTGTGATTGTTGTGCCATAATAAATATGCTCCTTTAATATAAATTTCAATAAAGTATTATATAACAAATGAAATCAAATAGCAATTGCAGTTTCTAAGGCGAGATTCATCATATCGGTAAATGTCTTCTCGCGCTCTTCACTCGAGGTCTGTTCGTGTGTAATCAGATGATCGCTTACGGTAAGAATTGCAAGCGCTTTAGCACCTAATCCTGCTGCGGCGGTATAAAGGCCGGCAGCCTCCATCTCAACGCCTAAAACACCATACTTGGCGTACATCGCCTCTAAACCTTCATCGTGTCCGTAGAACTCATCTGTAGATAAGATAGGTCCAACATGAGTATGGTCTAAGAAACCAAGTTCTTCAGCCTTCTTGTATGCCGTGTTAAGAAGATTGAAATCTGCGGTAGGACAGTAATCATATCCTAAAAATCTGGTCTTATTGATATTAGAAGTGGTATTGGCAGACACTCCTAAGAGAATATCTCTTATGTTGACATCCTCACGTATTGCACCGCAAGTACCGATTCTTATGACGTTCTTGACGTCATACTCGTTGATAAGCTCGGTTACATAGATAAGAAATGACGGAATACCCATTCCCGAACCCTGAACGCTTATCTTATGACCCTTGTATGTGCCGGTGTAACCATACATGCCTCTGACTTCGTTGTAGCAAGTTGCGCCTTCTAGGAAGTTCTCTGCAACGTATCTTGCTCTTAATGGGTCTCCGGGCATCAATACGGTCTCGGCTATATCACCTTTAGCTGCATTAATGTGTGTACTCATTATGCTGTTCACCTCACTTTATACTTGACATTATCCATATTATAGCATACAATTTAAGTGTAGAAAAGTCTAAGATTTTGCTATGCTTTTTAGGCATAGCGTACATACCAAGGAGGGTGATTTTATGGCTGTTAGTTCAATTAATACCAGTTCTCAAGTCACTACACCTGTTAATACTAAGGAAGTTAAGGCTCCTGTCAAGGCAGAAGAGACCACCAAGGCTTCTGAAGCAGCAGTTGTATATGATAAGGGAACAACAGATGTTAAGTCAGGGAAGACTTATACTCCTAATACAGAGCTTGTAAACAAGCTTAAGGCAGATCAGATGGAGAGAGCTAACCAACTTCAGAGTTTAGTTTCTAAGATGTTTGAGAAGCAGGGTGCTGCTTATGGAACTGCTAATGTATTTACGAGTGAGTTTTGGAAGAACTTCAAGGATAGTGGCATGACTATCGATGAGGCTGCAGTTAAGCAGGCTCAAGAAGATGTATCAGAAGATGGATATTGGGGCGTTAAGCAGACTTCAGAGAGAATGCTTGATTTTGCCAAGGCATTAACCGGTGGAGATCCTAGCAAGATAGACGAGATGGAGAAGGCATTTGAGAAGGGATATAAGGAGGCTACCAAGGCGTGGGGCGATGAATTACCTGATCTTAGCAAGCAGACATTTGATGCTGTTAAGAAGGGATTCCAGGCATGGAGAGAAGAGGCTGCAACCAATGCAGAGGCTGCAATTGCGTCAGGTAACCAGACTTCAGTTACAACCGCTTAAGTTGGATATTAACTGATATTACCAAGTAGTTTTTGGGAGTTGTTTTATAACAACTCCCATTATTTTAAATGCGAGGGAATATATGATTTATTATTACATAGTTACAGCTTTGATTTCATTTGTAGAAATGGTATTAATATTTAGAATGACAAGGAAGGCTAGATTTAGCGTTTCTTGTTTAATGATGAGCATTGTTGTGACTATATGTAACTGTGGTTATCTTGCTATAGCCGCTTCCTCTAATACCGATGAGGCGCTTCTTGCTAACAAGATTACATATACAGGTGGAATGTTCCTTCCGTATTTCCTTATGATTAACGTAGCTGAGTTGAGTAATATTAAGATACCTAAGCAGTTCACGGCGATTGTGTTTATGTGTATCACAGTGTTGCTGTATTTTATAATGACGGTTGGGTACAATCAGTTATACTATAAATCCGCCACCATTGAAAGGCATGACGGAGTAACATACCTTATCAAGGAATATGGTATAGTTCATGATTTCTATCTGGTTTACCTTTATAGCATGGGAGTTGCCGCACTTTATATAATCATATACGGTGCGATAAAGAAGAACAAGGTTTCAAGACGGACGGTATTCATGCTTATGATAATGTGGACTGCGACTACATTTTCGTACACTATTGAGAGGATATTGGGGCTTAGGTTTGAGTTGGTTCCTATTTCTTACATAATATTTATTACTCTGCTTATTGTTATTTTTACGCGTGCGACTATGTATGACATGTCCGCTAACGTAACCAATGTTTATGAGAGGATGGAGAAGTACGGATATATTGCATTTGACAGGAAGATGAGATATATGTCCAGCAATGCATTTGCCGAGAGGCTGTTTCCTGAACTCAATAAATGTAAGATTGATCAGACGATTAGGGATGCCGGAGATATACTAGGGCACATAATAGACAAGATTAAGGACGAAGATTTTACGAGTGAATACATAGATATTAATGACAGAGTTATAGGACTTAAGATTGATTATTTAGAGGAAGGCAAACGTGGACGCAACAATGGATACCTGGTTGAGTTTAACGACGAGACAGAGAGGCAGGGCTATATTAATCAGCTGAGTTCTACCAATGAGCAGCTTGAATGGCAGATGAAGCAGGCGAGAGAGCTTTCTGTTGAGGCACAGGTTGCCAACAGAGCCAAGAGTGATTTCTTAGCTAGTATGTCACACGAGATTAGGACGCCGATTAATGCTGTCATCGGTATGAACACAATGATACTGAGAGACTGCAATGAGGAGCAGATTAAGGAATACGCTAAAGATATTGAGCACTCTGCTCAGATTCTTTTACATACCATAAACGATATACTTGATTTTTCTAAAGTTGAATCCGGTAAGTTATCTATCGTGAATGACAGGTTCTGTCCTATGAACCTCATTAATGATTGCTACAGGATGATTAATGTTCGTGCTGCCGACAAGAATCTAGATCTTATAATAGGCAATGATGCATCAATTCCGAAGTGCCTGATAGGAGATGACTCGAGAGTAAGACAGATTATGATTAACCTTTTGACCAATGCGGTTAAGTACACGAGGGAGGGACAGGTTAAGCTTACTGTCGGTGGAGAGTCAAGAGACAACAACACCTACGTGTTAAGGGTTGAAGTGTCAGACACAGGAATAGGAATTAAGAAAGACAATATAGACAAGATATTTGACGATTTTAAGAGAGTTGATGACAAAGCAACTAAAGCTATTGAAGGTACAGGATTGGGACTTTATATATCTAAGCAGATTGCCGAGCTTATGAATGGTACTATTACGGTTGACAGTACATACGGTAAGGGGTCTACATTTGTCTTGGAAGTTCCGCAGACTATTGATAATCCTGCTCCGGTTGGCAAGTTTGATCCTGACAACATCCACCGTGAGACAGAAGCGGAGGCATCGTATGATGTAGATCTTACTAGTTTTGAAGGAAGAATCCTTGTTGTAGATGATGTTGAGATGAATCTAAGAGTTATGGTTAGACTCTTAAGAGACAGTGAATTAACTGTTGATACTGCACTTAGCGGTGCTGAATCAATCGAGAAGGCCAAGAAGACCAAATACGATATAATCTTTATGGATCACATGATGCCTGAGATGGATGGTGTCGAGACATTGAAAGCCATGAGAGAGATATCTGATTACATTAACGCAGATACACCGGTTATAATGTTGACTGCCAATGCGATAAGCGGAGTAGAGGAAGAATACTTAAGCGCAGGATTTGACGGATACTTAGCTAAGCCGGTTAAACTCAATATGTTAGAAGATATTATAAGCAGATATATAAAGGGTAATGCTTAAGATGCATTACCCTTTATTCTCTCTTTTATCCTTTTCTGTAAGCCATGTATTCAGTCTCTCTTCAACCTTGTGATAATTGTCCTCTAAGCGTTTTCGTTCTCTCGTGACACCGGCTTTAGAATCACTTATTGGTTTTAAGTCGTGTGAGAATGCATATGACTTAAAGAAATCAAACTTCCTCTCAACAAAGTAATTGTCAAAATCTTTCTCGTAATATTTGCGATATCTATATATAAATACAACAAATGTTGTGATTCCGACTACAGAGAATATTCCTCCGATATAAGGAACCCAAGACAGTGAAAATGTAAATACCATACAGGCTACAATAATCATGGCAGTGAGAATGGCAGCGGCTTTAGCTGCTTCGAACCTGTCATAGACTCTGTTGATATCTTCGGTCAATTTAAGTTCTTCCGCTTTCTTGTCATCTAATAACTTACAAAGATGTTCAAGCTCAAGGTTGTCGTCATGAATCCTCGTATTAAGCTGCTCACTTGTAAGGTAAGAAGTGCTCTCGGTAAATATGGTATCTCTGTAATCTTTAGAACCTATACTCTGGCTCCTTCCGGCTTCGTAAGGACTTATAGGAATCTCGACACCGAGTTCTAGCATTCTTCTCTTGATTTTATCGATTTCAAGTGTTCTGTCTATTATAAGTCTGTCAAGGTCATCAACATCTGATTTAAGCCTTCTGATTCTGCTTTCGGTAATAGCTTTATCTTCTGCAAATGTTACTCCTAAGCCTCTGGTCGTCATCTTCTTTCTGCCGAATCTAAAGTGCTTGTTTAGGTCGGGAAGAAGTTTAATTATGCTATAAACGAGTAAGATTCCGAAGCCTATAACGAGTAATACGATTATTAAAAATCCAACCCCTAAACTACTGGCGGCTGAGCCGTATTCTAATGTATCTGAAAGACTGTCTCCGGTGTAATCGGCGGAGTCCTTTAAGTCTTTAAATGTGTATATAACAGATAAGATTAAACAGGTAAATACGCTGGCGTATAAAACGGTTAGAATAGTTCTTATTCTGGTAATTGAGCTTTGAAGTCCTCTTCTGAAAGGAAGCTGTTCTAAGTGGAATTCCTCCTGCTCAAGCTCGAATTTGTAATTATCCTGTTCCTCTTTAAGGCTTCTTAAGTCAGCTATCGCCATATTGTATTCTGCTTTGATGCTGTTAATCTCATAGGTTGACGCCATAAAAACTCCCCTTTTTGTATTGAATTCTGTTGTAGTATATCATATTTTCGTGCATTGATAAAGTGTTGCTCATTTGTTATATGGCATGATATAATATGTACAAAAGACGCCATATAGCGGCAGCTTAGTATTAAATAATTATATATCAGGAGGATAACGAAATGAAAGAATTTGTATTAACAGATGAGATTAAGTCAAAGATGAAGGAACAGCTCAATGCAGACGACTATAATCGGGAGATTAAGCGTCAGGAAGCTGAGATTAAGAGAAGAAAGATATATGAGAGAGACGAGGCTGTTAAGGCTGAACTTGAAAGAAAAGCAGCAGCCAAGAAAGAGATGGAAGACAAGGCCAGAGAAAGCGAGAAACTGGCCAGAAAAAAGCGAGTTGAGGCCGCCAATAAGATAATGAAGGATGAGCTTAAAGAGCGTGAGCGCGTTAAGAAAGAGCGTGATGAGCTATGCGAGCGTTATGATGAGCTGCCTATTGATGCGAAGCTTAAAATCTTAAACGACGAAGATGATATGCAGATGCATTTTATGAATATGTTTGAGGAAGCATATATCAAGTCTAAAGATACATACAAGGAAGAGTTTGCTATTTTTCCGAGCTTTTCTTATAAAGCTACTCCTGCAGACCTTGAGAAGGCAGATGTGCTTTTTCATATGTTGTTTGAGAATTTGGCCAACTATGAAGAAGTATTTATCAGAGCAATGAATGACGGCAAGATGCCTGATAACAGAATAGTTGCTGATGATATGATTGTTTCTAACTTTGTTGTTTCCGATGTTAACATAGAAGATTATGTTAAGAAAAATGTTGGAAAAGATATCAGCCAAAGACAGCTTGCCCAGTTTCAGAAGCTTTATATAATGGACCGAATCAGTTCTGTATTCAGAACCATGAAGAGTGCTGAATCAGGTGATGAGGATGATATCAGATTTGCTGAACTGTCAAAGAAAATTTTCACTGATAGTTTTAAATACTACAGTTTCTCGGCTCAGAAAGATGCTAAAGGTGAGCTTCAGATTATAAGACCTTCTAAAGAATTTACCGAAGAAACCAAGTACAGAAAGTATATTTTGGGTGAACATCCTGAGAATACCACTAAGAATTACAATGAAGATGAGCTTGCTTTTCAACTTGGATATGTTAAGAAGTTCGGTGCATCGATTGCCAGGGAGAAGCATCTTGACGATTCGGTAACTGTTGACAGAATTCCGGTAGGAGTTGTCAGAAATAAGCATGAGCTCAGAGAATACTGGTCTGCTTTTATGCATGCGGCAGGTGATTATAATCTTAGTACTGAGCTTAGAGGATTTAATAAAGACATGGCTGTATTGTGCGATTACGATGCCGGAGATTTTAAAAGATTATTACAGGAGAAGCCACAGTATAAGAAGTATTTTGATTTTGTTGTGAACGGTCCGTTTACCAACAGTAAGAACAACAAGACTCAGAAAGAAATCTATGATGCTATTGCCGCGGATAAAGATAACTTAAAAGCGCTTGAAGCATATTTTGAACTTGTACACTCTATAACATTGCTGTTTAAACTGGAATATGAGAAACAGCGTTTTGAGATTGATGGCTGGACCGCAGAAAAAGAGGAAAAGATTGCAAATGAGTATTCTGATGCGCTTAATCGTTACGAGAAAAATATCGCTGAAATAGTTGAGGGTGATACCGGCATAATCGATGAGTATTCCGACATTTCCATTAAGGCAATGTTGCTGCCTGATGCTGATGACAGCATTATTGATACATTAAACATTGCTTCCTATGAGGGAGAGGCATTGAGAAACGGGTGGAATCCTAAAGATATATTCCTTTTTGGACTTATCAATGATATTTTTGAAAGAGTGAATGACAAGCCTGACAAAAAGGGAGAAGAGTACGATAAGCAATTAAAAGAAATAACGGACATCAAAAACAAGTTAAGAAATGCTAAAAATGCTATCGAGAGAAGAACATGTATAGAAGATTTTGATGATTTTCTTAGAAGATATGTGGATGACAAGGTTGTTGTTGATGCATTTAAGTCTCATCAGCTCGAGTATGACAGAACGGTAGAGAACTTTGACAGCGAATACAAAAAGGAAGTATTTGCTGATTTGGATAAAATTAAGGATAACCATGAGGAACTTGCCGAGGCTATGATTAAAATGGAGATTGTTGCCTTGGAAAGAAATGAGGATTTTCATAAAGAGATTTTTAAAGAATACTTCGATAAATACATACCTCAGAATGAGCAGGAGAGTTTCTTAAAGACGATGTATAATCTGCGCTTTAAATATCAGATTGAGAGGGTTGGTAAGGTTCAGAAAGCGACTAGCGCTATATATAAATCTGAAGAGCTTATTGGATTTACCAATGATGTAACGATTAGTAACAATATCTATGGACAGGTAGGAAGACTTATTGGTAAAAAGATGAGGTAGCTTCTATAGATGCTCTTTTGGATGCTTTTCCTAAGAAATTGGACGATAAGGTTAAGGATGAACTTAGAAAATCATATGAAGATGATTTAAAAAATGAGCATGCTAAGATGTTCAAGAGTAATGGCGAGTATCATGGACAGGAATATCAGTATTTACATTTAGGCGACGCTATTGATAAGGATGAACAGGATTTAGGTATAACAATAGTAGAGGCGCCGGGCGGAGGCTTCAATATCCGTTATGATAAGCCGCTTATCGAGATTAAAAAGACGGTTTTAGAGAAGGTTGAAGCGCAGATAGATGACTTGAACAATGAGTACATGAAGCTTAAGACTGATTTATATAAGTTTATAGAGGAAGTAAGAACCGGTAATTTTTCACACGAATTAGGTGTCAATTCAAGTCTTTATAATGCGATGGTCAATATATGTAATCTCAATGACAGACTTACCAGATTTGAGGTTCGTGAGGGCTTGTTAAGAGTGAAGGAGCGTATAGCAGAAGCTACGGAATCTGTAAATAGAATCGGAGCTGCTAAGGAACTTGATTATCTGAACAGGCTTTCTGAATTTGCCGATACCAAGCTTAAAGTATTTGCCAAAGAGAATTATCCTGATTTGAATCAAAATACATCTCTTAAGGACCATAGAAAAGAGATTGAGATTGGCAAAACTGTTACTAAACTTGCTAACCTTGGTGGTAAATGGGAGGCTAAACCTACAGAGAATATAAGAAAAAAAGAAGCTGATAAAAAGAATGACAAGTTAGATAAATATTATAAGGCATTGTCTGAATATAAGAATTCGAGTAAGGATGAGGAACTTGATAAAGGATATTCTGCTAACCTGTTCTTTAGTCCTGCCAGGATTAAAGAAATGTGTGGCAAGAGCTTAGGGGCTTTGAATGCTCTTGACGGAGGGGATTTAAGCGGGGCTACGAAGGAGTACGCTGACTTTTACAGAGCTTTGGAGAACCTCAGTAAATCCATTAAAGGTCTTGAATTCGATAAGAACGATGGAAGCAATAAGACTGAAGAGTGTCTTGTTAAGCTTAAAGATGCAGCTATAAAGTATCGTGACAGTGTGGATAATTCTGCTGATGCTGCGCTTAAGAAGAATATTGCGGTTATGGTTATTAATGAATATTTTATGGTGAGTCAATACGGCAATATAACCAATAATCTGAATGCGTTCCAAAAATGGATGAATACTTCCGATGAGGCTAAGAATGCTTTTGATAATCTCCCTAAGAAGGCTAAAGATGCCAAACAGAAGAGGATTGATGATGCAAGAAAGGCTGAAGAGCTTAAGAAACAGGAAGAGGATAGAATCAAAGAAGAAGAAAGAAAGGCCGCTGAAGAACTTCAGAAAGTAAAAGATGCCATAAATAAGCTTCTTAAAGATGCTGATAAGTTTCTTGATAACCTTGAAGCGGCCAAAGGTGGAATTGAAACCAGTAATACAAACATTACGTGGGCTAAGAATAATAATAAACCGGATAGGTTGCAACACTTTAAAAACACAAAGCTTACTCATGAGCAGACCATTAAGGTGTCTACCACAGGGTTTGAAAAGTGTTTAGAGGATTTGGAGAAGCTTGGATGTAATCAGGATGATAAGAATGTAAAGGAACGCATCGATAAGTTTGATGAGATTTGGAAGGAATTAGGTAAGCTCGGATATAAGAGTGACGCCAAGAAAGCGAAGAAACAGGAGGTGAAGCAAGCTGCAAAGAACAATAAACAGGCAAAGAACGCTAATCCTGCAAACGCTAATCCTGTGAATTATGATCGTTACATGGAGCTTCATACAGGCGAGCACAAGGGCAAGGATGATGCCGCTAAGATTAAGAATTTTGCTAAAGTCTTGGCTGCTTATTCATTAAAGATGAGTCCTAAACCTGTTAAATTCAGTCTCGATAAGATTCATAAGCTTGCAGATTCTATCAAGGAGATTTACGAGCTTGACAGACTTGATAAGACCAAGTTAGATGATATTCTTGCGACTCCACAGTCTGCTATTGAAGCCGGAGATAAGATCAGACAGAAGATTTATGGTGTTGAACCTGCTTCTTACAATAACTATCTTGAGGATATGACCAAACTTAAGAACAGCATGATGGATCCTGCCAAGAGAAGTGATGAGTATAAGGCATGGGCTAAGACTGTTGAGGCTGCAGCTAATCTTATTACAACCACAGCTAACATGAACGACAAGCAGAAGGCGGCTGCATTTGCACAGGCTAATATCGATGTTGTTGAAGCTACCTTTAAGTACATGAAAGGTAAGAAATCAGTAAGATTTAGCGATGATGGTAAGGCGAGATTTGATAATGCACTTGATTCACTTGCTATTGTTTCTAAGTATGCACCTGGTACCAACAAGCGTATCGGTAAGGTGATTGACAGAATTAATTATGTAAGAACCAAGGGCGACCTTAAGAAAGAGGGAGCGATTAATCCTGAGACATTTACCAATACTTATGGCGGTCAAAATGCAGAGGCTCAAAAAGAGAAAAGACAGAACAAAAATAACGCAAAAAAAGCTGCTAAAAAATAGTTAAATTTTTGACAAATAAATATCCTGAAAGTACTGTAAAATCAAGGAGAATTATTGTCGGAAAATTGATGAAAATTTGAATGATTTTCTTGCAATTTTTAAGTGTAAGGTGTATAATAAAAACATCAAAAAGGTTTCCTGGAGTGTTCGATAATTTCTATCATTTTGAACCTACATTTACGTGAAAAGGAATTCCTATATTGGTGTTCCAATATCAAGCCTCCATAGAGTGGAAGATAGCGGTTCACTTGCGGATGTCCACCTGGCTTTTGCTAGGGCGTCAAAAGATAGGAACCGGCACCTCGGGATATAATCTTAGTAAAGAAGAGCAACGCAATGAGCGTTGCTTTTTCTATGTGTATGTTATTCTAATTATTCATATTTCGTTATGAATAATCTTATGTTGTTCTGAATATTCTTATGTCATTCTAATTATTTTTATGTCATTCTGAGCGAAGCGAAGAATCTTTTTATCAAGTGAAAGTAGTATATATTACTCCGGTATATATGGTTTAGTAGATGCCCCTGTACCCATCAAACAATGGTTTAACTCACATCCCAAGAACAAAAGAAACATTAGAAAGTAAAGCCACAACAGTGTTAATATGATACCGGTTAGGGAACCATACATAACTGTAAAATTAGAAAAGTTATCGATGAAGATTGAGAAGAGGAGAGATATCAATATCCATCCAAAGGTTGCGAAGAATGCACCCGGTGCAGCATTTCTTACTGATAGTTTCTCGTCCGGAATAATACAATAGAAGAATAAGAAGAACAGTAAGAGTATTGCTATGATTATAATTACTCTGAATGTTCCGAAATAAACGGCTATATCAGACCAGAAATCACTCTCGCTAAGCAATGCTTTTATAATCCTGTTGCCAAAGACCATAACTACAATGAGGATTATGAATACCAGCGAGAATATAAGTGTATAGAATGATGCGACAATCCTCGCAACGATGTAATTAGGGTAATTCTGTACTCCTGCAACTGTGTTGAATCCATTCTTCATAGACATGATGCCCTTGCCCTCTGCCCAGATCATGACGATAATAGAGAGTGAGAGCAATGCACCACTTGAGTTGTCCATGGTCTCAAGTACGATTGGTTCGACATAATCATAGAATACATCAGGTATAAATGACATAATGATATTGGTAACATCACCTGCATTTACCGGGAAGAACTGAATGAGACCGATGAGTGACATGATGAAAGGAAAAAATGATAATACCGTAAAGAACGCTGCCTGCGCTGAGAATGCTGTAAGATGGTGATCTGTAACGCGTTTGACATATTCTTTTACGAACATTATGAATTTAAACATATTTTTCTCCTTTCGTTAAAATCTCTAGTAAGTATATCATAAATAAATAAAAAATAAAGTCTGTTTTTATTGACATCTCAAAAATATGTGTTACAATATCAGAGTTATAGATATTTAAAGGCTATGAAGACGATAAGTAGAGATGCATTTCCCTAAAGAGAGTCCGAATCACCGGCTGTAAGTTTGGATAGGTTCTTATGCATTATCGAATTTCACGTTGGAGCTTAAGCTTTGAACTGATAGTAGGAGCTTACGAGTCGCGCGCGTTAAGCGTTAATGAAGTGTCCGGCTTATGTCGGGAACTAGGGTGGTACCGCGATAATAATCGTCCCTATGTGTATTTAGTTACACATAGGGATTTTTTATATTTTAAAAGGAGCATGATTTATGAAAGAGAGAATGGAAGCCATTAAGGCGAAAGCATTTGAAAGAATTCAAAATGCCAAATCTATTGATGATCTTAATGAGATTAAGACAAGCATACTTGGTAAGAAGGGTGAGCTTACATCTGTCCTTAAGGGAATGAAGGATGTAGCGCCTGAGGACAGACCTAAGGTTGGTCAGATGGTTAACGAGGCGAGAGCCGCTATTGAAGAATTCTTAGCCGCGGAGACTAAGGAGCTTCAAGCCAAGGTAAGAGCAGAGAAGATGAAGAAAGAGGTTATAGATGTAACCTTACCTGCTAAGAAGCTTAAGGCAGGACACAGACATCCTAATCAGATAGCACTTGACGATTTAGAGAGAGTTTTTGTAGGTATGGGTTATGAGGTTGTTGAGGGACCTGAGGTAGAGTATGATAAGTACAACTTCGAGCTTCTTAACATTCCTGCCAACCATCCTGCTAAAGACGAACAGGATACATTTTATATTACTAAGGATATACTTCTTCGTACACAGACTTCTCCTGTACAGGCACGTGTTATGGAGACAGGTCGTATGCCAATCAGAATTATAAGCCCTGGTAGAGTGTTTAGATCAGATGAGGTTGATGCTACCCATTCACCTTCATTCCATCAGGTTGAGGGACTTGTAATCGATAAGGGTATCACAATGGCAGACCTTAAAGGTACCATTGATCAGTGGGCTAAGGAGTTCTTCGGCCCTGATACCAAGACCAAGTTCAGACCTCATCATTTCCCATTTACTGAGCCTTCTGCTGAGGCTGATGTCACATGCTTTAAGTGTGGAGGTAAGGGCTGTAGAATGTGTAAAGGTAGCGGATGGATTGAGATATTAGGATGCGGTATGGTTCATCCTAAGGTTCTTAAGGATTGCGGAATTGATCCGGATGTTTATTCAGGATTTGCATTTGGAATCGGACTTGAGAGAGTTACACTTCTTAAGTATGAGATAGACGATATGCGTCTTCTTTACGAAAATGATGAAAGATTCTTAGAGCAGTTTTAATTATACAGAAAGGATTTAGAATTATGAATACACCAATTTCATGGATAAAAGCATATGTTCCGGACCTTGATTGCACGGTACAGGAGTATGTTGATAAGATGACTCTTTCAGGTTCGCATGTTGAGAATGCAGTAGAGCTTGATAAGAATTTAGAGAAGATTGTTGTCGGAGTGATTGACAAGATTGAGAAGCACCCTGATGCTGATAAGCTTATCATTTGCCAGGTAAATGTCGGAGAGGCAGAGGATATTCAGATTGTTACAGGTGCTCCTAATGTAAATGAAGGAGACATGGTTCCTGTTGTTTTGGACGGAGGTAAGGTTGCCAATGGACACAGCGGAGAGGTTCCACCGGAGAATGGTATCAAGATTAAGAAGGGTAAGTTAAGAGGCGTTGAGAGTTTCGGTATGATGTGTAGTATCGAGGAGCTTGGCGCATCCAGGGATATGTATCCTCTTGCACCTGAGAACGGAATCTATATCTTCCCTAAAGATATGGGTCTTAAGGCAGGAGATGACGCTATTGAGGCTCTTGGCCTTCATGATGCTGTTGTTGAATTTGAGATTACATCTAACAGAGTAGACTGCTTCAGCATGATAGGTATGGCAAGAGAGGCAGCGGCTACATTTGACTGCGAATTCAAGCCACCTGTTGTTAAGGAGACAGGTAATGATGAGGATGTTAATGATTATATTAAAGTTACGGTTGAAGATCCTGACCTTTGCCCAAGATATACAGCTAGGGTTGTTAAGAATATTAAGCTTGCTCCATCTCCTGAGTGGATGCAGAGAAGACTTAGAGCAATGGGTATCAGACCTATCAACAACCTTGTTGATATTACCAACTACGTTATGGAAGAGTACGGTCAGCCTATGCATGCGTTCGACCTTGATACTATTGCAGGTAACGAGATTATTGTTCGTCGCGCCAAGGACGGGGAGAAGTTCATCACACTCGACGGACAGGAGAGAGAGCTTGATTCTGATGTAATCATGATTTGTGACGGAGAGAAGGAAGTTGCTATCGGAGGTATCATGGGTGGAGAGAACTCAATGGTTACAGATGACATCAAGACACTTCTTTTCGAGGCGGCTACATTTGACGGAACTAACATTAGATTGTCATCTAAGAGAATCGGTCTTCGTACAGATGCTTCCGGTAAGTTCGAGAAGGGACTTGACCCTGAGAACGCACTTCTTGCAATGAACAGAGCGTGTGAGCTCATCGAGGAGCTTGGCTGTGGTGAGGTTGTAGGAGGCGTTGTTGATTGCTATCCTAACCCGGTTAAGGGCGTAAGGATTCCTTTTGAACCTGAGAAGATGAATGCACTTCTTGGTATTGAGGTATCTAAAGAGGATATGCTTAAGACATTTGACAAGTTAGACTTAGAGTATGATGAGTCTGCCAATGAGATAGTTATTCCTACCTTCAGACAGGACCTTAAGATTATGGCAGATTTGGCAGAGGAAGTTGCCAGATTTTACGGATATGACAACATTCCTGTGACACTTCCAAGAGGTGAGGCTACTGCCGGTAAGATTAGCTTTAAGCACAGAATTGAGAATATCGCAAGAGACGTGTGCGAGAGCTATGGATTCAGCGGTGGTATGTGCTACAGCTTTGAGAGTCCTAAGGTATTTGATAAGCTTTTGTTGCCTGAGGATGCTAAGGAGAGACAGGCTATCGTTATCTCTAATCCTTTAGGTGAGGACTTCTCAATTATGAGAACACTTCCGCTTAACGGAATGCTTACATCACTTTCAACTAACTTTAACCACAGAAACAAGAATGTAAGACTTTATGAGCTCGGTAACGTATATATTCCACATGCATTACCTCTTACAGAACTTCCTGATGAGTTTATGGAGCTTACACTTGCTATGTACGGTGATTGTGATTTCTTTGATATGAAGGGTGTTGTTGAGAGCTATCTTAACAAGCTTGGAATTGATGATATAACTTATGAAGCAACTAAAGATTATCCTTACCTTCATCCGGGTAGAGCAGCAGTTGCCAAGGTAAATGATAAAGAGGTTGCTTATATCGGTCAGCTTCATCCTGAGGCAGCGGACAATTATAATATTAAGACTGATGTATATGTTGCTGTCGTACATATTGATGAGCTTACTTCACTTGCCAACTTCGACTACAAGTATGAGACTGTAGCTAAATATCCTGCAGTTACAAGAGACTTGTCTATGGTTATGAAGAAGGAGATATTGGTCGGACAGCTTGAGGCTATCTTTAAGAAGAGAGGCGGCAAGTTATTAGAGAGCGTTGAGCTCTTTGATGTATACGAGGGTGACCAGATTGAGGAAGGTAAGAAGTCGGTTGCTTACTCTTTGAAGTTCAGAAATAAGGAGAAGACTTTAGAGGAGTCTGAAGTTAGCGCATTAGTTGACAAGATATTAGAGGATCTTAAGGAACTTGGCGTTGAGCTTAGAGCGTAGAGATAGCGTTTGGTATCATTTACAAATGTTACAGAAATGTTACAAAAATATTAATAAATGTAACAAGAACTGTTGACACAGGTTATAAAACCATTTAAAATATAGTGAAGTCGGATATCCGGCTTCACTTTTTTATTTTCGTAGCGGAGCACATTGTGCTCCATAAAAGAATTAAAGTAATGTCATTTTGAGTTTCGTAGCGGAGCACATTGTGCTCCATAAAAGAATTAGAGTAATGTCATTCTGAGCGGAGCGAAGAATCTTATCCCGAGCAAAGCGAGGGATACTTAATTTTAGGAGGTTATAGTTTGAGATTTCTATTATATAACAAGAAGCTAATCGCTTTTGTTGTTATTATGTCATTAGTAGCAGCAGTCGGCATTAATAATAAATATTGTTACATGAAGAGCGTCAGAGCGGAGGGCGTAAGTACGGATGCATCAGGCAATCCTGTTTATCACAATACTTGCTGTAGTTGCTGCGCAAGCTGTAATCCTGATCAGTGTGAGTACGATGTAGATGAAGATGGAACAGTGTACTGTTATTGCGAATGTTGTATAGATGAATCGAATCTTCCTCAGTATGATGAGTCAGAGAATACTACGAATTACAAATATATAACTGCTAAGAAGTGTTCCGAGAAGGCTATCCAGGCTGCTCTTAATAAGGCCAAGAAGAAAGCCACAGATTCCAGACCATACTATATCAGGGTTCCTAACGGAACCTTTAAAATGAAGAAGGGACTTCACATTTACAGCAATACTACCCTTAATCTTTACGGCGTTACCATCAAGAATCCTAACAAGAAGAAGGGTGCCATTATTCAAGTTGGATATCCAAGAAAAGAAGGTGGCAAAAAGGGATATAAGAAAGGCGGGTATACTAGAGGACGAAATATTATTATCAAGGGCGGTACGTTAAATGGTGGTACCAAGGCAGGGCCAGTAAGTTCACTTGTAACATTTTCGCACGTCAAGAATATTACATTTGACGCGGTAACTTTTAAGTTTAGACCTAACAAGACTGATAATGCACATCTTATTGAGTTCGGTGCCGCTAAAGATGTCACTATCAAGAACTGTAAGTTCTACGGTAACAAGAAGGTGTGTGAGGCGCTGCAGATTGAGTCGGCTGTTAAGAAAGTAGCTCACTCCGAACTGATGGGTAAGGAAGATGGAACTACCACCCGAAATGTTGTTATCGCTAATTGCCTATTTGACAACTTTGTCTATGCGCTTGGGACTAATCACGGATGTGGCAAGGACGTATATAGGAGCATGATTATTAAGAATAATACATTTAAACATATTAAGAAATATTGCGTTTGTACCTATAATTACAGAGGCGTTGTTTCAGGCAACAAGGCAGTAAAGTGTGGCAACAAGAGGCGCATTTTTAAACTTGGAAGCAATAATAATGTAATTGATAGGAAGAATAACTGGTAAGTTTAGCAAGATGTTTGATTATAATTATTTGCAAATGTAAAGATTTTGTGATAGAATACTAAAACAGTTTCATTATTTATGTTTTGTAACATGTATTGCATATTTGGTATAGGAGTCTTGTAAAATGAGGGACAGAACAAGATTGAAGGGAAATAGTGTGTTTAAGTGTGTAAGAAGGCTTATAGCCTTCTTACTTGTATTTATATTAAAAAATGCGAGAGCAACCGAGGTTGCTCTCGTTTGAATTTTTAATGGTGTCTCGGCAGAATGTCCAAGACTTGTTTGTATTCTCATACTAGCACGAAATTATTAGATTGTCAACGATATAAGAGTTTTTAATTATTGCTTTGAGGTTGAACGCTGTCATTGTTAATGATTTTTCCAATGTAGTTTCTTAGTCTGGTAATTTCGTTCTTTAAAGATGATGTACGATGTGTCATGCCGAGTGAAGCTTCAAGACTGTCTTCGACAGCTTCTAAATCATGTTTTTCAAGTTGCGTAATTAGGTTGCCAAGTCTTGCTTTGCTAACACATACTACACAAGAGGTATTGGCACTTCCGTCAAGGATAGTATTTCCGCTGTTATCTGTATAGCTTTTTAACGTAACCATACATGGGAGTTGGCTATTGTCATGCGTTATGGGGATTATTATAACGTTTGGAGATGTTTTGTTTGCACCGTTGTTGGAAATGACTATGCAAGGGCGTTTCTTTTGCATTTCATTTCCGACGCCTACCCCTAAATCGCAATCATATACACATCCGCGTCTAACAGCTCTTTTCTTGGCGTTATCTACAGTTGTATTGAGGTAAAACGCTCTCTTAACCCAATCAAGGTGGTTTTGGGCATTTGATAAATCTATTTGCATTTACAAGTAATCCTTTCTGTAAGTTCTGAGCTTAAATTATAACGCTATTATGAGAGGAATACAAGAGAAAATATTTGTTTATTTAAGAGGGAAATGGTTTAATATAAACAAATAGGTTGATAAGATGTGAATTATTATATTTTATTGTAGCAATAAATTATAATGTTTCCCAGAAAGATTTATGAATAGGAATATAATAGTAAAATTTATAATTATGTGTATGGCCGGATTATGTAATTAAGGATATTGTTGGATTTTACAACTGCAGGAACAGACTTGTTAAAGCAGGAGAGGTAGAGTATACTTATGATGCCGAGAATAACAGGATTGCTAAGAAGACGGATAACAAGACAACAAAGTATGTGATTGACAGTAATGCTAAGTATAGTCAGGTTTTAGTGACAACTACTATAGGAACTGCCAATACTGACGAGGGAAGCAAGTACTTCATATATGGTCAAGGGCTCATATACGAGGAAGATAGTAACGGTAATCTGTTAATTCACCATTACGACCAGGTGGGCTCAACAACTGCGTTAACAGATCTATCAGGAAACTCAAAAGAGACCTATGAATATTCACCATATGGAGAGTTGCTGTCAGGAGATGGTTCATTAACGCAATTTCTTTATAATGGCTCTTATGGAGTAATAACAGACACTGATGGTCTTTATTATATGAGAGCTCGTTATTATAATCCAACAATTCTAAGATTCATAAACCAAGACGTGGTTCTGGGAGTGCTAACAGATATCCAGAGCCTAAATCGTTATGCCTATTGTGAGGGTAATCCTATAAGTTTCCTTGATCCGTTTGGGTTGTGCCATGAAGATACTGCGTTTATGCATGATGTGGCAGGAGTTATAAATGGGGTGGCTACAGTGTTATCAGAATTTGGATTAGCAGTTGTTGGTGAACCTATTGCAATAGTAATTAATTCTTTTGATATTGGACTTTATGCATATGATATTGCGATGGATGTTATATATAATGTGGATGACGATGTATTGCGTTCTGATTTATGTAAATTGTTGTTAGATGGTCTAGGAATTATATCAGGTGGAATTGCTAAGAGTGCTTTTAATTATATTGATAAAACCTGGAAATTAGCTGAATCTGGAGAGGTGGTAGTTAATTTAAATAAATTGCTTTTTCGGGATAAACTTGGTAGTAAATTTGATTTTACTGCTAAATGGGCAAATGGTGCTTCGATTACTGACTTTGTTGTCGAGAAAGCGCTTGATTTAATGTATGCTTTGAAAAAGAAAATCAGAAAAAATAAATATAATGAGTCAGGATAACCAACTCAAAAAAGAAGTGCATTATTCATCATTAAATTAAGAAGGGAAATGAATGTTTTAGCTTTTAGAACATCATAAAGGTGCAAAGATGAAATATGATTATGAGACATATTCAAAATGGTTGTTAAAGAGAATGGTTCAGTTAATTGTAGTAACATTTTTAGTGAGTTGTATAATGAGGATATTTGTAAGTGAGATGTCCGATATAACTCCTTTTATTTCAATATTATCAATACAGAGTGTTTTGATTGTGTTTTTTTCGGCAATTATGTATAGCTTTTATAAAAGCAATGTTTGGAATTGGCTAATAATTATATTTGTTATTATCTTTAGTTATGAGTTAAATCTGTTATTATCTTTTTCTAAAACTGTATTATTTTTGCTAGTAGTTGTTACCATGGTTTTAATAAATAATAGATTATATTATGTTTGTATAAAGAAGAATAAGATAGATTTTATAAAAAAAATCATTGGAGCGATTTGTATAACAGGGCTTGTTGTTGACTTATATTTTATCGTAAAAAAAGATAGAACAGGAGAATTGTCTTATTATTTCTATGATTTAGTTTGTTATCTCGTTTGTGCTACATTATGTGTTATACTTTATGGTATACAGGCATGGAAGAAAGAAGAAGAATTGACAGGGGAATACAGTAACTGTGTTTACTCAATAATAGTGTTTAGATATATTTGGTATATGTTCGTTGCCTTGGTATGGGCGTTTGTGTGTAGGGTGTGTATTATGTATTCGTGAGATTTGTGAAAAAGCATGTTACGGAAGAGGGAGACGTTTCTAGTGAAAAAACACATGATTTTATTGGTTTTGACAGTGGTGTGAATAAAGGTGATTTTATGAATTCTACAATAATTAAACATATAACAGTTGTATTGATATTAGTTACGCTTATCAATACTGTATTTAATTCTAATACTCATATTGTCAACGCTGAACAATATGAATACGATTCACTCGGAAGAGTGGCTAAGGTAATCCATGATGACAAGAGTATAACATTATATGAATATGACTCATTAGGAAATATTATCAAGATTACCAATCAAGATAGTGATAAATCTGATTTCGGAGAAAGAATTGTACCTCAGGATAATTCAATAGCATCCTCAGGCACATCCGGTAACAGTGGTAATCCTGGAAATGTTGGTACTCCGAAACTACCTTTAGAAACTTCATCCTCTGATAGTTCTATGGATGCTTCGTCCTACGGCAAAAATGATAATAAGGATAATACTTCTGATAATTCAAGTAATGATACCGAGATAACAACTACTACATCTGACAATCTACGCCCTAGTGAAAGTACAACTACAGAAACGACAGAAGATACACCTGCATCAGATAGTAATTCTGTATTATACGGTCAGAGATATACTATTGGAGTCTTAATCTACCAGATAAGGAACGCAAGCACTAAGGTTGGAACTGTATCGGTGGTTGGAGTTAAAAAGTCAAAGCGTAAGAGAAGAAGTTACACTATACCAAAGACTGTAAAAATTAAAGGACATAAATATAAGGTTACAAGCATCGGTAAGAAAGCATTTTCAAAATGTAAGAAATGTCGGGTGATTAGAATTAAGAGTAAAACGATAGTTTCAATCCATAAGACAGCATTCATGGGATTGAAGAAAGGTTTGAAAATAAAAGTCCCAAGATCAAAGTATAAGAAATATAAGAAGATGCTTAAGAAATGTAAGGGTATAAAGCGACTAATAATCAGAAAAAGTATATTCTAATATTCTGGAGGAACCGTACTTGATGTACAAACTGGTAAGAAATTTCAGAAAATGCTTGCATTTTCTAATGATTAGTGCTAGAATATGCAATGTTGATAATGAGTTTGGCAGAAGAGTGGGCTTATGAAGCCCACTCTTTCATATTGTTTCGGGATGGTGATTAAGTGAACAAAAGAGATATTGAGGTCAAGGTTGAAGAGCTTGTTACTCCGATAGTTGACTCTAAGAATTTCGAACTTGTTGATGTTGAGTACATCAAGGAAGGTTCTAACTGGTACTTAAGAGTCTATATTGATAAGGAAGCGGGAATCGACATTGACGATTGTGTAGAGGTTAGCCGCGAGCTTGAAGTCAAGCTTGATGAGGATGACTTCATTAAGGAAGCGTATATATTGGAGGTAAGTTCACCGGGACTTACAAGACCTCTTAAGAAAGAGAAGGACTACTTAAGAAACATCGGTAAACGAATAGAGGTTAAGCTTTATAAGGCAAATGACTGCCCTAAGGAGTTCGAGGCAGAACTTAAGGCTTATAAAGATGATGTAGCTAGTATTTTAATTGACGGCGAGGACGAGGTTAGAGAGTTTAACGTCAAAGATTTTGCAATGATTAGATTGGCATTTGAATAATATTATTAGGAGGAAAGTAAAATGGCAAGGAAAAAGAGTGCAGAAGACAGCAACGCAATGGAGCTTATATTAGCTTTAGAGATGCTCGAGAAGGAGAAGGGTGTCAAGAAGGAAGACATGCTCGAGTCTATCAAGAACGCTTTGGTTGCTGCTTACAAGAAGAATTTCGGCAAAGATGACAAGAAAGATTCAGATGATGAGACTGAGCACCACAGAGAAGAGGTTGTTGTGGATATAGATCCTATTAGCGGTGCTATGGAAGTATATGCTAAGAAGACCGTAGTTGAAGAAGTGACTGACGGAGCTGCTGAGATTTCTTTGGCAGAGGCTCACATTATCGATCCGAAGTATGAAGTAGGCGATATTGTAAATGTCAAGGTTACTCCTAAGAACTTCAACCGTATCGCTGCACAGCATGCAAGGAGCATTATTGTCCAGAACATCAAAGAGGGCGAAAGAAAGAACACATTTAACACCTTTAGAAGTAAGGAACATGAGGTTATCACAGGTGTTGTAAGACGTATTGAGAAGAGAAGCTTTAAAGATAAAGATGGCAATGAGGTTACATCTAACAGCGCCATCATCGGATTGGATGACAGAACCGAGGTTGCTTTAAGAGAGAAGGAATGTGTTCCTGGCGAGCAGTTCATGGTAGGCGAGAGAGTTAAGGTTTATGTCGTTGAGGTTAAGGACGACAAGAAGGGACCAAGAATCGTTGTTTCAAGAACTCATAGAGATCTTGTTAAGAGACTTATGGAGAAAGAAGTTGCAGAGATTGAGGACGGAACGGTTGAGATCAAGTCTGTAGCAAGAGATGCAGGCTCCCGTACCAAGATTGCAGTGTGGGCTAAGGATCCTAACGTTGATGCTGTCGGCGCATGTGTAGGTATGAACGGTTCAAGAATCAATGCTATCGTAAGCGATCTTAAGGGCGAGAAGATTGATGTTATCAATTGGGATCCGGATCCGGTTCAGCTTGTTGCTAACTCATTAAGCCCATCTAAGGTTATTGATGTAAGAGTATGTTTAAGTGAGAAGAGTGCTAAGGTTATTGTTCCTGACGAGCAGTTATCACTTGCAATCGGTAAGAAGGGACAGAATGCTTCGCTTGCTGTAAGACTTACCGGATATAAGATTGATATCAAGAGCGAATCACAGGCTGAGGAGCTTTCAGAAGAAGAGTGGACAGAAGGTCTTCCATACATCACCAAGGGTGAGTACGTTAACTTCACAACCACAGGTGCTCCTAAAGAAGAGGAAGAAGAGTCAGCATTTTCTAATATTGACGAGATTCTTCCTGAGGAAGAGTTGGTTTCTGAGGATGTAGAAGAGACAGTTGATTTCTCAGACTTTGAAGAGATTAGCGAGGACGAGTTCGAGGAATTTGAGGAGATTTCTGAAGACGAGCTTGAAGAGCTTGACGTTGAGGAACTCGAAGAGATAGAGGAACTTCCGGAGGAGTAAGTAATAATAACATTTGTTTAAGGAAGTGATTTTATTGGGTAGTAAACCGGCTCTAAGAACTTGTGTGGGCTGTAGAAATAGTTTCGACAAAAAAGAATTGATCAGGGTAATCAAGACTCCTGAAGGGCAGATAGTTCTTGATAAGACTTTGAGGGCTAACGGGCGTGGCGCTTACATTTGCAATAATGAAGAGTGTTTTAAGAAGGCTCGTAAGAACAAGGGCTTAGCAAGATCCCTTAAGGTTGAGATTCCTGAGAGTATATATGATGAGCTTATTAAGGAGGTTGGTGCTGATGGATAACAAAGCTAAGCTTCTTAATATGTTGGGGCTCGCAACAAGGGCAGGCAAGGTTGTAAGCGGTGAGTTTATGACCGAGAAGTCAGTTAAAGAGGGTAAGGCGCTTCTTTGCATTGTCGCAGAGGACGCTTCCGATAATACCAAGAAGCTTTTTAGAGACAAATGTAGTTACTATGAAGTGAGTTGTTATGAATTTGCGACTAAGGATGAGCTTGGTCATGCCATAGGCAAGACGACGAGAGCATCGCTCGCGATATTAGATGATGGGTTTAAAAATGCCATCGAGAAGATAATCTTAAAGCAGGAGGAAGATTAATGGCTAAGATAAGGATATATGATATTGTCAAAGAAATAAAAAATGAGACGGGTAAGGAGATTAAGAGCGCTGAGATAGTTAAGTTTCTTAATTCTAAAGGTTACGAAGTCAAGACGGCCTCCAGCGGAGTAGAGGTTGACGTCGCCGAGATGGTAAAGAAAGAGTTTATGTCAGGTGATGCAAATGTTAAAGCAGAGCCTAAGAAGGAAGAGAAGGCAGAGCCTAAGAAGGCTGCTAAAGAGGAGCCTAAGAAGGAAGTTGAGGAAGAGCCTAAGAAAGAAGCGGCTAAGAAGTCAGATGACAAGAAGGCTGAGCTTAAGAAAGAGAAATATTACAAGAAAGTAATAGTTGACGCTAACGGCAACAAACAGGATGTTTACTATAAAGAGGTTATCGACGAGAACGGTAACAAGAAGATGGTTAGAGTAAACATCAAGAAGAAGTCTAAAGACGGAGATAAAGCAGCAGCTCCTAAGAAAGAAGAGGTAGCTAAGGCGCCTGAAACTAAGGCAGATAACAAGCGCGAGGAGAATAAGCAGCCTAACAAGAATACTGATAACAGAAACGATAATCAGGATAGAAATCGTGACCGTAACAATAGCAGAGGTAACGATAACAGAAGAAATAACAACGATAATCGTGACAGAAATCGTGATCGCAACAACGATAACAGAAACGACAACAGAAATGATAACAGAGGTCAGAAGGGCGATAACAGAAGAAGAGATAATGACAATCGTAACTTCAACCGTGACAGAAATGATAACAGAGGTTCAAGAAATATTGACCATGCTATCAGCAGCCTTGAGACGGTCGATAAGCCACAGAGCAAGAAGAAAAAGGGTGATAAGCAGAAGGATATCGACAAGTACGATAAGAAGTTCAAGAACGAGAATGAAGAGTATGACAATCAGTTAAGAGGCGGCAAGAAGAAGAAAAAGGGACAGAAGGAAGAGCCTGAGATTAAGAAACCAGAGCCTAAGAAGAAGGCTGAGGATACAATCAAGACAATCGAGCTTCCTGAGTCTCTTACAATTCAGGAGCTTGGAGAGAAGATTAATGTAACTCCTGCTAAGCTTATCCAGAAGCTTTTCCTTGCAGGTAAAGTAGTTACAATGAACCAGGAGCTTTCATTTGACGAGGCTGCTGAGATTGCATTAGAGTACAATTATATTGCAGATTTAGAGGAGAAGGTTGACGTTATAGCAGAGATGCTTAAGGAGGACGAAGAGGATGAGAAGCTCATGGTTGAGCGCCCACCTGTTGTCTGCGTAATGGGTCACGTTGACCATGGTAAGACATCACTCCTTGACGCAATCCGTTCAAGTAATGTAACCGGCGACGAGGCAGGTGGTATTACACAGCATATCGGTGCTTCTGTTGTTAAGGTTGGCGACAAGAAGATTACTTTCCTTGATACACCGGGACATGAGGCGTTTACAGCGATGCGTATGCGTGGTGCACAGTCTACAGATATCGCAATCCTTGTTGTTGCAGCTGATGACGGTGTTATGCCACAGACAATCGAGGCTATCAACCATGCTAAGGCAGCGGGTATCGAGATTATTGTTGCAGTCAACAAGATTGATAAGCCTTCTGCAAATGTTGAGAGAGTTAAGCAGGAGCTTATGGAATATGAGCTTGTTGCAGAAGAGTGGGGCGGTTCTACCATTTTCTGTCCTGTATCTGCACATACCAAAGAGGGTATTAAGAACCTCTTAGAGATGGTTCTCCTTACAGCCGAGGTGCTTGAGCTTAAGGCTAACAAGAACCGTAAGGCTAGAGGTGTTGTTATAGAGGCACAGCTTGACAAGACAAGAGGCCCTGTAGCAACATTGCTTGTTCAGAAGGGTACATTAAGAGTTGGAGATTCAATCGTTGCAGCTAACGCTTACGGTAAGGTTAGAGCGATGGTTGACGATAAAGGTAAGAGAGTTAGCAAGGCAGGTCCTTCTAAACCTGTTAAGATACTTGGTCTTAACGATGTTCCTATGGCAGGTGAGGTATTCCTATCACCTCAGACCGAGAAGGAAGCCAGAAATATGGCTGAGACCTACAAGGCAGTAGGTAGAGAGCAAATGCTTAAGGATACCAAGATGAGACTTTCGCTTGACGATCTTTATGATCAGATTCAGGCAGGTAATGTCAAAGAGCTTGCGTTGATCGTTAAAGCAGACGTTCAGGGATCTGTTGAGGCGGTTAAGAACAGTCTTCTTAAGCTCTCTAACGAGGAAGTTGTTATTAAGGTTATCCATGGTGGTGTCGGCGCGATTAACGAGTCAGACGTTGTTTTGGCATCTGCGTCAAATGCTATCATCATCGGATTTAATGTGCGTCCTGATGCTATGGCTAAATCAGCTGCTGAGCAGGAGGATGTTGATATAAGACTTTATAGTGTAATCTACAATGCTATCGAGGATATCGAGGCAGCTATGAAGGGTATGCTTGATCCTATCTACGAGGAGAAGGTTATCGGTGAAGTTGAGGTAAGACAGCTCTTCAAGTCATCTGCAGCCGGTATAATTGCAGGATCATATGTGCTTGATGGTAGAATCACTAAGGATTCTACAGTTAGGGTAACTCGTGACGGCGAGCAGATTCACGAGGGCAAGCTCGCATCTCTTAAACGTTTCACAGATGATGTAAAAGAGGTGAAAGCAGGCTACGAATGTGGTATAGTATTAGAAGAGTTCAGCAACTTGAAGGAAGGCGACCACATGCAGGCATATATCATGGTTGAGGTTCCTAGAAAGTAGGAGGTTGATTATGAGAAAGAATAGTGTTAAGAATACCAGAGTCAGTGAGGAAGTCAGACGCGAGATGAGCAAGATCATCGATCAGAAGCTCAAGGACCCAAGAATACATCCTATGACAACGGTAGTGGACTGTGAGGTTACACCTGACCTCAAGTTCTGTAAAGTATATATAAGTGTATTGGGCGACGAGAATGCTAAGGAAGAGAC
Organism: uncultured Lachnospiraceae bacterium; assembly: GCA_947169385.1. GTDB lineage: Bacteria > Bacillota > Clostridia > Lachnospirales > Lachnospiraceae > NC2004. The sequence continues at coordinate 15,839 of CAMVPR010000004.1, read as the reverse complement.
TTTAGCAGGTCTTAAGAGCTCGGCTGGATTTGCCAGAAGAGAGCTTGCGAGAACAGTTAATCTCAGGAATACGCCTGAGATAACATTTGTCCTTGATACATCTATCGAATATGGTGTCAATATGTCTAAGAGATTAGACGAGATTGCTAAGAAAGACGGAACTTATGAAGATGCAGACGAAGAGATGCTCGACATGAGTGAGGCTGATTTTTCGGATGATGAAGAGGAAGATGACGAAGAGTAATCTGGAGGGATAGTATGGAGAAACAGTTAATGTCTCAATTTTGGCATGCGATTGAGAGTGCCAAGACTATAGCTATCGGCGGTCATAAGAAACCTGACGGGGACTGCGTAGGTTCTTCTATAGGTCTATATAACTATATAATTGAGAATTATCCTGACAAAGAAGTCAAATGCTATCTTGGCGAATATTCTAAGGAATTTACGATTCTTGAAGGTATTGAAGATGCATGTACTTGTGTCGATGAAGATTCATTTAAGGAGGCTGTACATTCTGCGCCTACATATGATTTATTTATTGCGCTTGATACAAGTAATACCGAGAGAGGGATAAGATATTAGCTGATCATCATATCACCAACGAGCGATACGCCAGACTTAACCTTGTGTTTGAGTCAAGTTCTGCCGCTGAAGCGGTGTATGACCTAATCGCTTTTAGGGAAGATAAGGAGTATCCACTTCTTTCTAAACGGGTTGCAGATGCTATTTATCTTGGAATTATCCATGATACAGGTGTGTTTAAACACTCTAATACAACGAGACATACCATGGAGATAGCAGGTGCTTTGCTTGAGTGCGGAGTCAGTTCCTCTAAGATGATTGACGGAACTTTTTATCATAAGACATACACTCAGAACCTCATACTTGCGAGAGTTCTTCTTGAGAGTGAGCTTCATCTTGGTGGCAGAGTTATAACCGGAGTTGTGCCGAGGGAATACTTTAAGATATACAACGCTTCTAAACCTGATTTAGAGGGAATTGTTGATCAACTTAGGATAACCGAGGGCGTTGAGGCCGCTATATTTGCTTATGAGACTGAAGGAGACGGCACTTTTAAGTATTCTATGAGATCCAATGATATAGTGGACGTGAGTAAGATTGCCGTTAAGTTTGGTGGCGGTGGACATGTCAGAGCCGCAGGGTGTACGATTGAAGGTTCTGCCGAAGAAGGAATAAGACTTCTTATTGATGAGATTAAAGAGCAACTTTAGGATTTTTAGCCCGGACGTATGGCCGGGCTTTTTTTACTCTATTTAATCGTAGCGGAGCACAGCGTGCTCCATAATGGCGAACGATGTTCGCCGCTACGGGATGTATATGAATCTATGAGGAAATGTAAATGGACGGTATAATAAACATATACAAAGAGCGAGGTTATACCTCCCACGACGTGGTCGCAAGACTAAGAGGAATCCTCCACATCAAAAAAATCGGTCACACCGGAACCTTAGACCCTGAGGCGGTAGGTGTACTCCCATGTTGCATTGGCAAAGGAACCAAGCTTGTTGACTTAATCGCCGACAGAAGCAAAGAGTACGAAGCGGTTATGAGGCTCGGTGTAACAACCGACACAGAGGATATGACCGGCAACATTTTATCAACATCTAATGTTGATGTTGCTAAAGAAAATATAGAAGAAGCGGTAGCCTCATTTGTCGGAGAGATAGACCAGATACCACCTATGTATTCCGCGCTTAAAGTCAACGGCAAAAAGCTCTACGAACTTGCAAGAGAAGGAGTCACAATAGAGAGAAAGCCAAGGCGTATTACTATTGAAGGAATAGATATTATAAATATTGATCTTCCGCTTGTGACTATGAAGATTGGTTGCTCTAAAGGAACATATATCAGAAGTTTGTGCAGAGATATCGGAGAGAAGTTAGGCTGCGGTGCAGCAATGGAGAGCCTTGTCAGAAGCAGAGTCGGTGTATTTAATATAGAAGATGCGATTAAACTTGACGAGGTTGAAAAGTTAGTCGATGAAGGTAAGATAGAGGATTACATAAAGAGCGTAGACTTGATGTTTAGCGATATTCCTAAAGTTGTTATAAATGAAGAACTCAACAAAAAGGCAGATAACGGCAATTCATTTTATAAAAATGAGTTAAATGTCAACTATGAAGAGATAAGGGTTTATAAGCAAGACGGTACTTTTATAGGGGTCTATAAGTATGTTAAGGGCGAGAGATTATATAAACCAGTTAAGCTGTTTTTTACCAGATAGGAAGATGTGTTATGAATTATTATCACAATCCGGTTAATACAATATTTCCGCCGTGTGTTATCGCATTGGGTAAGTTCGACGGTATACATGTTGGCCACCAAAAATTGATAGGCGAGGTCATAAAGAGAAAATCTAACGAACTTAAAAGCGCTGTGTTTACATTTGACAAGAGTATATTGGAGTTTAATGATCCTGGTCTTCTCCCGATTATGAGGGAGGAAGAGAGGATTAGGTTTTTCGAGAAACTTGGAATAGATTACATGGCAAGTTATACATTTGACGACAATCTAATGAATATGACCAGGGAAGAATTCACCAGAGATATTCTGATTGGAAGATTATCCGCTAAGGTTGTCGTTATAGGCGAGGACTTTAGATTCGGCAAAGGCAGAGAAGGAAGTGCTTTGTGGCTTAAAGAGATGTCTACTGAATACGGCATAGAAGTTGTAATCGTACCAGACGTCACCGAGGGTGAGATAAGGGTATCGAGTTCAATGATTAGAGAGTATCTGTCCAACGGCGATATAGTTAAGGCAAATGAAATGCTTGGGCGCCCATATTCTATAGAGGGGCAGATTATCCACGGAAGAGAGCTTGGAAGAACAATAGGTATTCCTACAACTAACGTAAGAATGCCGGCAGAGCAGTTCGTACCTTTAAAGGGAGTCTATGTTACTAGGAATTACATTGAGGGAGAGTTGGTCTATGGCGTTACCAATATAGGTTTTAAGCCTACGGTTAACGGTCATCATTTGCTGGCTGAGACCAATCTGTTTAACTTTTATAAAGATGTATATGACAGAATGATGAAGATAGAACTCTTGGAGTTTATAAGACCTGAGAAGAAATTTGGCTCAGTTATGGAGCTGCAAAGCGAGATGGAGAACAACATCCTCTACGCCAAGAGTTATGTAAAAAAGCAATTTGGATAGATGTTTTCCTTTACAAATGTTAAATGCTGTGATATAATCGCTAATGTTTGACGACCATTGCTAGGGAATGGGACACTCCGACCTAATCCTTGGTGATTGGCATATAAGAATATGAAAGGAGATTAAAGCTATGGTAACTAAAGAGATGAAGCAGGATATCATCAATACTTATGGTAAGGACAGCAACGATACAGGTTCTGTTGAAGTACAGGTTGCACTTTTGACAGCTCGTATCAAGGATCTTAACCAGCATTTGGATGTTAATCCTAAGGATCATCATTCAAGAAGAGGCTTACTTAAGATGGTAGGTCAGAGACGTCGTCTTTTGGCTTACTTAAAGGCTAAGGATATCGAAGGATATCGTGCTCTTATTGAGAAGCTTGGACTTAGAAAGTAAGATTTTATGCGGGGGAGCTTATAGCTCCCCTTTTGTTATATGTTAAGATAGAGGGATGTAATATGATTTTAAACGGTGGAATTGTCTTAGAAGGCGGTGGAATGAGAGGCTTTTACACTGCCGGCGTTCTTGATTATCTCATTAAGAGAGATACATATTTTAATGATTGTTTTGGTGTTTCTGCAGGTGCCACCCAAGGGTGTAACTACCTTTCCAAGCAGAGAAAACGCGGTATCAAGGTTGTTTTAAAATTCGCAGATACCAAGCAATATGCTTCGCCTATGGCCAAGTTTATTACAGGAGATTTTTACGAGAGGAAGTTTCATACGGACACAGTTCCTAACAAGCTTTTGCCTTATGATTATGAGACTGCTCTCAACAATCCTATGAACTTCTACGCTGTGGTTACAGATTGTGATACCGGCGAGGCAGTGTATCATTTGTCAAATGATGTAAAGAATGAGATGGACTGGATATGGGCGTCCGGATGTCTTCCGTTTTTCACCAAAGTTGTTGATATTGGTGACGGACATTATTTGGACGGTGGTTTGTCTGATTCGATTCCAATCAGAAAAGCTGAAGAGCTTAACAGCAAGAACCTTGTTGTATTAACCAGGGATGAGGACTACAGAAAGAAGAGTTCAAGAGGAACCAACCAACTTATGAAGGTTAGATATAGAGCGTATCCTAAGCTTATTGAAGCTGTTAAGAACAGACCGGAAGTATATAACGATACGCTTGATTATATTAAAGAACAGCAAGAAGAAGGTAAAGTCTTTGTGTTAAGGCCGAAGGTACCTGTAACCATTGGCAGACTTGAGAAAGACAAAGAAGCAATCAAGGAGCTATATAAGTCAGGTTTCCTTGATGCTAAGGAACACTATGATGACATAGTGAGATTCTTTAACGATTAATAGGTGGATATTATGGCAAATGTTAACATTAGAAATACAATAATCGGAGGGGGACATACTGCGATTGCGGTTCCGATAGTGGGGCGCAATATGGATGATATAGGGATGCAGGCATTTTCTATATCTAAGTACACTCCGGATATTATTGAATTTCGTGCGGATTTCTATGACGGATTATATGAGAAAGCCAAGCTTACTGCTTGTTTAGACAGCATCAGAAATATAGTTAAGGATATTCCTTTGTTGTTTACAATAAGAACGTCAAGAGAAGGTGGAGAAGCGAAAGTCACCTATGAAGTGTATTCTGATATTATTACGAGTGTAGCCGAGTCGGAACTTGTTGATGCGATAGATGTTGAAGTGTATTTTAATGAAGATACGCCTAACCTTATTAAGACCATCCAGGATAAAGGAGTTAAGGTCATTGCTTCGTATCATGATTTTGACAAGACTCCGGGGAAGACGGATATTGTTCTTATATTGGGTAAGCTTATCAAGAGCGGTGCAGATGTTGCTAAACTCGCGGTTATGCCTAACAGTGCAAGGGATGTGATTAATCTTTTGGATTCGGCTTATTCGGTTGGAGAGAGATATCCTGATACGCCGGTTGCAACTATGTCGATGGGTAAGCTCGGGGTGATTTCAAGGCTTAGTGTCGGTGCTTTTGGCAATGCAATTACATTTGCAAATGTTGGGAAGGAGTCGGCGCCGGGACAGGTTGACATCGAGGACATGAGAAGCATAATAAAGTATATGGTATAAAGATTCTTCGCCTCGCTTAAGAATGACAAAACTACCCATGTCATCCTGAGGAACATCGTTCCGAAGGATCTTAAAAAGATATTTTGTTACGCTTAAGATTTTAGTAGAAAAATGTTTTTAATAGTGTTATAATGTCTTAATACGGGCTTTATATTTATACATTCGTATAGATGAATCCGAGACTTCTTAGGAGTTTTATGTATCATAGAGCTGCTAAGTGGTTTCGGGAATAGCCTGTTAAGAATAAATTATAGGGTATATCCCGAAAGGAGAGTCATTATGGCTTATAAGAGTTTTAGTATGGAGCTTGCCGGCAGAACGTTGACCGTCGATGTAGACAGAGTAGGCAAGCAGGCTAACGGATGCGCATTTATGCACTATGGTGATACCACAGTTCTTTCAACTGCAACAGCATCTGAGAAGCCTAGAGATGGTATTGATTTCTTCCCTCTTTCAGTTGAGTTCGAGGAGAAGATGTACGCAGTAGGTAAGATTCCTGGAGGATTCAATAAGCGTGAGGGTAAGGCTTCTGAGAACTCAGTTCTTACAGCCCGCGTTATCGATAGACCTATGCGTCCTTTGTTCCCTAAGGATTATCGTAATGATGTAACTCTTAACAACCTTGTTATGAGTGTTGATCCTGATTGCAGACCTGAGCTTGTTGCTATGCTCGGTTCATCAATTGCTACATGTATTTCAGATATTCCTTTTGACGGACCTTGTGCAATGACACAGATGGGTATGATCGATGGAGAGTTCATCGTTAACCCTACTCAGGAGCAGTGGGCATCAGGAGACTTAAAGCTCACAGTTGCTTCTACCAAAGAGAAGGTTATCATGATTGAGGCAGGTGCTAACTTAATTCCTGACGACAAGATGATCGAGGCTATCTACAAGTGTCATGATGTTAACCAGACAATTATTGAGTTTATTGAGAACATTGTTGCTACATGTGGTAAGACCAAGCACGAGTATGAGCACTATGTAATTCCTGAGGAGATGTTCAACAAGATTAAAGAGATCGTTCCTCCTGAGGAGATGGAGAAGGCTGTATTTACAGACGAGAAGCAGGTTAGAGAAGAGAACATCAGAAATGTAACCGCTAAGTTAGAGGAAGCATTTGCAGATAATGAAGAGTATCTTGCACTCTTAGGAGATGCTGTTTATCAGTATCAGAAGAAGACAGTTCGTAAGATGATTTTGAAGGATCACAAGCGTCCTGACGGAAGAGCAATCGATCAGATCAGACCTTTGTCTGCTGAGATCGACCTTATTCCTAGAGTACACGGTTCAGCAATGTTCACTCGTGGACAGACACAGATCTGTAACGTAGTTACATTGGCACCTCTTTCAGAGGCACAGAAGGTAGACGGTCTTGATGATAATGTAACCAAGAAACGTTACATCCATCATTACAATTTCCCTTCATACTCAGTTGGTGAGACCAAGCCTTCAAGAGGACCTGGACGTCGTGAGATTGGACATGGTGCGTTAGCAGAGAGAGCATTGATTCCTGTACTTCCTTCAGAGGAAGAGTTCCCATACGCTATTCGTTCAGTATCAGAGACATTTGAGTCTAACGGTTCAACATCTATGGCTTCTACATGTTCTTCATGTATGGCATTGATGGCAGCCGGTGTTCCTCTTAAGGATATGGTTGCAGGTATTTCTTGTGGTCTGGTTACCGGAGATACTGATGATGATTATCTTGTGCTTACAGATATTCAGGGCTTAGAGGATTTCTTCGGAGATATGGACTTTAAGGTAACCGGTACTCATGATGGTATCAGTGCTATCCAGATGGATATCAAGATTCACGGACTTACCCGTCCTATCGTTGAGGAGGCTATCCGTCGTGCTCATGAGGCTCGTAACTTCATCATGGATGAGTGTATGAGCAATGCAATTGCTGAGCCTAGAGATCACGTTGGAGAGTACGCACCTAAGATTATTCAGACTAAGGTTGATGTTGAGAAGATTAGCGAGGTTATCGGTCAGCGCGGTAAGACAATCAACAAGATTATCGAGGAGACCGGAGTTAAGATTGACATCAGCGAAGAGGGTGTTGTATTTATCTGTGGCGTAGAGCAGGAAGGCATGGATAAGGCATATAAGATTATTCGTTCTATAGTTGATCCTATCGAAGTTGGCGCAGTTTATGAAGGTGAAGTTGTAAGAATTATGAACTTCGGTGCTTTCGTGCAGTTAGCTCCTAACAAGGATGGATTGATTCATATTTCTAAGCTCTCTAAAGATAGAGTTGAGAAGGTTGAGGATGTTGTTAACATCGGAGACAAGGTTAAGGTTAAAGTCTTAGAGGTTGACAGAATGGGAAGAATTAATCTTCAGCTTTCTGAGAAGATGTAATTTATAGACACTTTATCGGGGGTCGATTTTATCGGCCCCTAATTAATTTAGAAGGATAAGAGAGAAGATGATGAAGAGGTTTAAAAGGATAGTGGCACTTGTTATTGCATTTGCAATAATTGCAACTTCTTTTAATATGGTTTATGCCGAGGAGGCTTCGGGAGATTCGAGCGCTGCTACGGTAAGTGCTGATGCATCTGATGATGCTGTGTCTTCTGATGCTTATAAAGCCACGAGTGAGGTCAAGACAGAAGTTACAACGGAGGTTATGACTACCGAGGTTTCAACAACTGAAGCTGTAAGCGTAGATATATCAAGTGCAGAAGCGTCATCGGAGGCTTCGTCAGATGCTCCTTTTAGTGAGGCTAGTAAGGTTGACAGCATCTATCTTACAGCACATGGTAAGAGTAAGGTTGTTGTCAGTTGGACGGGCGTATATCAAGCTACAGGATATCTGGTATATAAGAAGGCTCCGAGCGCCTCTTATAAGCTGGTTTCATTTGTATATGAATGTAAGTATACTGATTCTTCTGTTAAGTACGGCAAGACCTACGAGTATAAGATTGTTCCTGTTATGGATACCAACGCTTCTATGGAGGCTTCGTCAGATGCATCAAGGGACGCAAGTTATTATGTAAGTGGCGATGGCATTATTAAAGGATTAGAGAATTCAATCACATTTAAGAACGCTAAGATTGTTGCGACCGGACATCAGAAGTATACATATACTGAGATGAAGGGAGATATTGCACTCCTTTGTAAGAATTATCATGGTATTGTTAAGTCTCATGTCTTTGGTAAGAGTGAGGATAACCGCAATCTTTACGATGTTACAGTCGGTAATCCTAACGCCAAGAAGTCTCTTATGGTCGTGGCTTCAATTCACGCGAGAGAGTATATGACTACGGTTGTTACTATGTCGCAGATTGAGTATTACTTGCAGAATTATTACAGTAAGATTGACGGCAAGAGTGTTTCAGCAACTCTAGATAATATATGTATTCATTTTGTACCTATGGCCAATCCTGACGGTGTCACTATATCCCAGAGCGGGTTTAATTCTATCAGGAACAAGACGTTAAGAGCCAAGCTTAAGAAGATGCCGGGATATTCAAGGCAGTGGAAGTCCAATGCCAGAGGTGTTGATCTTAATCGCAACTACGCATATAAGTTTAGAAGGCGTGGAATAAGGGGACAGGAAGGCTATTCCGGTGCCAAGGCTTCAAGTGAGAAGGAGACGAGAGCTATCTCTAAACTTATCACCAGTCTTAAGTCTAAGGGGCTTAAGGGCGCTGTTAACTATCATACCATGGGAAGCATTATATTTGGTGGTATAAGGTCCAGTGCTGCAGCTTATAAGAATACCAAGAGGATGTATAAAGTTGCCAAGAATACGACCAAGTATTTAGCGAGCGAGGCTGTTGGTTATGGTTCAAGTGGATACGGCAATTTAAGAGAGTATTTTATGTATACCAAGAAGGTGCCTAGCATTACCATTGAGGTTGGAAGGTACTGCAATCCGGTTCCACAGAGTCAGTTCAAAGGAATCTGGAGTAAGAATAAGAAGCTTGTTTTAAGGGAAGCGAGATTATTTGACTAAAATGAGGTGATGATATGCCTATAAGAATAGACAATGATATACCGGTTAAGAAGATATTAGAGGATGAGAATATATTTGTTATGGATGAGAATCGTGCGATGAGTCAGGATATTCGTCCGCTTGAGATTCTTATTCTTAATCTTATGCCGCTTAAGGAGAGTACGGAGCTTGATCTTTTTAGAAGCCTTTCTAACACTCCTTTGCAGCTTAATATTACTCTTATAAGGACCAGGTCTTATGAGAGTAAGCACACTGATAAAGAACATCTTGAGAGGTTTTATTCTACATTTGACGAGATTAAATCAAGAAAATTTGACGGTTTGATGATTACCGGTGCTCCTGTTGAGAAGATGGATTTCGAGGATGTTGAGTACTGGGATGAGTTGAAGGAGATTATGGATTGGTCGGAGACAAATGTTACTTCTACGATTCATATATGCTGGGGAGCTCAGGCGGGACTTTACTATCGTTATGGCATACCTAAGCTTAACCTCCCTAAGAAGCTTTCAGGAGTTTACAGATATAAGACATATCACAGGAAGACTCCTCTTGTAAGAGGATTTGATGATACTTTTATGGCACCACAGTCAAGATATACTGAGGCTTCGAGGGCTGCAATCAAGGCCAATGACCGTCTTGAGATAGTTGCAGATTCTAAGAATCACGGCGCTTATCTTATCATCGGAGATGAGGGTAAGAATATATTTGTGACCGGGCATCCGGAGTATGATGTTATGACGCTTGACAGCGAGTATAGAAGGGATATTGCCAGAGGACTTGATCCTGATATACCTGAGAATTATTATCCTGATGATGATCCGGATAATCATCCTAGCAAGACCTGGAGATGCCATGCCAATACACTTTATTACAATTGGCTCAATTATTATGTATACCAGGTGACACCTTACGATTTAGGGTGAATTTATTTGTGGAGCACACTGTGCTCCGCTACGAATATAGAAAGAGTTAATCATATGTTTAAATACGCATTTTTTGATCTTGACGGGACGCTTACGCAGTCTGAGTTCGGGATACTAGCATCATATAGATATGCTCTCGATAAGTACGGAATTAAGCTTAATTCAAGGGAAGAGGAGCTAAGGCTTATAGGACCGCCACTTTACAATTCATTTACAGACTTCTTTGGATTTGATGAAGAGAAGGCGACCGAGGCGATTAAGTACTATAGAGAGTATTATACAGCAGGTGGAATGTTTGATGCACCACCTTACGAGGGCATTAAGGATGTCCTTGGAAAGATTAAGGATTCGGGAGTTAAGCTCATTGTTGTAACTTCTAAGCCACAGATTTACGCAGTAGATGTCGTTAAACACGTTGGTCTAAGTGAGTATTTCGACAGAGTTGTGGGACCTTTCGAAGAGTCCAGGGTATCTAACAAGTCATTTCTTATAAAGAGAGCACTCGAGGAAGAGGGGATAACAGATTTGGCAAATGTAGTTATGGTGGGCGACAGACGCTATGACATCGAAGCTGCCAATGACGTAGGTGTTAAGTCTGTAGGTGTGACGTATGGTTACGGTTCTTATGAAGAACTGAATAACGCAGGTGCTACCTATATAGCAGACAGTCCTCAAGATATATTATCATTTGTTGTTTAAGAGGGATTAGGTGAGAGGGTATGAGACAGACTGTACTTAAGATTGTATCAATTGTATTGATTCTAGGTGTTATATTTACCGGTGTGGTGACATATGGGATTCACGATTATATGCTTAAGAATACATGGGCTACACTTAAGGTTACCGGTGAAGACTATATTGAGACATCAACGGATGAAGATTATGTCAATCCTTCATCCGGGATTGTTGTGCTTGAGCAGGAGTATTTATCTCATGAGACAATTAAGATATGTGATACAAGTCTATATATCGACAAGATATCTCATGATGGTACGATAGAATTTACTGTAGAAGACGGACAGTTTAAAGACGAATCAGGCAAACAGGTTAAGAAGGGTGTATTTAAGCTGGGGGTTGAGAGTAATTTCGTTATAGGCAGCGACACATATACTTTTACTGTTACAGATAACAGATACCGCTAATTTATCAGTATTTTCGCGGTGTATAAAAATATAACAAAAAAATATTATAATATAGTAATAATGCTTGTTGATTTTTTCTGTAACATTTGTTATCATCATACATTATATCTAATTGTTAATGAATTATAAAGAAAGAAGGAGAAAGAGATGGGTAAGATTATCGGCGAAGGAATTACATTTGATGATGTACTCTTAGTTCCGGGCTATTCTGAGGTTATTCCTAACGAGGTTAACTTAGAGACTAAGTTAACCCAGAAGATTAAGCTCAACATACCTCTTATGAGTGCGGGTATGGACACAGTTACAGAGCATCGCATGGCTATCGCTATGGCGAGACAGGGTGGTATAGGTATTATTCACAAGAACATGTCAATTGCAGCACAGGCTGAGGAAGTTGACAAGGTTAAGCGTTCAGAGAACGGAGTAATTACAGATCCATTTTCACTTACGGCAGAGAACACATTATCAGATGCGGACGACCTTATGGCTAAGTTCAGAATCAGTGGTGTTCCTATCGTTGATAACGGCAAGTTGGTTGGTATTATCACTAACCGCGACCTTAAGTTTGAGGAAGATTACACAAGAAAGATCGGAGAGGTTATGACCTCTGAAGGGCTTGTAACAGCTAAGGAAGGTATCACACTTTCAGAAGCTAAGAAGATCCTGGCTGCTGCAAGAAAAGAGAAGCTTCCGATTGTTGATGACAATTACAATCTTAAGGGACTTATCACTATTAAAGATATTGAGAAGCAGATTAAGTATCCATTATCTGCTAAGGATTCGCAAGGCCGTCTTCTCTGCGGAGCTGCTGTTGGTGTAACTCCTGATATTGCAGACAGAGTCGGAGAGCTTGTTAAAGCTAAGGTAGACTGTGTTGTTATTGATACAGCTCATGGACATTCTGCTAACGTACTTAAGACATTTTCACTTATTAAAGAGAAGTTCCCTGATCTTCAGGTTATTGCAGGTAATGTGGCAACCAAGTCAGGAACACAGGCAATGATAGATGCAGGTGTAGATGCGGTTAAGATTGGTATCGGACCTGGTTCTATATGTACCACTCGTGTTGTTGCAGGTATCGGTGTTCCACAGATTACTGCAATTATGGAAGCATATGAGGCTGCTTCTGTTGCAGGTATTCCTGTTATCGCAGACGGTGGTATCAAGTACTCAGGCGATATCACTAAGGCTATCGCAGCAGGTGCTAACGTTTGTATGATGGGTAGCATGTTTGCGGGATGCGACGAGAGCCCTGGAGATTACGAGCTTTATCAGGGACGTAAGTACAAGGTATATAGAGGTATGGGTTCAATCGCAGCTATGGAGAACGGTTCTAAGGACAGATACTTCCAGGCTAACGCTAAGAAGCTTGTTCCTGAGGGAGTTGAAGGACGTGTTGCATACAAGGGCAGCGTAGAAGATACAGTATTCCAGTTAGTTGGAGGACTTCGTTCAGGTATGGGATATTGCGGTGCAAGAACTATCGAGGAATTAAAGGAGAAAGGTCAGTTCGTTAAGATTTCTGCCGCTTCTTTAAAGGAGAGTCATCCACATGATATTCAGATTACCAAGGAAGCACCTAACTACAGTGTAGAGTAATATAAGATTTAAGTAACACCAGCGTCAGGCTATTGCTATTGTGATAGCTTGACGTTTATTGCGTTTTAAATAGGAGGTTAGATATGTACGATAACATAGGACAGGAATATGGAGCATATACACTTAAAGCTATTGAAGATTTACCTAATGTCAACGGTGTCGGTTACGTTTTTTTGCATACCAAGACCAAGGCTAGAGTAGCAGTTATTTCAAATGACGACGACAATAAGGTGTTTACGATTGGATTCAGAACCCCTGTCTACAACAATACCGGAGTTCCTCATATTATGGAGCACAGCGTACTTTGTGGTTCTGATAAGTTTCCTATCAAGGATCCATTTGTAGAGCTTGCTAAGGGCTCACTTAACACATTTCTTAACGCAATGACATATCCTGACAAGACTGTATATCCTGTTGCAAGCTGTAACAATCAGGATTTTCAGAATCTTATGGATGTGTATCTTGATGCGGTATTTCACCCAAACATTTACAAATATCCTGAGATTATGAGACAGGAAGGATGGCACTACGAGCTTGATTCCACCGATTCAGATATTATCTATAACGGTGTTGTATATAACGAGATGAAGGGTGTTTATTCAAGTCCTGAGTCGGTTCTTGACAGGTTTAATATGTCTACTCTTTATCCTGACACCACTTATTCTTTTGAATCGGGCGGAGATCCTAAATACATTCCTGATCTCACATACGAGGAGTTTATTGAGTTTCATAAGACTTATTATCATCCATCTAACTCTTATATTTATCTTTACGGAGATATGGACGTAGAGGAGAAACTTAAGTTTATAGATGAGGAGTACCTCTCTAAATACGATTATCTCGAGGTGGATTCTAAGATTGGTTACCAGATTGCATTTGACGAGATGGTAAGGTCAGAGAAGACTTACGCTATTGCATCTGAAGAGGACGATAAGGACAAGTCATACTTAAGTTACAATGTTTCAATCGGTTCAAGTACTGATGTGAAACTGGGACTTGCAATGACAGTACTTGATTATATATTGATCACTCAGCCGGGAGCACCACTTCGTGAAGCTTTGTTAGAAGCAGGGATTGGTCAGGATATATACTCTCAGTATGAGGGAGATATAGCGCAGCCTTTCTTCTCTATTATTGCTTCTAATACGGATGCTGCTAAGAGTGAAGACTTTGTTAAGGTGATAAGAGATACGCTTAATAATCTTGTCGAGTCAGGACTTGATAAGAAGGCAATCAAGGCTTCAATCAACCTGTTTGAATTCCAGTATAGAGAGGCTAACTTTGGTCAATATCCAAAGGGACTTATGTATGGTCTTAAGATGTTTGGAAGCTGGTTATATGATGATGAAGCAGTATTTGATCATATGGAGCTTGAGGATGTCTTTAAAGAGCTTAGAGAGAAGATTGACACAACATTTTTCGAAGATATCATTCAAGAATATATATTAGATAATACTCACGCATCTTTGGTTGTTATGAAGCCTGAGAAGGGACTTACCAAAGTTGAGGATGAGAGAGTTGCCAAGAAACTTGCTGACCTTAAGGCTTCCATGTCCAATGAAGAATTAGAGGCAATGGTTAAAGCGACCGAAGATCTTAAGATATTCCAGGATAGAGAGGACTCAGAAGAAGACATAAAGAAGATACCTCTTCTTAAACTTTCTGACTTGGAACCAAAGATTAGACCGTTTTCTAATATTGTGAAAGAGGTTTGTGGAGTTAAGGTTTGTCATCAACCGATATTTACAAATGGAATCTCTTATCTCAGCATTTGCTTTGATATGAAGTCTTTGCCGGTTGATCTTATTCCTGTATCAAGCCTGTTTATCAGCCTTTTAAGAGAGGTAGATACAGAGCATTACACTTATCAGGATCTTAACAGTGAGTTCAATCTTTACACCGGTGGTGTATCGATGGGAAGTGCAACATATAAGAATGTTGAGTTAAAGGGTCAGTTTGGTGCTTACTTTGCTGCAAGAGTTAAGTTTATGGATGACCAGATTGACAAGGCTTTTGAACTTATCAGAGAGGTTCTGTTTACAAGTAAGTTTACAGATGACAAGAGAATCAGACAGATTGTTAATGAGCAGAGATTGGGAGTTAAGCAGGAACTCGTTTCAACGGGTCACTTGGCTATGGCTAATAGGGCAAGCTCTAGATTTGATGAGGGTTCTAAGTTTAAGGACTTAACCGATTACATGGGTTATTACGAGTACCTTGTTGATTTGTCTGAGCATTTCGATGAGAGAATTGAGCAGCTTAAGGTAGACCTTAATACTTGCAGAAGATATTTATTTACCAAGAATCATCTTACTATAAGTATTACTGCAGGAGATGAGGAGGACGTATTAAAGCGTCTTAAGGCACCTGTTGAGTTGCTTGTTAAGGATTTATACGAAGATATGGAAAGCGAGAATATTCCTTCTATGGTTCTTACTCCTGACAACGAGGGATTCAAGACTTCTTCTCAGGTTCAGTATGTTGCCTCAGCCGGTAACTTTATTGAGAAGGGATACAAGTACACCGGTGCGCTTAACGTGCTAAAGGTTATATTCTCGTATGAATATCTCTGGATGAACGTTAGAGTTAAGGGTGGAGCTTATGGCTGTGGATGTACATTTGGCAGATTTGGGAACAGTTTCTTCACTTCATATAGAGATCCTAATCTTGAAGATACATTTAAGGTATTTGAAGCTGCTGCGGAATATGTTGAGAAATTTGATGTTGATGACAGGACAATGCTCAAGTACATTATCGGAACCATAAGCAATATGGATACTCCGCTTACACCATCTGCATGGGGCTCTGCTTCATTTGCCGCATATTTAGCAGGAGTGACCAACGAGATGCGACAGAAGGACAGAGATGAAGTTCTTGCTACCAACGTTGAAGCAATTAGGGCGCTTGCTCCTATAGTTAAGGCGGTAGCAGATTACGATGCTTATGCAGTTATTGGAA
>CAMVPR010000003.1 GCA_947169385.1 uncultured Lachnospiraceae bacterium | reverse complement strand
TGGTCATTAGGGTTCATAACCGAACCACGAACTGTAGGGCGGATACCCATATGACGTTTACGTCCGGCTTTACCAATCTTAACAAGGCCGTGCTCAACATTACCAACGGTACCAACAGTTGCTCTACATTTGATAGGAACCATACGCATCTCACCTGATGGAAGACGAAGGGTTGCATACTTGCCTTCCTTAGCCATCAACTGTGCTGCGTTACCTGCTGCACGAACCATCTGTCCGCCCTTACCAGGAATCATCTCGATGTTGTGTACCTCAGTACCAACAGGGATGTTCTCTAATGGAAGGCAGTTACCGATACGGATCTCAGCCTCAGGTCCATTCATCAATGTTGCACCAACCTCAAGCTTGTTAGGAGCGATAATGTAGCTCTTCTCTCCATCAGCATAAGTGATAAGTGCGATATTAGCTGTACGATTAGGATCGTACTCAATAGCTGTAACAGTTGCAGGAATTCCATCCTTGTTACGCTTAAAATCAATAATTCTATACTTTCTTCTAGATCCACCGCCATGGTGTCTAACAGTTATCTTACCCTGGTTATTACGACCAGCGTTCTTCTTCAAAGAAACGGTGAGTGACTTCTCAGGAGTTGCCTTAGTGATCTCTGCGAAGTCAAGACCTGTCATGTTTCTTCTCGAAGGTGTGTATGGGCCATATTTCTTAATTCCCATGATGTACACTCCTTTCATTCATTCCTATTTATTATCACGCTTAAATGCGTATAGTCTGCAATCTCTTGATTACAGTCCCTCGAAGATCTCGATATCCTTGCTCTCAGAGGTTAACTGTACAATTGCCTTCTTGGTCTTAGCAGTCTTGCCGTAAACCATTCCACGTCTTCTGGTCTTGCCTGATTGATTCATGGTGTTAACCTTAGAAACCTTAACGCCGTCAAACATCTTCTCAACAGCTTCCTTAATCTGAGACTTGTTAGCCTCTGGGTGAACTAAGAATGTGTATTTCTTCTCGCCCATAGCATTCATAGACTTCTCAGTAATAACAGGCTTTAATATTACGTCATAATACTTAATCGCTGCCATTATGCGTACACCTCCTCAATCTTAGCTACCGCATCCTTAGTAGCGATAACGGTATCATATTTCAAGATGTCATAAACATTAATATTGCTGCTGACACCACTCTCATCAGATGAGATAAATGCAGTCTTAACGCCTGCGATGTTACGAGCTGAAAGAATAAGATTCTTATCATCATTGCTAGCTGTAATGATTAATGCCTTAGATGTGTCAAGGTTGTTAAGAATGTTCTGTACATTCTTGGTCTTGATCTCATCAAGCTTAAGCTCGTCAAGTACTTTAAACTTATCTTCCTGAACTCTTGAAGTAAATGCAGACTTTAATGCAGCCTGTCTCTCCTTCTTGTTAAGTCTGAAAGAATAATCTCTTGGTTTTGGTGCAAATACAACACCACCGCCAGTCCACTGAGGACTACGTGTAGAACCCTGTCTTGCATGACCGGTTCCTTTCTGTCTCCAAGGCTTTCTACCGCCACCACGTACTTCTGAACGTGTCTTAGCGCTCTGTGTGCCCTGTCTCTTGTTAGCAAGCTGACTTACAACAGCCATATGTACAAGGTGCTCATTAACCTCAACACCAAATACAGCGTCGTTAAGCTCGATATTGCCAACTTCTTTACCTTCTATATTGTATACAGATACAGATGCCATCTCAAAAGTTCCTCCTTCCTTAGTCTTACTTACCAGACTTTACAGTCTCTTTCAACATTACTAAGGACTTCTTTGGTCCTGGCACAGAACCCTTAACCAAAATAATGTTTTTCTCTGCGTCTACTCTTACAACTTCAAGATTCTGGATTGTGGTACGCTTGCAACCGAAATGTCCGGCCATCTTCTTACCTTTAAATACTTTACCAGGATCTGTTGCACATCCGGAAGAACCGGTATGTCTGTGATGCTTAGAACCGTGAGTAACAGGACCTCTAGCAAAACCGTGACGCTTGATTGCGCCTGCATAACCGTGTCCCTTAGAGGTTGCTGTAGCATCAACCTTGTCTCCCTCAGCGAATATGTCAGCCTTGATCTCCTGACCTAACTCATATTCCTCTGAATTCTCAAAACGGAACTCGCGAACATATCTCTTAGTAGATACGCCAGCCTTATCGAAGTGTCCCTTCTGTGGCTTGTTCACAAGATTCTCGCGCTTCTCAGCGAAGCCAACCTGAACTGCACTGTAGCCGTCATTCTCAACTGTCTTGACCTGAGTTACCGCACAAGGACCAGCCTGTAATACTGTTCCAGCTGTCAAAACTCCGTCCTCGTCAAAAACCTGAGTCATGCCGACCTTAGTTGCTAAAATCGCTTTCTTCATGTTTAATTCCTCCTATGTAATCTACAGCGGATTGCTATTTGCAATCATCCTAGATGTTAAAATACGGAATACTTGGTCTCTTATCTATATAAGAAAGCTTGGACCCTATATCTTAACCCTTAAGGATATTTTGTAAAAATGAAAATGTTAGTGATGAATTACTTCATCTTGATACTGATGTCTACACCGGCTGGTAAATCCATACCCTGTAAAACATCGGCAGTCTTCTTGCTTGGGTTGATTACATCAATAAGTCTCTTATGAGTCCTCTGCTCGAACTGCTCGCGTGAATCTTTGTACTTATGTACAGCACGAAGGATAGTAACTACCTCCTTCTTAGTAGGCATTGGTACTGGACCACTTACCTTAGATCCGGCCTTAGTAACGGCCTCCACGATGTTCTTGGCAGCAGCATCAATGATCTTGTGATCATATGCCTTTAATGTAATTCTCATTACGTTCTGACTTGCCATAAAAAAAGTCGCCTCCTTTTCGTACTTTGCGGTACGACAAGCGGTGACTGTACACTTACCCGGGCGTTTCATAAAATGCAACGAAATGAAAACGCACGTCATATCTGCCCTTACGCAGATTGTTAACTTTGTACAGTGACTTGTCGCCAGTTTAAAACTTGACTCGCTCCACGGAAAACCTGCCTCACGGGCAGCAACCTCACGCTTCATCGCTATCAAGGTCACAACATTTGGTAGTATATAATAATAATCAAGAAAATGCAAGGAAAAATTTAAAAAAATACAAAAAAATCATCTTTTGCTCTTCACCGGCTCAATCCCGCTCCGATAAACACAATGCTGATATCAATCAAAAGAACGTATATCGCTATATTCATATCGTCCACCTTCCACTGCAACCGCATGGAAGGACAAGATTGCTGTCTTTAATCGGTAGTCCAATCTCCTCAGAAATGACATGTCCTCCGAAACGAGAAACAATCTCCGTATTAATCATGTAACTTAACACACCGGGCTGAAGTCCGGTTGTGTAAGAATTGACAAGAAAGAAGAGAGGATCCTTCTTAAGAATCTTGGTGGTAAGCTTAATAAATGGATATATACTGTCTTCTATCTTCCATATCTCGCCCTTAGGTCCCCTTCCATAAGAAGGCGGATCCATAATTATAGCGTCATATGTATTGCCTCTTCTAATCTCACGCTCGACAAACTTGACACAATCATCAACCAACCATCTGACAGGTGCGTCAATCAGTCCCGAAAGCGCAGCATTTTCTTTAGCCCAATTAACCATACCTTTAGAGGCGTCAACATGTGTAACCTTAGCTCCGGCATTTAACGCAGCTATAGTTGCACCGCCTGTGTAGGCGAAGAGATTCAGCACCTTAACCTCTCGACCTTTTGATACAGCTTCCTTTATTATAGAAGAAAACCAATCCCAATTGACAGCCTGTTCCGGGAAAAGACCTGTGTGCTTGAAGCTAAACGGCTGCAATCTGAACTTAAGATCCTTGTACTCAATCTCCCAGGTCTTAGGCAAATCGAAAAACTCCCATTCTCCGCCGCCTTTCTTACTTCTATGATAGTGCGCATTCTTCTTCTTCCACATAGGGTGCTCATGAGGAGTATCCCATATAACCTGCGGGTCCGGTCTCACAAGGATATAGTCGCCCCATCTCTCGAGCTTCTCGCCATTAGATGTGTCTAATACTTCGTAATCACGCCATTGATCAGCAATCCACATAATATCTCCTAATCCATCCTGCTCTTCAGCTTCATTGTAAGCTTATAAAGCATGAAAATAAAAACAACAACAGCTATATTCTTAACTCCATTAAGTCCCTGAAACAACATAAATGCAGGCAATACATTCTTAGCAAGCGACTCTGTATTAGAAGGATCCGCTGCACCGCCATACATCAAAACAGTCATGTATCCAACGTAGTATAAGATGTATCCTATTCCAAGCACCTTCCACATAGTCTGCATTTTCTTGGCGCCGACATCAATTCTAAGTCTGTGCTCGTAGTGAGTAACTCCAAATAACACAAAGTATATTACAAGCATTGTGCCTATAGTCTCTAATAACTGAATAAAATACAAAAGATACGGTACATGACTCTCTAAATAAAAACTCGCCCCAAAAGACTTAGCCATATAAAATGCAAGCGAGTAAACCAACATCACATAAGACGGAAGCATAACTCGTTCAAATGCATCGTCCTTCTTCTCTAATTCATTTATCGAAAGTACGATTAACAGAAATCCCAGAAAATGTGGGAATACACCTATCACATGCCCAGAAATATTAATATCGTAATTTAGTATTGTAAGCGCAATTCCTATAAAAAGCTTAATCATATTGCCCTCCAAAATCCAAACGGGGCTAAAAAGCCCCGAATCAACTATTCAATAGAAGAAATATTAGCCATCTCATCAAAGCCTTCTACTATCTCATCATCAGGCTTAGCTGTTATGAGACTCACAACGATATTGCCAATCAATGCAAGTACAAATGCAGGAAGAAGCTCATAAATATCCCACATACCACCAAGTGGTCTAACTGCGAACTTCCATACAAATATCATCACGGCACCTACGAGCATTCCACTTAATGCACCCCATTTATTACTTCTCTTCCAATATAAAGCAAGAAGCATCGCCGGTCCAAAAGCTGCTCCAAATCCCGCCCATGCAAATGATACAATCTTAAACACAGAACTGTCAGGATCCCTAGCCAGGAATACTGCAATTATACTAAGAACAAGCACGGTACATCTTGCAATCAATACCGCCTGTTTATTGCTAAGTTTAACTTTAAAGAAATCTACCATTATATTCTGTGAAACAGCTGAAGAAGCAGCAAGAAGCTGACTGTCTGCTGTTGACATTGTAGCTGCAAGAATTCCGGATAAGATAATTCCGGCTATTATTGTAGGAAGCACACCATGAGAAGTTAACAAGTCAGATATCTTAATAAGAATAGTCTCACTGTTGTTACCTGTTAACACATCAAGCTTGCCGTTACCGCTCATCGCACGTCCTGCAATACCAATCATCACAGCGATTCCCATAGAAATCACTACCCATACAGTTGCGATTCTTCTAGACATCGTGAGCTTCTGTTCTTCCTTGGTAGCCATAAATCTAAGAAGAATATGCGGCATACCAAAGTAACCAAGTCCCCAAGCAAGTGTTGACACTATAGTAAGCGCACCGTAAGGAAGACTCTGATTAGCCTCAGGGTCATGAGTGTGGGTAAATTCAAAATATCCCGCAAGGCCTTTGGCATTTGCAATAACATCACCTATTCCGCCTGCCTGAACACACGCGTACACAATAACTATAAACAAAGCAATAGTCATAATAATACTCTGAATAAGGTCTGTTGTTGACGCAGCCAGGAAACCACCCAAAGTAGTATATATAACGATAATAATTGCACAGATAATCATCGCAGTAAGATAATCAACTCCAAACAAGCTGTTAAAAAGCTTACCGCAAGCTGCAAAACCACTCGCTGTATATGGAACAAAGAATACAAATATTACGATAGCAGCAAGGAGTGTAAGAAGGTTCTTGTCATCCTTGTATCTCTTAGCGAAGAAATCAGGAATTGTGATTGCATCAAGCTGATGACTGTATCTTCTAACTCTTCTCGAAACAATAAGCCAGTTAACATAAGTACCAACAGCCAAACCAATCGCTGTCCAACCTACGTCAGCCAAACCTGTAAGGTAAGCGAGACCCGGAAGTCCCATCAAAAGATAAGAACTCATATCGCTCGCCTCAGCACTCATCGCCGTAACTAATGGTCCAAGCTTTCTTCCGCCCAAGTAGAAATCATCAGCAGAATTGTTGGTTTTGGTAAAATGTGCTCCGATAGCTATCATTATTCCAAGATATAGAACAATAACTATCATAATAATTGCAGTAGTCATAATAGCCTCCTATTTATAACATTAAGTAGTCTTATCAAAATTAAAGACTTCCATATAAGGAAGCCTTTAGTAAGACCATTTACTTAAATGCGGATAACAAGACTTGAACTTGCACGGTATTGCTACCACCAGCACCTGAAGCTGGCGCGTCTGCCGATTCCGCCATATCCGCAAATGTTGCCAAGTTACAACAAATGAGATTATATCATTTTCACAACTTAAAAGTCAATAGTAAAAGAAGAGCACGATCAAGTGCTCTTCAATAAACCTCTATATTAGTACGTAACTACTTTAACGTCGTAACCGTCGTAGTATTCATCATACTTCTTCTTCTCAGCGGCAGGAACCTTGATTGTGACAAGATCATCCATTCCATCAAACCCTGAGAATTGACTGTCATCAGCAGGAAGAATACCCATAGGAACTTTAAGCTCCGTGATGTATGTATCGTAAAACGCATTGTCTCCGACTTCTTTAATTGATGCCGGTATCTCAAACGCGCCCTTTAGTCCCTCGCAAGACCAGAAGCACTCCTCCGGAATCTTCTTAATAGAGGAAGGAATTGTAATTGACTTAATCTCGTAACAGTTGGTAAACATTCCATCTCCAAGTACTGAGATACCGTCGGTCAATGTTACCTTGGATAACTTCTCGCAGTCCATAAACACTGTGGCTCCCAATGTATCGATAGTCGAAGGAAGTGTAATCTCAGTTAACAACGGGTCAGCGCTAAACGCGTCATCACCTATGTACTCTAAACCTTCGTTAAGCAAAACCTTATCGAGCTCATCGCACGCGCTGAAGGCGTTGGCACCAATTGTCTTTAGTTTAGCGTCTGAGCTTACACTCTTAAGACTGTAGCAAGAATAAAATGCATCATCCGCCACATTCTCAATGTTCTCTCCAAGCACTACACTAAGTATTGTATCAAATCCGTTAAAAACAGAATCATTTATAGAAGTAACAGGATACTCAGTTCCGTCTAATTCAACAGTATCTCTTATAACTACGTCCTTAGGATCATAAATCTCGCAGCTCTCAACAAATGCCGTATTAGCACTCTTATCCACGCGGTAAATGATGTCGTCATACATAACCTGATCTTCCTCAAGATAACTGTCCTCTTCTTCCTCTTCGTCAGCATCTTCAGATGCGTCCTCGCCATCCTCTGCCTCAACTTCTTCAGTGGTACTGTCAGCCGGTTTAGAAGACTTATTCTTATTGCCAACAATAATAGCACAGGTTACAATCGCTGCAACTACGATCACGATAGCTACAATCACCGCAATAAACCTCTTATTGCCACTCTTCTCGTTATTATTCTCATTATTATTCTCTGCCACAACAACACACCTCACTTGTAATAAATATATACATTTAACTCAAAAAATAGTACCACACATCTACTCTTTTGTCAAAATCGGTACACCGCTTCATAATTATATGCTATACTCATATTATCGGAGGAATACTATGAAACCAATAGCATATATACATACAGATTTTAACGAGAAGTTTGGGATTCCAAGACAGAGCGGTCTTGTAAAAGAAGCAACAGGTGTAATCAAGTTCGAGCCTGAATACAGATTGCATGACGCTTTCAGGGGGTTAGAGGACTTCAATTACATTTGGATAATATGGGAATTCTCAAAAGCCAAGAGAGATACATTTTCGGCAACTGTCAAGCCGCCGAGATTAGGTGGTAACACAAGGATGGGGGTATTTGCTACAAGATCACCTTTTAGGCCTAACAATCTAGGGCTATCGTCAGTTAAGTTAGACAAGATCGATTACGATGCAAATGAAGGTCCACTCTTATATGTAAGTGGAGTCGATATGCTTGACGGCACACCTATATACGATATCAAGCCTTACATTCCTTATGCCGACTGTCACCCTGATGCCAAAGAAGGATTCACAAGTGTCGAGAAATTAAAGCTAAAGGTAACATTTCCCGAAGAACTCTTAAACATCATAGCCGAAGACAAGCGCGAAGCTTTAATTGGAGTATTAAGCGAAGATCCACGCCCAACATATCAAAATGACCGCACCAGAAGGTACGGTCTAAGCTTCGATAAATATGATGTTAGATTCTATGTCGATGATGACACACTTACTGTTGTCGAAGTGATAGAATTATAATAAGTACCTAAGCAGTTCCCTTATTCCAACGAGAAACGATAGATGTACAGGGTAGAACAGATAGAAGAACCATTTGTTGAAGTTTCTGCCCTTCTCGCCTCTGTAATTCGCCACAATAACCACATCAAACAACGCAATAAATTCAACCGGATTAAACACTCCAAGAACTACGACAGGTGCTAATATTTCGGAAGTGTAATTGTTCCTGAAAATGTAAGCTGCTATGATAGCAAGAACTCCCGACATTCCATAATCACAGTTTATGTAATCAGCCACCACAAGCGCGACCGCTGTAGTTCCTGCAACTCCTATCGCTCTCTTGACAGTATTAGAATTAATCTTCTTAGCTCCTTCTATATCAGGATTGACAGCACTTATCCTGTCTATCATAATAATTGCCCCAAGTCCCAAAGCTAAAGTAAAGAACACGTTCTGTCCAAAGAAAGTCTCAGGAAACCACCCCGTTATAAACTCTGGAAAGAACCCAAGATCAAAAGGAATATCTGATATAAATGCAAAGGCCAAAAGTCTAAGAAAATAGTTTCGTCTGTTTTTGGTGTATTTAAAGCCCTCAGCTATCATAAATATAAACAAAGGGAATGCAAGCCTTCCAACAGACCTTAATACATCATCAGCTATCCTTAGGACCTTAACCAACTCATCTCCCACGCCAAATGCCATCGGGTCATCAATAATCTTCTCAACAATCGCAGCTCCTATATGATCTATAAACATAGAAACAATCGCAATAATCTTCAGTTTAAACGATGTAGTACTCTTATTCGATTCCGACATTTTCTATCTCCTCATTTAATTCTAGTGCGTCTGAACTAGTCGCTTCCTTAATGTACTCTCTATCATCAAGCGACGCTTTACTAACAGCATCAGCACTCACATTTGAAATTGCATCACTTGATACTATAGGTGCCGCATCTTCTACTTTCTTAAGATTAGCCGCTATATAAACCGCCTGTCCCTTGGTAATGTTAACATCATCATTAAGAACCATATCAGAAGGCAATATCTTAGCACTTAAAAGCTCTGCAAGAGTTCTGTCAGAATTGTAATGATTATTGTACGCCTTCAAAAACTCTCCCAAGGTAACATCGGCATTAGAAAATGTAATATCTGCGCCGGCAATATCCTTAAGATATGAAGTAAACTGAGCGCTTGTAACATCTTCGTTAGGATAAAACCTACCGTTTGAATTGCATTTAAGTATGCCCTTATCGGCATATAACCTAATTGCGGTAGAACACGTTCCATATCTCGAGTCCCAGAAATCTTTATGAAGCGTTATCTTGCCGGCCTTATGTTGCTTAAAAGTGTAATTCATAAGCTTCTTAATTCCGGTATATCTATTGTAGTTACTGTTGGCACCAAAATACGCACATATAACTTCGTGGTTGCTGTAATCTCTGCCAACAACAACCATAGTAAAACCTGCCGCTTTAGTAGAGCCTGTCTTAAGTCCGATAACCTGATAATTGTTTTTGTCGTAATTATAGCTGGAATAAAACAGATTGGTGTTAACTATTGAAATCGAAGGCTTCTTGTTACTCTTAGGAACCTTGTGAGTCTTGGTCTTGGCAATGGTTCTGATCGTCTGATAACTCATCGCCTTCCTTGACATGATCGCGAAGTCTCTTGCCGTCGTCTTAATCTTATTATATCCGTTGCCTTTATCAAGGCCGACAGGATTGTCAAATGTTGTCGCAGTCATACCAAGCTTCTTAGCCTTAGCATTCATTTTCTTGGAAAATGCTTCAAAGGAACCGGAAGTTGCAATCGCTAACGCCGAAGCCGACGAAGCATCTGACACCATAAGCATCATGTAAAGGTACTCCCTTACCGTGTACTTGGTTCCAACCGGTATGTTAAGCTTCGCAATATCAGGCGACGCTACAGCTTTGGTCATCTTAGTTGTATAGGTAACCTTCTTGTCAAGGTCTAACGAATCGATTGCAACCATAGCTGTCATAATCTTGGCTGTGGATGCCGGGTAAATCTTCTTATTGGCATTCTTCTTATATAGTATGTCCGCAGAACTTGCGTCCATAACAACATACGACTTGGCATTAACCGACGGTTTGGCGGCATAAGTCGCAGTCATGCCGTTAACCGGCATCATAAATGATATGATAATGACTAAATATGCCACTAATAGTCTCTTAAATTTCATATACCCTCCAAAAAAATAAAATAAGTGTTACTATTACTATTGATTTTAAATTATTATATGATATACTGTTATAGCTGTCAAAGGTACAGTACAAAATAATATAATAGAGGTGTGCTAATGGGCCTATTTACCAAAGATAGAATATTAAGAATCTTATCAACTCTATTTCTTATCATATGTGCGGTTATTGCGATTCAATTTATAACCAAGCCTAAGATTAAGAACGTTACCAAGTCAGTGGACAAGATATTGATAAGCTCAGGCACTAAAGCAGCTAACGTAACCAAAGAAGAAAGTCTTAAATCGATTATATCATCAATCAACGAAAGCTCGCTTAAGAAGTTTCCTAGTGATTCTGATATCAAGTTCGACAACAACGACATTAATTGCCAGTTTATGTCAGGCTCCAAAGAAGTTATGTACATAACTCTCCTTAACAATCCTGACTATCCTTATGTAGTAATAATAAACGGCAAGAATTACACAATAACCAAATCCAACCCTGAATTCAATTCAGCAGTTAAAAAGTTCTTATATTCATAATTATAATATTTAAGGAGCACATATTGAATGTGCTCCGTTTTTATGTCTCTAATCTATACCCCATGTTCATTAAGGAAGTCAACCCATTTAGAGTAATACTCTGCTCTTAAGTGCACTCCATCCCAAGTATATTCGCTCCTTATATCACCCTTCTTGGTTATGAAGAGTGGATTAATATCAAAGTAGAAAATATCAACTCCATCCGCTAACGAAGCAGCAGCAACATTCTTGTCATTAATATTGACATTATTGACTACCGGGTCCTTAGCTGTAGCCGCTGTAACTCTCATTACACTCATAATGATAATCTTGGCATTAGGCTGAAGACTCCTTATCTTGTTGATATTATCTTCATACTGATTCTTATATCTGTCGGTATCACCTGTACCAAGCTCGTTGATACCTACCATTATATAAATCTTACCAAAACTTCTGCTCTTTAACGCCGTAGGTATTGTAACCTTCTTCTTACTGCCGGGAACTGTCGCAATCTTCTTCTCCATCATAGTGTAGACCGTAAGACCTTCCTCCGCGAAGAATGTTGCTTCGTCCTTGAGAGACGAATATGTCTCAAGCCCTACAACTCTCGAATCACCTATAAAGAGCGCATCACTATAGTAGTCACCACTCGCAACCTGATAATCATAATCAGTAGTAAGTGCAATCTTACCGGGATCACTATAGTATCGTGATTTAACCTTTCTCTTCTTAGTCTCTTGGTACTCGGTAGGCTTCTTAACCTTAGTCTCACCCGATGCTTCAGCTGATGCATCAGATGATGAATCGGCATCTTTAGAAGCGTCTCCGGATTGAGCACCATCTAAATCATCTCCGGTGTCATTATCATCACTATCATCTAAATCGCTATCAGCGTAGCTGTCATCCTCATCTTCATCATACGCCTGCTCATTAAGTAAAAAGCTTGCAAATGCAGGATGCTTTACACCCCAGGTTATATCAATCTCTCCGCCGATTGCCAATACTATCGAAGCAACAGTAAAGAGAATGGTTGTAAATATGATGAGTATCAACAACTTACAATGATGCCATAGCTTATATAAAGTTCTAAAGTTTCTATGAAACTCGTTATCTAACATATAAATCCTTCCTCCTAGAATCTAAAATACAGGAATGGGTTATTGGCTCCCTTAAGAAGCTGATATACGCTAAACCAGAAAAGTATAAGCAATACAACCTTTAAAGTCATAGTATTCCTTGCAACCTTAACTAACTTCATAGGGAATCTGGTCGAGCAGATTGCACATATAAGAAGCAGCCACCAGTATTTGCCAAAGAAGTTAATAAATACTCCACTGGTATCAACAGTTCCCTTGACAGGAATAAATAACATCTTAGCAAGGTAGAGCTTAAGATCCTCAAGATTGGTAATATTGAATATCGTCCACGAAATCGGAATAAGTATAAGCATGTAGATGTGTCCGATTATCTTAGAATTCTCAATCTTCTCTAAGTAAATGTTCTTCTCAAGCATGAGAATAACAAAGTAAAAAATACCCCAGAAAATAAAGTTCCAGTTAGCTCCATGCCAAAGGCCGGTCAATGACCATACAACAAACAGATTAAATATCGTTCTTAACTTGCCCTTCCTGTTGCCACCGAGCGGAATGTAAACATACTCTCTAAACCAACGACCCAAAGTCATATGCCAACGTCTCCAGAAAGTTGTAGCCGACTTAGACTCGTATGGATTAGCAAAGTTGCCCGGAAGCTTAAAGCCCATCATGTGGCCTAATCCAATCGCCATAAGCGAATATCCGAAGAAATCGAAATATATCTGCATTGAGAAGCCCCACGAGCCGAGCCACGCGGTAAATGTGTCAATACCGTAGACTCCGGCAGTCTGAACATCATTCCAAAGTGAAGCAATCTTGTTGGCAAGCAATACCTTGTACGAAAGTCCCATGATAAACAGGGTCACGCCCCACTCTAACTCTATATATCTGACCTTGCGATTCCTTAACTTCTCTGCAACCTCATAATAGTTGACAATCGGACCTGCTATGAGCTGTGGGAACATACATACATATGTTGCAAATGATAATAGATTCCTGTCAGGATGATACCTTCTCATATATACATCTGCGACGTAAGAAACCACCTGGAACGTATAGAAACTTATACCAAGAGGCAATGTAAGATTGACCGGGGATAAGATATCATCACCCGCAATATCGTTAACAATCGATATTGCGAAATTGAAATATTTGAAAATGAAAAGGACCGCAAAATCATAAACCACCGCCAATATAAGCGGAAGCTTGCCACTACCTCCAAGGTGCTGGCTTCTTGCAATCTTTAACGCAAAGAAATGATTGACTATAATTGAGGCAATCATTAAAAGTACATATATAGGCTCTCCGAAAGCATAAAAAATCAAACTTCCCATCAATAATGTGAAATTACGATAGTTCTTCGGAGTAATAAAATAACATATAAGAAAAATCGGTAAAAACCGAAATATAAACTCAATACTTGAAAAAACCATTATTAAACACTTCACCTTTCATTGAACACTTATTATAGTACATATAATCTTCATTTGCAATGAATCGGAGTGAAATAAAAATATATCGTCATTTGTGATAAATCAATCGATTAATTATAGATTAAAACAAGAAAATTGACGAATAGCGCTCGTTATCTTATAATGTTATTCTTAATCGTAGCGGAGCACAGTGTGCTCCACTAATGGCGAACAATGTTCGCCGCTACGGATTGTAAATGATTGTTATTACAAAAATGGAGGCACATATGAAAGTAACCCTAGCCACAGTCGGCAAAATAAAAGAAAAATACTTACGAGACGCAATAGATGAGTACACGAAAAGACTCGGACGATATTGCAAGTTAGAAATAAAAGAAGTATCAGACGAGAAAACCCCTGACAAAGCAAGCGAAGCTGAAGAAAATGCAATCAAAGACAAAGAAGGAAAGCGCCTAATCGATTCAATTCCCGACACCTCATATGTAATAGCACTCGCAATCGACGGCAAAATGCTCGATTCAGTTGAACTTTCTAAGAAGATTGACGACCTTGGAATATCAGGCGTAAGTCACATAACATTTGTAATCGGAGGATCATTAGGACTGTCTGACGAAGTCCTAAAAAGAGCTGACTATAAATTATCATTTTCTAAGATGACATTCCCACATCAATTAATGAGGGTGATACTCTTAGAGCAAGTGTATAGAAGCTACAGAATAATGAATAATGAACCCTATCATAAATAAAAAGGCGGAGGGATAATCCTCCGCCTTAAACTATATCAAGGTCCCGGGTTACTAACCGGTAGATTGGTTACTTCTATAGCCTTACTTCCTATCTTCTTGTTATCATAGTATATGTCGACGACTATAACACCATTACCGGAAGCTGAATTGCCACTAAACTGTGGCGTTGCCAATACACTCGTTATCTTATTCTCTTCATTGAAGTTCACAGTTGTATAATGTGCATCCGCAGAACATATAACCTCATCTGATGCGTCTCCACTAACCATTATCTTATAATTAATTGTACCCTCACCACTTATAATCACTTCGCTAGGATTAGCTGAAGCATTACAGCTGGCAAGTTTAAAATCCACTTTTAATTCCGTGGAGTATGTGACTGCAATCTCTTTGGCCTCATGCACAGTCTCAGCATAAACCGGTGGTGCTTCCGTCGTTACTTCCGTAGTCGCCTCAGTTGTAGGTGGGACATAAACAGGAAGGTTGGTTAGGGTAGTGGAAGTAGATTTTAAGAATTTTCCTTTTACGGTATCTAAACTAATCGTTAAGAACCCTTTACCGGAAGAAGGTTTAATATTGCCCGCATTAATAGTAATATCAGCGACCATTCCGGTCGGTGTACTCTCATAGTCATCCAAATCTATATAAGGAATACCATTATCAACATCATATTCAGTTGTAAACAAGCCCTCCCCTTGAGCATTACCACTTGTAATAGCAATTCTAGCAGTACATTTAATCTTTATTGTCTCCGATCCATTGGCATTACCACTAACAACCCTAAATTTGAAATTAAGTTTATTAGTATCCTTATTATACGTCGGAGTATCCAAGAAGAATATCTCAGTCGTAGAAGGCGCTTCCGTAGTTGCCTGCGTCGTTGATGCAGGTGTCGGTGGCGCAATATACTTAGAATCGTAAAGCGTTGCCGTCGCACTCTTGCCATTCTTAGATGTAACAGTCACCTCTATGAGATACGACTTACCTGATTCAAGCTTGGTCTTATCAATCTTATGCGTAAGCTTATATTCATAATAAATAGTCTTATCAGGCATCGCCTTAGAAACAAACGCATTCTCGTTAATCGCAGTAGTTCCGGAATAAACTTCCTTCAAGCTAGTTCCACTTGTTCTTTCTTTGACAACAATCTTGGCTTCTCCAGCAGACTTAATTCCAACCTTCTTGTAATTACGCATTTGAAGCGTAACGCTGACATTTGACGAAGTTACATCAAACGCTGCGTCGCCACTTATATATACAGAGCTAACTGCATTGGCGTCACCTGATGTATCGTCTCCTATCTTCTTTAGAGGATCGACCGGAAGATATGCTGACACGGTAGAGTTAATAGAATTATTAAGATTGATTGCAAGAACTGCAAATCCATTGTTCTCAGCTCCGGCAAGAATCTTGCTCTCTTCAAGCGGAACAGTTGCCATATACGCCTTACCGCTACTCTCAAAATTCCTATATCCAAAGCTCTTATCAGTAAATGATATCTTGGCGTTATAAACAACCTTGCCACCGTTATACAATGTCACCGTCATATTTCCGGATCCTGCAGTATACTGATTGGTATCCGCCCTCTTGACAGAGAATACAACATTATGAGTCTTCTTCACACTGTCATACTCTATATACCTGTCATAAACATAGACCTTAGCACTAGCATCTGCACTAACCACTTCATCTTTAGAAGTGTCAGCAGGTTTCTCCGGTTCAATATCTATCGCAGGTATGATAGACGCATCAGAAGACGCTGCATTTTTAAGTGTGGAAATATACGCGATATAAGTCTTAACTTCATTCCCGCTCATAAGGTCAAGCGAAAGACTGATAAGTCCATCAGCAGATGCAGAAGTAAGATTATATTCCTTATCTAAAATAGGTACGCTGACCATATAAATATTAGAAATATATGTAGCCGACGAGCGGTTAACAAATTCAGAATCCGTAAAGAAATAATCCTTCTTAAACATAGATTCTTTATTAGTGTTATACACACTAACGTGTGCGGTACCATTTGCCTTGATGGTAGAATTGGAAGTGGTAGTCAGGGAAAATGATAAATTGTAACCGGTGTTCTTGGAATTACGCTCTAATCTTGCATTTGAGATACCCTTAACATCCTCTACAACTATTGCACAGGAAGCAGTCTTGTTGTCAACAGTAGCAGTAACCACAGCATTCCCCGCTGCCTTTCCATAAACGACTCCGTTAACAACCTCACATACAGATGTATTGGTAGATGACCAGACTACAGTCTTATTAGATGCATTTGAAGGGGAAATAGTGTTATCAATAAAAGCATATCCACCAACTATAACCTTCTCAAGATGTGAAGACAGACTAATACTGTTGACAGCCACAGTCTTAGGAGATACGGTAAACTTGCATTTGTACTTCTTCTTGCCGACTTTGGCTGTAAGAGTGGCCGTTCCTTTCTTCTCGGCAGTCACCTTAACCTTATACTTACTCTTCTTAACAGCCTTAACCACGCCGCCGCTTGTAACGCTCCACTTGACAGCTTTCTTGCAATTCTTAAGAGTGATAGTCTTGGTCTTACCGACTATAAGGCTTACCGAAGTGTTAGAAAGCTTGGTCTTAGATGCAGCTTCAGCCGTAACATTCGAGCCTGACGCTCCCGGAACAAAACTCAAGCAAAGCGCCCATACCATTATAAACGCAAGTAATCTTCTATACATATCAATTCCTCCAAACATCAATCCCCTGAAGTTATAGTTAAAAACGCGCTAACACGTACCTAATACATGTCATTCTGAGCATAGCGAAGAATCTTTTAAAATCCTTCGTCACTCTTTATGACATTCAACTTATATTATAACATATTGCCTGTTAAAAATCATTATTTATCAGCCTTATTCCGGTATTATATTGACCTTCTTCGAAGGTCAAAGATCCTTCGCTTTCACTCAGGATGACAGATTCAGTCTTCCTCAATTATTATATCGCTTCCTTCGCGTGATTTCTTAACATTTATCCTTGAAGGTATGCTGCTTATAAGTTCTTCTCTGTGACTGATAATTCCTACAAGCTTATTGCCTCCGGACAGATTAAGCAACACATCCAACGCGCTGTTGATAGACTCCGTATCTAGCGTACCAAATCCCTCATCAACAAAAAGCGCATCCATCTGTACGCCACCGACACTTGAAGATACAGTGTCAGAAAGCCCAAGTGCCAAGCACAGCGAAGCTTTAAAGCTCTCACCACCGGACAGATTACCAACCGGACGAGATTTGCCGGTGTAATTGTCAAATACTTCAAGGTCAAGAAACTCGCCACTCTGCTTAGCTATATTACCTTTTCTTTTTAGAATATATCTGTTGTCCGTCATAGGATAAAGCCTTCTGTTAGCAGCATTTATGATGTTGTCAAATCCATCTGCAAGAATGTATTGCTCTAACGTAACCTTGCCATTTCCGGTATTACCGGAAACAAGATTATATAAGTTCCTACAATAATTATACTGATTAACATATATCTCGTAATCTTTCTGCCTTGCTTTAATATTATTAAGCTTCTCCTCGTTATTATCAATACGATTCTTCACAATATTAAGCTGCTCTGTCTTGCTGTCAATCTGCTTGCCAAGTATTTCCTGATTGACTTTCATTTCACTTATATCAGCTCTTTCAAGATCTTTGGTCTGCTCTTTTAATAGTTCAATCTGATCATTTGTAGACTTAACGTCGCTGTTATAGGTTGCAATATCTGACTCTGATTCTTTGATTGTCTCCTCGTCAACCAATAACTCCAACATATCTTCATAAGAGGAAAAACCATTCTCACTAATCAGCGAATCAAGTTTTAATCTACTTTCATTTAACTTCTTCTCATTCTTCTCCTGTTCAGAGATAAGAGTGTCTAATCTTCCCTTATTGCTTATGCAATTATTAGTAGCATCATCTAAGCTCTTCTGCTTAATCTCTGCATTTTTCTTGATTTCATCTCTTTCACTAATTGCCTTATTCTTGGCTTCTAAAGCGTCTGAATAGCTATTATATTTAAGTTCTCCGATAGCACTTATAACACCCTTTTTCTCAGCTAAATCATTATTAAATGAAGTAACCTTGTCACTAAGACTATCAATAGTCTTTAGCAACTCAGGAAGTTTATTATCCTTTATTTCAGCCAATGATTTCTCTAACGAATCCAGCTCCTTACATTTAAGCTCAGCCTCTTTAACACTCTCTTCACAAGCTTTAATCTTAGAAGACAATATACTATCCGCTTGATTAATGGCTTCTTCACTATCTTTTGCGTTTACTATGTCAAATGTTATCGACATCTCTGGATTGCTTATAAGTGCCTTAACACCTTCAATCAAAACATGCTCCCTCTCTTCAAGCTTAGCCTTCAGCGATTCACACTCAACCCTTAGATTATCTCTTACGGTTTTCGTACTTTCAAGCTTCTCATTTAACTCTTGTAATTCCTTCTCACTAACTGTAACATCATCAATCTTAGCAGGGTTAGGATGCTCAACAGAGCCACACACCGGGCAAGGCTCTCCTGTCCTTAATTCAGCTAGAACAACTCCAACAGCTGACGCATAATACTTAGCATATAAATCATCATAATTCTTTTGAACTGTCTGATAATCATTATACGCCTTGACAGACTCATCCTGTTTATCTTTAAATGTTTTAAGACTGTCTTGATACAAAGGAATCTCCTTAGTCTTAATAGAATCTACCTTACTAATTAAGTCCTTAAGCTTATCATTCCTGTTATTAAGTTCAATCAACGTCTCTTTCGAGCCTTTTAATTCAAGTAATGATTCTTCTATCTTTAATATTTCTTTATCCAAAGAATCCTTTGATTCTTTCTTAGATTTCAATTCATTATCAGACAGACTCAGTTCTTTCTCTAGCGAACTAACTGCTTTTATAGCTTCCTCTTTCGCACTATACTTAGACTCCTCTTCCTCAATTGCGGTAACAATCCTTTGCAATTCATCCGCCTTAGAAAATCTGTCTTTAGCCTCATCAAGTTCTTTCTTGGCCTTCTTCTCTTGATTTTGGTACTCTACATCCTTTATCTTTAATTCTTCAATTGTGCCGGCCGTAGATTTAACTTTATCTTCATTATCCTTAAATAATTGATGGACGGGATAAATGGTGTATAATACCTTCTTCCACTTTTCAAGCAATGTATTTTCATTATCTATCTCAGCTTTTCTCGATTCTAACACTTCTAATTTCTTAATATTAGAATCCAGTTCGTCAAACAATTTATTGCCGGCTTCAATCCTTGTAATATTACTGTCAAGTATTGATTTATCCTCTTTTATAGACTTTAGACCATCATCTAATGTTTTAAACAAACCATTATCAGAAGATATCATTTCTTTAACCAAGTCAAGCTTACTTTCTAAATCTATCACGCTATCTGCTGACTTTAATTCATCTTTTATCTTATTTATTCTCTCTTCGTATTCTTCTGATGCTCTTATATCGTTATAATATTGGACAATACTATCATTGGTCGATTTCTTTTTGCCCTTATTATCATCCATTCTTTCTTTTAGGCCTTTACGCATCTCATCGTAGCATTCCGCCCCAAATATGCTTTTCAAAATCTCGGTACGATCTGAAGTCTTAGCATTAAGAAGATTCAAAAACTCTCCCTGAGCAATCATCACAACCTGTTTGAACTGGGCATAACTGATGTTCAAAAGGTTCTCAATGTATTTGCCCACAGGATTTTTCCCTTCTACAGGTTCTTCTCCCTCTATATAGATAACCACCTGCTCCTTGCTTACAGTCGTTCCACCTCCTCTCTTTTTAGGTCGAAGATACTCCGGATGTCTTTCAACTACGTATTCTTTCCCATGATGTGAAAATGTAAATTCAACAAATGTATCTACGGAATCATCTGCATATTCACTTCTAAGATTAGACTTACTCTTATAGCTTCCACTCGCCTCTCCGTATAGCGCGTAACATATCGCATCAAATATAGTCGTCTTGCCGGCGCCGGTATCTCCGCAAATCAAAAAGATACCTTTATCATAAAACGATGTAAAAACTATTTCATTTGTACCACCCGCATACGGACCA
Source organism: uncultured Lachnospiraceae bacterium (assembly GCA_947169385.1). GTDB lineage: Bacteria > Bacillota > Clostridia > Lachnospirales > Lachnospiraceae > NC2004. Next base: position 83,471 of record CAMVPR010000003.1, on the reverse strand, counting down.
AATGCACTCATCTTAAGTTTAATCGGCTTCATTAATCACACCTGCCTTCTCAGCAACTTCTTTAAAAATCTTCATTTCCTCTTCGCAGATATCAACACCATACATCATGCTATAAAAGTCCCTTAAGACATCTGTTATTGGTTTTGACTCCGTCTTTAATTCTATATCATCAAAATCAATATCCTTACTTCTCGAATTATCATAATCTAAATTAACCGGTCTGTTATAATAATTCCTGATAATTCCCATAGCATCATCAATAGTTTCTTCATCTGTAAGCGTGACATAAATATAGTCATCCACGGTATCATTATCTACATTTGCAATAAGATTTTTAAGCTCGCCTTTAATATGTCTCATCTCTCTAAGTGGTTTAAGAGGAATAAGATCAACGGACACATCCCCCTTCTCTTTGAGGGTTATCAACGCTACGGACTTATCGTCATTTGCCTCACTTAAAGAATACTTAAGAGGAGATCCGGAATATCTAACCTCTTCTCTGCCGACACGTTGCGGCGAGTGGATATGACCTAACGCCACATAGTCAAATGCATCAAAAACGCTGTATCCTATAACCTCGACATTACCAACATGAGCAACCGCCGGAGACTCCGACCCGGATAGCGAAGGATGTGATTTGCCGGCTACAAACTGATGTGACAGAATAACATTTCTCTTATCTGAATCTATAGATGCCTCGATAAACACGCACTTAACCGCATCTTCGTAATTCTCAATTTCAGCATCTTTATGAAAATGCTTAACGGTAGAAGCCTTAATAAACGGAAGCATATAAACATTCAACGGTCCATATTCATCACTAAGCTCGTACTTATCAAGCTCGCCCTTATACTTAGCAGCAATAAAGATATCACTATCCGAGAGAAACTTACTCGCAAAATTAAGTCGATCATCAGAATCGTGATTACCACTAATTATAAATGTCTTAATATGCTCATCTTTAATCTTCTTTAAAAAATCATCAAAAAGTCTTACTGCTCCTTCCGACGGAACAGACTTATCATAGACGTCCCCGGCAATCAAAAGTGCATCAACTTCATTATCCTTAGCAATATCTATAATCTGATTAAGAATATATCTTTGGTCGTCCAACAAATCATATTCAAGTAATGATTTACCAATATGTAAATCTGACACATGTAGTAATTTCATATTATGCTCCTAACAATATCCGTAAAGTCCTCTGACCGACACCTCTCCGGACCTTATATTAACCTCATTACCTTCACTATCATTTACAACAAGCTCACCTGATTTATTCATATTAACAGCTGTTGCAGTCCACTCTCTATCTCTTTCAATAATCCTTACCTCCTTGCCGCGATTGACAAGAATCGAATTATAATCATCAAGCAGCAGGCTTAAATCCTCCGTCTTTATAAACATGCCATAATACTCCTCAAACGCTTTAAGCATATTTATAATCACTTCCGACCTCTTAACAACATTGCCGCTCTCAATCCTTAACGATGTCGCCATCTCTTTAATTGAATCGTCAAATGATTCCATATTAACATTAATACCTATTCCGATAACAACCCTCTCAATCCTATCCATATCAGCAGTCATCTCGGTCAATATTCCGCACACTTTCTTAGAGTTAACGACAATATCGTTGGGCCACTTAATCGATGTATTAAGCCCGGTAACCTTATTGATAGCCTTCGCAACAGATAGCGCCGCTACGATGGTAAGCATAGAGGCTTTGGCAGGTTCAATATCAGGTTTCAGAAGATAGGAAATGTAGATAGAACTGCCTCTTGGAGATATCCACGTTCTACCAAGTCTACCCTTTCCGGCACTCTGATGATCACCGACACACACGGTCCCGTGAATCGCCTCTTCATCAGGCAAATGCTTAAGGTACTCGTTGGTTGAATCAATCGTATCAAAATAAATAAGATTCTTGCCAAGAAACTCAGTGTCTAATCTACTCGAAATCTCAGCCTCGCTCATAACATCAGGGGATGTTGTCAAATGATATCCTTTGTTACTGACTGAATCTATTTCGTACCCTTCGTTTTTAAGTTGCTTAATCACTTTCCAGACCGCTGTTCTAGAAACACCTAATGATTCACAAATAGCCTGACCTGAAATATAGTCATTATTCTCTCTTAATAATCGTAATATCTTTTCTTTCATTGCCTTCTCCAAATTAAAAGCCACAGATAAACCGTGGCTTTAGTATTCTACTTAAACTTACTATACTCGAAATGAGGAATCTTTCTTGTTCCGAGCCTGTTATGTTTGTCTATAATATCTATCGCAGTAATCGTTATAAGACCGAGTGACAAAACATTTGCAATAGCAAAAAATGTATAATCCTCAGGGAACCACCCAATCATTACACCACATATAATAATTGCTAGTACCGATAAACCGCCTTTCGTGATATTACCGGTCTCTTCTGTCTCCGTAAGTCTTATAACATTTTCAACACCCATCCAGATTCCGACAATAACAATCGCCGCTGCCACCATAAATCCGACAATCTTACCACCGATAAGAGACATCAGCACACTGAAAACTTGCGACACAGCATACAGAATAACAAGAGCAGCCGAGATAACCAATCCCTTACGCTTGTCTCTTCTCTTGCTAATTGCTTCCTTCTCTCGGATATACTCTTCTCTGCTTGAATAATTAGTCTCAGCAGTCACATATACATCTTCATGAAGATCCTCCATGCCGGCCCGCTTAGCAGCTTCTCTCAGCCGTTTGTTACGCTCCTTCGCCTGTTTAACCTTGGCATAATTCTCGCCCCAGTCGGACATAACGCCCTTCTTCTTGGTTATGAGCTCGATTGATTTCCTGTGTCTCAACACCATCCACATCGCCAAAAAAGCAAGGAAGAATGTACATAAAGGCGGATTGGTCAATTTAAATATAAACAAGAAAAATGAAGCCAACACTCCAAATACAGCAGATAGCAGTAAGAATTTAGGTTTCGATACAGGTATGTCAAATGCCATCCTTCCGGTCTGACCATTCATCGTAATATGTGATACCCTGTCCTTAGATCGATATGTCATAAACCACACAGGAAGCATAGCTATATAAGATTCCTTAATCTCAGAGTGTACGACATCTTTCCAAAGATCGGAAGAATAGTTCTCAATCATTCCTTTAGTGTCTGACATTTTCGTAAGCAGCTCCTTAGTCTCATTTATCATAGCAGACTCTGCTTCATACTCATACACTTCTGCTGCTACATCTGCCGCATCAGCGTAAAATCCGGCATAATATCCCGGAGCAAAATCAACCATCTTACTCATATTATAAGGAGCTAAAAGCTCACTCATCGAATCAGGGAATGACGAAGATGCGTCATGTGCCATACCCTCGTATGTAAGATCAACAGCTCCATTGACATAGTAATAATATGAAGCACTATTCTTCTTAGGCGGCTCATGCACTATGTAGGATATTTCACCTTTCTGCTCTCCCTTATACACCCAATGCGGCATATATATCGCTCTAAAACCATCAAGATTACCCTGGCTCTTAAAATCATCAGGAACACAAGGTGCTTTATGCATCCTCTCCTTAAATGTTTTGATACATCTATCCTTCGTCACTTCAAAGGGAACAATAGCCTTAGGCTTCTCAATCTTCATCATGCGTGAAGTAAGTTGAACTTGCTCGCCACAGTAACTGCAGTTAGACACAACCTGATTGTTAAGCGATATTACCTCACCACCACACCGCGGGCAATTATAAACAGTCGCATCGAACTCCTTGCTCTCCTCAGCGCCCGCAATATCAGCATCTTCAGGAGCAAAACGGCTGTTACAACTCTCACAAACAAGAAGTCTGCTTACAATATCGTACTTAAGCGTCCCATTACATTTTAAGCAACTTATCATACAGCTTATTCCCCCCTGATCTATAGACTTCGCCCTTCTTGGCAAATGCATACGTGCCGTTATCAGAACGTACCGCTCCCTTTATGTAGTCTTCATCATTTGGCGCATGATAACTGTGAGAAGATCTGACCACATAAAGCGCAATAACTATTCCAATCACCATTCCCACAGCAACAACACTTATTAGTTCTAACAACGTAATCATACTCTAACCACCTTCTAAAAATGCCCCCGCAACCGGAGGCATTATATAAATCATTCTGCGTTTAAATCTTGTAAATATCTCAATTAAGGCTAAAAGTTTCTTCCGCTCCATCCCCAATCATTTGTGCCGATATATGACACGTAGACATTGTTAGAAGGAATTCCAAGTTCTTCTTCGTAAATGTTGCAGATAGCGGCTGTCATCTTGTCATACGCATCTGAAGATGCATTGCCAAATAATCTGACAGCAACATAAGCACCCTTCTCAAGCTTCTTACCTGCCATAAAAAGGTCATACTCATCTTCAAAACCAACCATCAAAAAGCTCTCAGGCTTACCTATAATCGAAATTGCCTCTCCGAGTTTAGATTTGATGGTCTCCTTCTTGTCATCAGAAACCTTAAGTGTAAGTTTAGAATCAATAAATGGCATAACTTATTACCTCCTTAAAATTATACTTCGTCGTAAGAATCAGGTCCGTCTAAGAACTCTCTTCCACTTACTCTCTTAGCATCTCTCTGCTTGTCAACCAATTCGGAAAGCTGCTCCTTGACATCCTTAGAATTCTTGATATTCTTAATCTCAAAATCTCTAAGAGTCTTGTCACCGCTGCTTACCTCGATAGTTCCAAGCCCAAAAATACGCTGTCCAAATGATCTCTTAAGACTCACATCAGTGATGCGATAGAGTCTAACTTCATCTTCAGTTTTATTAAGTACACCCTTATTAATAAAGAATCTATCATCACTCAAGCTATATTTTGTAAATGTAAAAGGAAGAGCGAAGAATGTCCATCTCTTTCTGTCACTCCAAATAATATCTGCCATAATACATACCTCCCGATAATAATAAACGTTAAGTACCCAATGGGGTCTGTCCCTTCTAAGTACTTAGCATTCTTCAATTAATCATATCTCTCATCAATAACTCTCTTGGTCTTCTTCTCACTTCTTGGAAGAACGCCAATCTCAACAACCTTAACAAGCGGAGTAAATCCAATTCTAGACTTAACCTTAGCCGCCACATCTTCAGCAAGCTTAGCAAAATCTCTTGTTCCATCTGTCTCAACATAGATACGCATGGTATCCTTGCCTTCAAGATGCGAAATATGAATCTGATACTCACTAGACAACTCAGGGAAGAGTCTGAGTACCTCTTCAATCTGACTAGGGAATACATTAACACCCTTAATCTTCATCATATCATCGGTACGTCCCTTGATAACATCAATTCTAGGGAACTTGCTGTCACAATGACAAGGCTCTGGAATTATACGAGAAAGATCATGAGTCCTGTATCTGATTAATGGTGCGCCCTCTTTAACAAGAGTAGTAATAACTATCTCGCCCCACTCTCCGTCAGGAAGCGGTTTTAAAGTTATCGGATCAATAATCTCTAAATAAATGTAATCGTCCCAATAATGCATATATGTCTCACCCGGACAGTTAATACCGATACCAGGTCCATATATCTCGGTTAATCCGTAAATATCATAAAGCTCTATGCCTAAGATGCTCTGAATGCGCTCGCGCATCGCATCTCCCCAGCGTTCAGAACCAATGATACCCTTCTTGAGATGAATCTTATCTCTGATACCTCTCTTCTCAATCTCCTCTGCAAGTAAGAGAGCATATGAAGACGTAGAACATAACACAGTTGTCTTCATATCCATCATCATCTGAAGCTGCTTATCGGTGTTACCAGGTCCCATAGGAACCGCCATAGCTCCAAGTCTCTCACATCCTAACTGGAATCCTATTCCCGCAGTCCATAGTCCATACCCCGGTGTAATATGAATCCTGTCTTTCTTGGTGATTCCTGCCATCTCATAACATCTTGAGAACTGAATCGCCCAATCATCAATATCCTTCTGGGTGTAAGGAATAATGACAGGAAGACCTGTTGTTCCTGACGAAGAATGAATTCTTACTATATCCTCTTCAGGTGCTGTCATAAGTCCCAAAGGATAAGCATCTCTTAAATCACTCTTCTCAGAAAACGGCAGATTCTCAAAATCCTCAACCGATGTAACCGAGGTTATTCCTGCCTCTTCAAGCTTCTTACCGTAGAAGCTTCCTGCATTTACCAAAGCTTTAATTCTGTCATTAACCTGACTAAGCTGTTCGTTACTAATCTTCATTGTTAAGTTAACTCCCTTTCTTAAATGTAATATATAGCTTTTTTATTAAGTTCCATAAACTGTGGCTTTACGAGACTCTCCATAGACTTAATTACATCTTCCTCGCTAAGTCCTAAAACTCCTGACCTGATTGCCGCACCTAAAAGAACTATATTAAGAACCTTGCTCGACCCAAGTTCCTTAAGCGCCTCATCACCGTCAACCACGATTAGATTGACATCTAATCTTTTAAGGTAATCAATCATCTCATCTCCGTCATAGTGAAAACCACTAAGAGTAGCAGTGGTTGGCATAATAGCTCGCCTGTTGGTAACTATCGTTCCACCGCTCTTAAGATAATCAACCATTCTGACTGTCTCTCCGGGCTCAAAACCGATTATGATATCAGCCTGCCCCTTTGGAATCATAGGAGAATGAATACCCTCTCCCATTCTGAGATTACTGAAAACATTACCGCCTCTCTGCGCCATTCCAATAGTCTCTGCGCTCATAACAGGAATACCTTTACTCATGGCCGCACTTGCTATAAGTTTAGATGCAAGTACAGTTCCCTGACCACCTATTCCACATAAAATTATATTCTTCATGAGCCTTCACCTGCCCTTCTTATCGCCTTGACAGGGCACAGTTTAGAACATAGTCCACAACCTGTACATAAAGACTCATCTATCGTAACCTTGCCGTTATCAAGATAAATCGCCGGACATCCGATCTCATTGATACATTTCTTACATGAAATACATTCACCGCTGCAAATGTTATACGGCTCATTAGGCTTCACAATAGCTATACATGGCGATTTAAAAATGATAGCCTTAACTCCGGGCTCGTCAGCCACTTCTTTAACCGTCTTGACTGCAAGCTCGTAATCTAAAGGGTCTACCTCTCTTACCGTCTCAACTCCGATTCCCTTAAGCACAGCCTCTATAGAAATCTTATTAACGACATCTCCCATCATTGTGCGCCCCGTTCCCGGATGCGGCTGATGGCCTGTCATTGCTGTGGTTGAATTGTCTAAAACAATAAGCGTCATATCCGCCTGATTGTAGACTGCATTTACAACACCTGTTATTGCAGACGCGAAAAATGTTGAATCTCCGACAAATGCAAAACACTTGGTGTCTGGCTCGATATGATTAACACCCTGTGCAATACCAAGCCCTGCACCCATACAAAGGCATGTATCAACCATATCAAGTGGCATCGCGTTGCCTAGAGTATAACAACCGATATCTCCGCAGTATATAGTCTTAGAGCCCTTCATTGCCTGCTTAACTGCATAAAATGACGCTCTGTGTGGACAACCCGCGCACAGCACAGGTGGTCTTACCGGCAACTCCGGCTTATCTGCTCTGGTAGTCTCATATCTCTCAATTCCAAGATAGTCGTAGATTCGGTCTCTGACCAAATCTATATTGTACTCGCCTGAACGAATACTGTCATTGGTAAACTTACCTCTTACATTACAGTTGATGCCCTCTTGACCGCACTGATAGTTAAGTGCCCTCTCAATCACAGGATCGAGTTCCTCAAAGCAAAGCACATCACTGTGGTTAACAAGAAAATCACCTGATAAGTCATAAGGAAATGGAAATGGTGTCGCAACCTTTAATACTGCCGGCTTCTCACCCTCAATCTCCTCTAAGACATCGCATACATAAGAGTAGCAGATTCCGCTTGCTGCTATAGCTCTTGAATTAGAGCTGTCGGCATTATCAATTGTATTAAGCTCGTATTTAGAGAATACTGTGCTTAGTGTGTCATTTCTCTCTTCTATCAATCGATGATTAAGGTTGCTGAGTTTCGGGAATATAACCCATCTCTTAGAATCTTTAACAAATCCCTCTATGGAATTAACGTAGTATTCTGACTCATCCTTAATAGATATAGACTGATACGCATGACAGACTCTGGTAGTAGGTCTTAAAAACACCGGTGTGTTGTATTTCTCAGAGTAGTCAAATGCGTCTATTATCATCTGATACGCCTCAGCAACCGATGTAGGATCGAAGCAAGGCAGTTTGGAATACATTGCAAATGTTCTTGTATCCTGCTCAGTTTGGCTCGATATCGGTCCCGGATCGTCTGCGACCAACACTACCATTCCACCCTTGACTCCTATATACTCAAGACTCATAAGTGGATCTGACGCCACATTAAGTCCGACCTGCTTCATCGTCACTAAAGCTCTTGCGCCTGTATAAGCAGCTCCCGCCGCTACTTCCATCGCGCTCTTCTCATTAACCGACCATTCTACATAACAGCCGTCCGGTCGGTTCTTGGCAACTGTCTCCAACACCTCACTTGAAGGTGTACCGGGATAACCGGCTACAAGGTTGACGCCTGCGGCAATCGCACCCATAGCAATGGCCTGGTTACCCATCATAAATTCTTCATGCATAGTAAATCTCCTTTAGTGAGAAACCCTCACATTATCTTGATAATTATAGCGCAAAATGCTATTTTTAGCAAGGTAAAGTCAAGATAGTTCAGAGTGTAGGTAACGGGGGAATGAATGTGTTAATTTGAGGGTAACAAAGCGAAATAGTCACAGTATATAAAAAAGGCGAAGCATGAAGCTCCGCCTTTAGTACTTTGATGATAGCTCGTTAAACACCTATCCTATTATTCCGCGTCTCTCATACTCTTCTCAATCTCAAGAATGAACTCAAGTGGAACACCACTAAAATCAGATACTTCTTGAGGACTTCTGCCCAAGCGAAGCATATCCTTAATAAGCGCAACTCGTCCTTCAGCTCTTCCTTCAGCTCTTCCTTCTGTTCTACCTACAGCTATCCCTTCGATTTTTCCTTCATTATAGCTCTCTTCAACTTCCGGAGCCATTATCTCTCTCAATGCTTGGCACATGGCGTCCTCCTTTCTCAACTCACTTTATCTTTCCTTTATCCTAGTCCTGAATTCATCTATCGTCATACCAGCCTTATTAGCAGCCTCTTCAAGTGTAATCACATTGTCATTCGCAAGGTCTACCAAAATCTCGATCCGTCCCTCATTATAGCTCTCTTCAATTTCCGGAGCCATTATCTCTCTTAATGCTTGACACATGGCGTCCTCCTTTCTCAACTCGTTAAACAGTTCCTTATTAATGCTTGCTGATATCTGAAAAATGTTATCAGCAGCCTGTCTTAGTCTTGGCTCGGTAAGTATTCTGGCTTGACTTATAAACTCAACTATATCTGTCGTGTCAGATTGTTTCGCCATAACCTTCAGTGCTGCGAATGCTTCATCATCAAGATCCTTGCTAACCACTATCTGAACAGGTATATCCACCAGTCCCTTGATATAATAGATTCCAGGTGTTGGATTCTCAATCACATATCCTGACTCTTTTAATTGTGACATCAGCTTACTTGGATATCTATGTCTGAATATCGAAATAGTTAATTCTTCCTGCGGTATCGCATTTACAGACTTTCCATACGCTTTATACAAACCCGCATAACCGATACATTTCCATAAGACATCGATGTTTAAACTATCGTTAGGATTCTTATATTCAAGAATATTCCATCGCTTAAACATCCTGCCAAATGCATTATCAATAACGACATCGGCATCTTTCTTGATTATAATAAAATCAATCTTCGGTGGTTCAACCGTAAGATGATGCTCTTTCTCAATCTCGATTACATCTTCATAATCATGAAGACATATCTCTAAAAAGCCGGCAAATCCAGTATGCCAGTCTATCTGTTTCTTTTCATTACTATTCATGTATAATTATAACACCTCCGTTACTGTGATACAACTTAAACAAGCATTTTATAATCTAGGCCAACAAAATACGATTGTTTTAGCACTCTTATATCAATTGTAAACGAAGAATAATTATTTGTCATTGAACTAGTAATTTAAAAAACGCACCAAAAAAGGAACTCTTATGAGTTCCTAAACACATTTATCTCTTTGGATTCTTATGTACAATTAAGTTCAATTCACTCATCCGCTTCTCATAGTCATTCGAACAACATATACAATGATACTTACCATTACCTCGCAGCATTTCATCCACAGGCACCTTGAACAACTCACTTAAAGCATATAAGTTATCCAGCGATGGCAAGCTCTTACCATAAAACCAATTATATACGCTCTGAGGAGCTTCCAATCGCAAGTAATGCTGGAGATCTTTTACTGTATATCCATTTTCGATCATAATTCTTTTTATTGTCTGCCCTGTTTTCTTGGTATCTATCATCGGATAGTCTTTGACCATTCAATACACTTCCTTCAGTATGTTGTTTCTCAATCATGGGGTCACTGTTACTCTTACACCGTAACTCATACGCAATTATAACATTTCTATCATTATGATACAACCCTAATTAGAGCCATCTAATGTATTGCCCTTCTTCGAAGGCCAAAGATTCTTCACAACGCTCAGAATGACACTTTAGTTTCTTATTAATACTTGCTGATATTTGGAAAATATTATCTCCTTATAAAATAGTACTTGAAGTAATAGGATATAAGTGTTATATTATACCCAATAAGAGGCGCTATCGTATAGATGGCTTGCCTCGGTCTATTGTTACTTTAAGAAAGCAGCATTAACCTTTGGCTTGGTGGTGGCTGCTTTCTTTCTTTTTACTACAAATGTTATACGCAAGATCGATAACAGCTACAATAGCACATACCAAAGTTGCTACAACATCTATAACGTCAATCAAGAATCGCATATCCTCCAATCTTCGCAATCTTTCCGCATATCATCGACCTCCCTTCACGGAAGCCGTGCTTCAAGCACGTCAATACAGAGGCAAACCACCTACCATTACAGATAGCACCCGATTACATTATATTCTAAATCTGTACTTTTGTCATTGAACCAGTAATTAAATAACCGCATCAAAAAAGGAACTCTTATGAATTCCCTCAAAAATCAATCTATAACCCTCTGATATACTGACCTTCTTCGAAGGCCAAAGATTCTTCGCTTCGCGAAGTCATGACATAAACCACTCTCTACATTCTTAACGAATTATCCACAAGTACAAAGCCGCCCCAATCTGCGCAAATAGTATAAGTGGCATTCCGATTACAAAATACCAATGCTTGGTCTTGTGCCTGAATATATACATTCCTGCCCATGTGCCTATACTTCCGCCTAATAGACTCACCAGAAAAAGAGTCTTTTCAGGTATTCTCCACGCTTGTTTTTTAGCCTTGCTCTTGTCGATACCCATCACCGCAATTCCAAGAATATTCATGCAAATGATATAAACAGTTATAATAATAATCAACTCTTTACTCATAATAAAAATCCTTCCTCAGTTATAATTGCACCTCTCTTCACTCCTCATAAATCATCCTCAACAACTCCAACATCTCATCAATCGTCACTCCTACGGCTTTCGCTTTATCAACTGCCTGAGACATCAATTCCTCTGCCGCCTTAAGATTCTCCTCTCTTAAAAGCTCCTTATTCTGCGCCTTAACAAAGCTGCCCTTACCCGTAAACGACTCAATGAAACCGTCTCGCTCTAACTCCTCATAAGCCCTCTTAGTAGTAATGAGACTGATACGAAGCTGCATGGCCAGATTACGCATAGAAGGGAGAGCCTCTCCCTCTTTAAGCTCTCCACTCAAAATCATAGATTTAATTTGGTTAACGATCTGAAGATATATCGGATCGTTAGATGAATTAGTAATAATTATATCCATTTACATTCCTCATACTGTCTTTCTATTCCTAAGCATGTATAAGTAGCAAGGAATTCCCACAATCATCGATGATACCAGCAGGCAACATCCCATAGCAAACTGATTGTCTTTCGCCATCTCGCCTGATATAAACAGAAGTGCAAGCGCATTGCAGACCGTATCTATGATAGCATGCGCAATAATCGGTGCAACAACTGAATCCGTTAACTTTTTAAGAAGTTGCAAAACCGCTCCGCCACCTACGCAAAACACGCACATAAGTATAATATTGGTAACCGGAAATCCAGGTGCATCCTTACCAAAATCAAGTCCAATAGTTATAAGTGGCGGTATGTGCCAAAGCCCCCATATAACTCCGCCGATAACTATAGAACCTGTCAAGCCGAAAAGCACTTCAAGCTTATCATAAAGAAAACCTCTCCATCCCAGTTCTTCTCCAATAAGTATAAAAAACGCAATATAAGCATTGCTACTGTATAGTGAAACCGCAGCAATCACATCAAGAATTCCATTGCCGTCCTTAAACGTAAACCCGGCTTTTAGGGAAAAAGTAATAAGAACACAATTAATTATACCAAAAACTATCGGCAAGACAAACGCCATTAAATACCCTTTAAAATTACCGGTAAATTTAGGGAAAAGAGAATCATCTCTAAACCCTTCCCTAAAGACATATCTTGCCACTATGCTTCCTATCGCCGGTGAAAATGCTGACAAATAATAGCACAAATTCTGCCATCCACTTATCTTAGTCTCAGTAATATTTTCAGGATAAGCCTTCCATCCAAATGTCATCATCAACCCAAATGTGACAGCTAAAAACACCGCAACTTCCGCTATAACTTTCTTCTTGCTGAAGGTTTTAGGATCTTGATACCATCGGTCATCCAATCCTAATTCAATAGCTTTACAGCTACTATATTCTTCATTTTCAGATATCATCTCTAACAACTCCCTTCTTATAAACCTTGCATGATATGCGATAGGAAATGTAGTAGATAACAACCACTATATGCGGAATCATCGAAGATATAATAACCTCCAAGAGAGTAAGATTCTTAAGAGTCTTAGAAACTCTGTCAAATGCAACATTCATGATATTTATATCCTTATCTTTAGCATCTTTGATAATCCAAAAGATTCCGTCTTCACCCATCAACCAACCGATATTGCCAAAAAGCAGGTAAGTAACTACTACAAGCAAGACAAAAAGAGTAATTGCAATCCTAATCAAGCCACCCCTCTCACTTCCAAACCTATAACATAACGGCATCTCTATCGCGTTAAGAAAAATATTTACCAGGATTAATGCGAAAACCGCCATTGAAGAATCAACACTCGTACCGTATATAATCCCCATAATTATATCAATGACAGTGCATATAACAAACGCTATAAAGTATACAATAAATACAACGATATATTTAGCTGCAATTACCTCTTTCTCAGTCCCGGGGATTGTTATGCTGTAGAATCCCCACTCTTTAGTTGTGTCGATTTTTATAATATCGTTATACAATACCGCAACTAAAAGCACAATGTACATGTTAACAAATAGAGCCATAACCGGTGCGGCAGCCACCGGCACATCTCCCGGAAGAGCTGTAAGCACAATAACAACAGCAGTCAAAAGCAGAATCATTATCAGTTCGCTTACACACTTATGCCTAATTAGATACAAGTCTTTATATATAAGTCCTCTCATAAAACCCGCCCCTCTTTCTTAACTGTATTTACAGAGATTAGATAGCAGACAAATGTCAACAATATGAAGAAAACCAAAGCACCGCCTGCCATCATCCACAGATGTTTTGAAATCTTTGATATAGTGTTATATATTTCAGAACCATATGCGTTAACCTCTGAAAGAATCATATTCACAATCGGTATAACAGAGATAAGAAATGCCGGTGCAACTTTTAATAGCTGAGTTTCAAGAGAATCGGTACATTTAGTCAAATACGACACGAGCGTAATATATGAAATGTACATATAAAACACGAGACTTCCTACAATAAGAAGAAGTAAATCATGATTGCCTCCTGCATTTTTAATGATAACCAAATCACTTTTACCACTTAGCGTCCGTGCCAGTAACACACCGATTATTCCAAATACAAATGAAACTATCATCAACAGAATACTCATGATATAGTTCACAGCAACATACTGCTCCTTCTTAACTCCCGAAGAAACAATATATTTATGCCATCCGCCCTGATAGTCTTTTTTTATAATATCATTGATACAATCACTAGTTGTACAGAGGACAATTCCTGCAAGCACCGCCATCATAATAGCGGCATCATTGGCTCCGCTGATTATTTCTTCACTTCCATACTTAGATATATTGCCAAACTTAGCAGAGAGCGTGATAACAGAACTTAACGTAATAAATCCTATATATAATGCAAATGTAATCAGTGCATTTTTTCTTATTAGATATAGATTTCTATAAATCAATTCTTTCATATAATCACTTAACCTTTACTTAAAATGAATTAGAAGTATTATTTCTATTAACATAAAAAAGCATAATCTCTTCAAGTGAAACCTTATCAATAACAGCACCGGAATACTTCTTGGCTATGTTACTCCTGTCGTCAGTAAGCATCTCCGCACCAAAATCAGTTACTCTTGCGCTGACATAATCTTCTCTTTCAAAATCCGTAAAATCCTTCTTAGAGCATTTGACTAAACCGTGACTGTCAAGAATCTCATCCTTAATACCGGTAAGCAGAATCTTTCCGTTATCAATAAACGTAACCCTATCTGCAATCTTCTCCAAATCGGAAGTGATATGCGATGACATAAGTATAGAATTGCTCTCATCCTGAAGATACTCCAAAAATATATCAAGAATCTCATTCCTCACAACAGGATCAAGTCCCGTCGTCGCCTCATCCATAATAAGAAGCTTAGCATTATGTGATAGCCCCGCAGCTATCTGAAGCTTCATCTTCATACCCTTAGAGAACTTGGCAAATTTCTTCTTAACAGGCAAATTAAATCTGTCAAGATACTCAGCAAATACCTCCGGATTCCACTCCTTCCATATTCCTCTCATCACCTTATTTAGATGATACGCTGACATATCTTCATTAAATGGAAGAACGTCAAAGATTGCTGAAATCTGCTCCTTGGCCTTGGTTTCGTCTTGGGGCATGTCACATCCAAGAAGCTTAATCTCACCGCTATCCCACCTTATAACATTCAAAATGGAATTAATAGTAGTGGTCTTGCCTGCACCGTTCTGTCCGATAAATCCCATAATACTTCCTTTAGGAACGTCAAATGAAATATTATCTAAAGTAAAACCATCGTATTTCTTGGTTAATCCCCTTATTTCTATGGCATTTGCATAATCCATAAGCAACCTCCTTTAATCTCGTAGATTGTATATATTTGATATACACAATTATAACATTATATATACATTTGTCAACATGAATATATTCTGCTAAATGTAACAGATACCAAAAGAAGAAAGCCTTAAAGCACGATAAACACTGACTCTAAGCTTACACTCCCTCCACGTTAACTGTACATCCTGAAAAACATTTATATATTTTTGTAAATTATACTTGACATATTGATATTGAAGATGTATTATAATATCACAAAGCGATGAACGCTTATGAAAGCCGGCAACATTTTAATACTAACATAATTAACATATTTATAAAGAAAGGATGATTATTATGGCATTTTATTTAGCAGGAGTATTAATTGGAATCACTGTAGGAGTTGTGATTTTAATTATAGCTTTGAAGTTTATAAACAAAGATGGTAAACTTTCTACCAAGTACGATGAGAGACAACTTAAAGCGAGAGGCGAGGCTTATAAATATGCTTTTTTTGCAACTTGTATCTCCAATGGTGTAATCTTATGCTTTGACTTAACCAAATATGATTTAGTTAAACTGTTAGGTGACACCGCTTTCTTTATTCCAATCCTAATCGGAGTTGTCGTTCATATCAGTTACAGCATTTTCACCGATGCGTATATCGGACTTAACAACAGCATTACAAGATTCATGGTATTTATGCTCATAGTCTCGGCATTTAATTTCCTTGTTGGATTTAGCGCTCTCGCTAACGGAGAGTTGATTAAAGATAACGTTTTACAGCCTCCATTTCTCAATATGATTTGCGGCTTCCTATTCGTCATCGTGGCTATAGAGCTTGGCATCAAGAAAGTTATTGACAGTAGAGAGGAGTGATCATTATGAAGAACTTAAGACTTAAAGCTGCAAGAGCTATGCTCGACATGTCACAAGCTGAACTAGCCGAAGCAGTCGGAGTGTCAAGGCAGACCATAAGCGCAGTCGAGAAAGGTGATTACAATCCTACCATCAACCTCTGCATCGCAATATGTAAGGTACTAAACAAGACACTAGACGAGCTTTTTTGGGAAGAGTAAAGACAAACTCGCGGTCATAATGGCCGCGAGTTTATTAACATATTCTCGGTAGTCCTTCACCCTGGAGAACATCTAGCTGTCTCAATCCACCTAAAGTAGTTCTTAAAAGCAGAGTTCCATCTTCATCAGCATCAACAGCTTTACCGATAACAACTGCATTTTCTCCATAATTAGATGAGCGTATAATCTTTAATGCCTCTTCCGCCTCCGGAACAACAAAAACCATCTTTCCTTCATTGCCCATGTACAGAGGATCAAGACCTAATAATCCGCCGAAATCTCTAACATTTTGAGGAACAGGAAGAAGCTTATCTTCTATCTCTATCTTAACCTTAGAGGCAACTGCAATCTCCTTAAGAACTGTCGCAAGGCCTCCTCTTGTCACATCTCTCATAGTGTGAATATCAACCCCTGCTTTAACGAGCGACATAACCATGTCGTTAAGAGGAGCGTTATCACTGACTATGTCATTTGCAATCTCAAGACGGGTGCTTAGAATTGTCGCGTGATGCTCACCAAGATAACCGCTTACTATAATTGCATCTCCGGCCTTAGCATTTGCACTGCTTATATTCTTATCATGGCAAATGACACCTACCCCGGAAGTATTAATCATTAACCCTCCATTGCCCTCAACAACCTTGGTATCACCTGCAACTATTCTTACTCCTGCTTCCTTAGCGGTCTCAGCCATAGAATGAACAATCTCGGATAAAAACGCGGTATCAAGACCTGTCTCCAATATAAAACCACAAGTCAAGTATTTAGGCGTAGCACCTCTTGCCAAGAGGTCGTTGACGGTTCCACAGACCGAAAGTCTACCTATGTCTCCGCCCGGATATACAACCGGGGTAACAACGAAGCTGTCCGTGGTGATTGCAATTCTTTCGGCGCCATCAACAATCGCACAGTCTTCTAACTCGCCTCTGTTATCACTGTTGAATTCATTAATAAATATATCGTCTATTAATGCAGCCGTAGAAGCTCCACCGCTGCCATGTGACATGGTTATTATCATACTCTTTCCTTTCTAATTGTGCTCCATAAATGCCATACATCAAACCTGTCATTCTGAGCGTAGCGAAGAATCTTAAAAACTCACTCGTCACTTCGCGGTCGCCTTAACGTAACACGCCCCTTCGGTCGACACCATGCACGCGCCCTCCGGGTTTCCCGGCGTACACACCTTATTAAAAAGCGGGCACTCAGAAGAATCAATCTTCCCCATAAGAACATCACCGCACCTGCAAGCAGGATTAAGCTTAACATCCGAATCAAGATTATAACTTCCCGCATCATACTTACTAAACTCTTCTCTAAGATAAAGCCCGGAATCCTCTATATCTCCGATTCCTCTCCACCTTGCATTACCCGGCTTAAAATACTTTAAAATCTTCTCTTTCGCAATAACATTTCCTTCATTGGTAACAACAGACGGATAAAAATTCTTGACCAAATCTACCTTATCCTTATTCTCATACATCTTGAGAAGACCGTAGATTCCAACCGCCAGCTCCTCAGGCTTAAATCCACACACCGCAAAAGGCATCTTATACTTATCCGATAAATCAATATAATAATCGCTTCCCGAAATGACACTAACATGCCCCGGTGCTATAAATCCGTCCACTTTCGCATTGTTAGCACACAGATAATCAATTACCGGCGGCATAACCTTAAGCGCTGTAAGAAGCTTAATATTCTTGATATCATTTTCAATAATGTAATCCAATAGCAGCGTGTAGACAGGAATCGTCGTCTCAAACCCTACTGCCGCAAATACAAATGTCGTATCCGGCTCTTTATCAGCCAACTTAATAATATCCATCGGAGAATAAACCATCCTGACATCCGCGCCCTCTCCCTTAGCAATACTAAGAGAACTTGCACTTCCAGGAACTCTCATCATATCTCCAAAAGTTACTATAGCTGTATTCTTGTCAAATGATAACGAAACGAGCCTGTCAACATATCCGGACGGACTCACACAAACCGGGCACCCAGGTCCGGATACCAAGCGAATCTTATCAGAGATAAGACTCTTGATTCCGGACTTAAGGATTGCCTCTGTATGACTTCCGCACACTTCCATAAATGTGACAGGCTCGCCATTATATTCTTTTAGGTAATTAATACAAGTCTCTAAATTCATTACTCATCCTTTTAGTATGTCATTCAACGTAGCGGAGCACATCGTGCTCCATATATGGCGAACAATGTTCGCCTCTACGGGTTACAACAGTGCTCTACATTACTTCAAGTTCTTTAAACAACCTCTCAAGTTCCTCTGCTTCATCTGCTTTCACCTTCTCGATAATACATCCGGCGTGAACAAGCACATGATCACCCTCATTAACATCTATAAGCCCTGCGGCAGCATGTACGATATTACCGGAGAAATCAACCTCGGCCGTCTTTTTATCATTTGCCACCTTCTTAACAATTCCGGGTAAAGCAACGCACATAAGCTCCTCCTATACCACAAAAAACATCGCGCCAAGAATCACATAAGTTGCCACAAGCACAAGACCTTCAAGCCAGTTGGATTTGCCATCGTCAACAAGCTTATTGGCGATAATAACAGAAGCGAATACAGCCACCAACTCAAAAGGTGTGAATATAACGCTCATAGGCTTCCAGATAAGACTTAAAAGAATCAAAACAGGCGCAACAAACAAGATAATCTGAAGACTCGAACCAAGCGCAATCTCAATAGAAACACTCATCTTGTTCTTAAGTGCCATGATAATAGCAGTAGAATGCTCAGCAGCATTTCCAATAATTGGAACCAATATTATTCCGACAAATGTCATCGGAAGACCGACCTGCTCAGTCATCGGCTCAACCGCGCCAACGAAGAACTCAGAGAGAATCGCAATAAACACTGTGCTTACAACGAGCATGATAATCGAAACCTTAAGATTCCACTTAGGCTCCTCTCCGCTCTCCTCTTCCTCGCCACCCATAAGATCCTTATGAGTAAAGAACGAGAAGTACATCTGGCAAATGTAGATTGCAAGAAGAACTACAGCAACAATTATATTAATTCCCTCATACTTGGTAGTAAGCGTCTTGTCTGACATCGTGTGAGTAAACACAGCAGGAATAGAAAGACAGATAACTGCGAAAAGCAACATACTTGATGTAACCTGAACGGCAGCTTTGTTAAATGTCTGCGTCTTAAACTTTATTCCACCACACAACATACTAAGTCCAAGCACAAGCAGAATATTACCGATAACAGATCCTGCGATTGACGACTTAACAACTTCAAAGAGTCCCGCCTTAAGACCGATAATGCCAATAATCAACTCAGTAGCATTTCCGAAAGTTGCATTCAAAAAACCACCGACTCTGTTGCCTGCATAATGAGCAACACCCTCGGTTGCCGTTCCCATAAGTCCGGCAAGCGGTATAATAGAAAGAGCTGAGAATATAAACATCATAGTCTCACTAAATCCCGCAAAATGTCCTATAATGGATACAGGAACAAAAACAAGTAACAAATAAAGAAATTTCATCATTATCTCCTTTCAAACACCTTACATCTCTTCCCATTCCATGCCCTTAGCCCTGGTAAATGCTTTAGTCTCTTCCATCGGCATAGGCTTTCCAAAGAAGTACCCTTGCACCCTATCACAACCGGCTTCTTTAAGGAACCTATAATGTTCCTCGGTCTCAACGCCCTCGCAGAGAGGCGAGATTCCTATCGCCTTACCGGCTTCTATGATAAAGTTCATCAGAGTTGATGTCTTAGGGTTCTTATCATAACTTCGTAAGAATACCATATCTAGTTTTAGTACGTCAAATGAATACTCAACCAAATTATTAAGTGATGAGTATCCGCTTCCAAAATCATCAAGCCAAATGCTATATCCTAAATCGTGCATCTTCTTGCACTCATCCTTGATATGCCCAAAATTCTCATTAAGCGCACTCTCTGTAATCTCAATATCAAGCATATTTCGAGGCATATTATACTTAGCTCTTATTTCTTCAAGAACACCAAATATGTCACACAACTCGAAATCAAGTCTAGAAAGGTTAATCGACACGGGAACAACCGGATCACCACTCTCAATAATGCGGTTGTAATCCTTACACACCTGCTCAACAACGTAAATGTCAAGCTTATGTATCATATGAAACTGCTCAAGGGTCTCTATAAAATCAGCAGGAGAAAGCATACCGAAATTAGTATCAACCCATCTAACCAACGCCTCATATCCACATATTTTGCCGGTCGACGATCTTATAACGGGCTGGTAATAAACCTTAATGTAATTATTCTCTATGGCTTCATCAATGTGATCTATAACGTATTGCTGTCTTCTTAAATTCTCCCTAAGCATATCATCATAGACACAATAGAAAATGTCATGTCGCCCCTTTATACTGTCACAAGCAAGTCTCGCATGATCGCAGGCAAGACCGATCTCCATCTTGTTACCTTCCATATAGTATATTCCGGCCTTAATTCTAACTCGTTTCGCTGTCTCCTCAGAATGAAGTATCGATTGATAAACAGCGGAAATGCTCTCCATAATAGATTCTTTTGACTTGGATGAGCAGACAACAAAATGGTCATCCGAGAACCTAGATAGTATCTCTCTCGGGAACTCTCTCTTAATCACCTTAGCAAGATCACACAGCAACTCGTCACCCATTTTAAAACCGTATCTCTCGTTAAAGAGTTTAAAATTAGGAATGTCGAAATGGATAATCGACGTCTCTCCTCTCCTTCCCTCAGGAGACGAAAGCTTCAATGTCACAGTATGATAGAAAAATGACATATTAAAAAGTCCCGTAAGAGAATCCGTCTCATGATTGGCAGACAACACCTCAGCCTCTGCATATGAATTCCTGTTGTGATTAAAGAATTCATTTCTGTCAACGTCTACTATAAAGACATAGTAATAACTCTTGCCGTTAGCTCCGTGAAGCAAATGTCCAAAGTCCTCAACATACTTAATCTCGCCTTGTTTGGTCTTAATCCTGTATCTTACATAATCATGTCTGAGCTCGCCAAACAAAGTCTGTGCCTGAATCTGATTCTGAATCTTATTGTAATCATCAGGATGAACCATACCCTCAAAAGTATTGTTGGTAAACTCTCTAAATTCATCCAAACTTGTACATCCATAGAGATTAATAACGTTCTTGTCCGCGTAATAAATCTCCTCATTAAAGCCTTCCTCATACACGAAGAAGCCTCCCGGCAAACCACTTGGAATATGTCCTTCAAGGTATTTCTTAAGTGCCATACATAAGAAATCATATCTCTGTTTCTTCTCTTCTTTGGCAAAATGAACCGCTCTCTCTTGTATCGGATTATCTTCATAAGAAAGAACTTCATCACCGAATTGCTCACTGGTAAGGTCAAATGTCACTCCATCCACAACGTTATAACAGTGATAATTACCGCCCGGGCGAAGAATTCCATATACTTCTCCACCAAAAATATCCTGCACCAAAAACGCAGTGATTGAGCACTGTCCAAGCGTCGGATTATTGCTGCTCCACTCGCTCCTGAGTCTAGGAGCACAAGAGTATTCACACCAAATATTAAGAAGAGCATCATACAGATCAATAGGTGTCTCTATATCCTTATACTCGGTACTCTTAGCCTTAACATTAGCCACTTCCCAACCATAAAAACTATATCCCATTTTATTTACCTCCTACCAAGAGAAATAAATCTATTTCAAGGCGGGACCTATATGGCCCCGCCTATTCTACCTTTTCTCATATTTAATTCCAACAGCAAGCTGTTTAGCAAGAAAATACAGAATTCCACACTCGCTGTCTTGCCAGATACGCTTAGTATCCGGTTCAGCACACATCATATATCCGTATGTCTCCTTGCCTATAGCAACCTTGGCAATCATAACAGCCTCTATATTCCTTGAAATTAAAAAATTATAAAAACTAGGATTACTATCCTTAATACCTTCGATATCATTATCAAAGAAAATGTCACCTTCTATGACTGTGCTGACATCCCCAACATTTGCAACATAGGAGTTATCATTGATAGAGATAACCTCCCCTTTAATGTCAACATAGTATAAATCTGAGATTCTCAACTCACTCTTAAGGAAAGGAAGCGCCATCTTAAGCTTGTCTCGAAGATCGACTTCACTCTCAAAAATCTCAGACATAATATTCATGCTCTCAAATATACCCTGCTTGGTAATCTTGGTCATATCAACATCCTTATGACTCTCGTCATCATAGATGGTATAGCAATTGCGCCCCTTAGTCTTACCGATATACAAGGTCTTATCTGCCTTGGTAAATAAATCCTCATAGTTAGCAGCATCATTAGGATATGTTGCGCAACCTAAAGTTGCAGTAACAAAGATATCCTGATCGTCAACCTCAATATTTCTTCTTAATATATCACCACGGGCATATATGCCATCAAAAAACGCCTTCTTAGACGGCATATCAGTGTCTTTGAGGTTGATGATTAAGAGTTCGTCTCCTCCGAATCTGCCTACGATTCCACGTCCTTTGACATATTCCGCAACATCCTTGACCACTTGCGTAAGTATGTAATCACCCGCGTAATGTCCGTATCCATCATTAATATTCTTGAAATTATCAAGGTCAAATATGACAAATGTAAACGGAGTGTTATTAAACACCAAAGACTGCGCGAAACCGATAATATACTCTCTTGAAATAGCACCCGTAAGCGGATCAACGACATTAGCTATATTCTCTTCATCAAGAACCTTGTCAAAATATGAATACTTCCTAAGAGAATCTACCGTGTAAACATTCTTGTTCTGATTATTAGTGTCCCTTCTTCTCAAAACGTCGGTTATATCCATAAAGCTGCCTACAAGGCCAACTATCTCGCCGTTCCAGTAGAGTGGCTTCTTAGATGCAATGATATCTCGTTCTTCACCTCTTATTATGCATTTGCCTTGAACCTTATATGTCGCCTCGCCGGATAAAACCCTAAGTTCGTCCTGTTTAAAAGGCTCCGGATCAGAATGCCATCCCATATCTTCATCTGTCTTACCTATCAAAACATCCGCAGACTCAAATCCATAAAAATCAAGGAAAGCCTGATTCACACCTACGAACCTCCTCTCCTTGTCTTTCCAAAATAAACAATCCTGCGAAATGTTAACTATATCGTCATACAATGGCAATGACATCTTCATAGCCGCACCTCTTCCATCAAAACTAGTTGTTCGCTGCCTCTCTAACCGCCTTAGCTAACTGATCCCCACATGAAGTGCCTTTACCGTTACAGTTGATTCCACCAAGCAAAGACTCAATCTCATCAACCGTCTTGCCATCTACCAAGCGTGAAACCGCCTGAAGATTACCATTACATCCCCTTGTAAATGCTACATTTGTCACGATATTATCTTCAATATCAAAATCTATCTGTGTTGAACACGTTCCTTTAGTCTTGTATGAATATCTCACTTCATTACCTCTCTTCTAATAATAACTGCTAAGACAATTGTGGCAAGGCGAATATCCCTGCGCCTCAAGAGCCTTAATACTCTCGGTAGAATATCTCTTGTTCTTGTCTTTCATCTGATAAACCGACGCACAAGTCGGAAGATGTATCTTTCTGGTATTGGTATTAAGAATGTAATTATATGACTTACTCTCGGTCGTAGTAACATTTGCCG
The DNA here is from genome assembly GCA_947169385.1 of uncultured Lachnospiraceae bacterium. Taxonomy (GTDB): domain Bacteria; phylum Bacillota; class Clostridia; order Lachnospirales; family Lachnospiraceae; genus NC2004. The sequence continues at coordinate 59,471 of CAMVPR010000003.1, read as the reverse complement.
AGGTATCTGACTTAAGAGAGCTCTCTCCGGTCTTATAATCAATCTTTATACCCTTCTGTTTGTTAGGACAGTACACATTGAACTTAACGCCCTTGCCCTTGTCCTCAACCGAATACGCCTCCATCTGCACTCCACTCGCCACAAGATTCTTGCCCTTAAAAAGCGGCGTAACTCTGTAGAGCACGTGGTTCCCAGTCGACTGAACATAATTGAGCACCTCCATCTCATAAGGCAACATATACTCAACATTCATCTGTCTTGTTCCTGTTATGAGATTCCGCTTGTTGGCATTCTCTCCCGCCAAACAAAAAGCGATAAGGTGGCACCTGTTATAGAGATAAAGATCACTTATAACTCCCGGATACTTAACCGTGTGCCATCCTGTCGGTCTTACACTTCCTATCTCGCCCCTCTTCTCTGTAGGCATCAATTCAGGGCATATATTGGCAAATGCAACACCGCACCTGCCGTACTTATCTAACTTAGAATACTTCTCAAAAGCTTTGGTCTTCTTCTTTTGCTTCTTGGTAAATGAAGGCTTGTTGTTATTGACTATCTTAACTCCGCCTGAGTTGTCAATAATGGACTTATCAATCTTAGCCTTGGGATTGGTGTATAGAATCCCCGAAACAATAAGCACAAAACATAAGAACAAGCTTATAAAACTCTTCTTAAGCATATCTTCACCCTCTTAAATTGTCTAATTAATTAAAACGGAATCGATAACTGCATATATTATAGCATAACCGGGGTGAAAATGCCAAGATAACCATCGTTAAATAAAATGTTTCTAAGTATGTCATTTGACTTTCTTAAGAAAGCTCTTGTAGAGGGAGTTTAGAGTCTCCTTACCCTTCTTAGAAGCAATATCATCTATGCTCATCTCTCCGTTAAAGACCATAGAGAGAATCGCTATATACGCCTCACCAAGAGCGGCAGTTATAACTCCTGCCGTACTTGCAGATATCACACCGCCCGCAACAGAGCCGGCACCGGGTATCATTTTCAAAAGGTTCGACGCGATGGTCTTACCAAGAATTGTAGCGCCACCTGCGCCAAGCGTTGACGATAACACCGCTCTCACGATAGTCTTGTTGACATCAAAACCGAATATAACGGTAATGGTTGTGAGCATTGCCATCTGTGTAGGGATAAGCATTGTTGAGTCGGCTAACGGAATCGGCACCGCTGCCTCCGCGGTTGCTGATGCTATAGCCGTCGCTACTGCCGCATGCGCTCTTCTCTTCTTCTCCGCCAGACTAGCTATCTGCACATTCTGCAATGTATCAATCAGCTCGTCTGGCAAGGTTTCCCCCATCACTTTAATCAGAACGTCAAGTCCGTATGCCTTGGCAACATAGTCATCATCAATATCGTAATCGCACGCTAAGACCGGAACTACCTGCACTATGTCAAGGTTCTCGTTAAGCAACATGTTCCTTAACGCGCTTGCATTCTTCTTAGAAAATGATTGCGTGAGCACGACAATAATAGGAACCTTCGTTACCTTGTTAGCCTCCGACAATTCCCTTAACCATTCAATCTCTTCAGGCTCGACGCGATTGGATGCAGTGTTGATGCAATACCAAATGCAATGAATAGCCTCATTGATATCGTGCTTACTTAAGCCGTCATTAATCGTATCGATCACTTCCTGCTTAACCTGGGACTGAACTTCCTTACCAAGTTCAAATCCTCTCGTATCATATATAGCAAGTGGAACATCCTTCTTGGTAATCTTGCGCATGTGAGTTGTTACAGGCTTGCCCATTCCTGTCTCTGCGAGATTATCCCTAAACACCGAATTAATAAGCGTACTTTTACCGACTCCGGTCTTACCTGCAACTATGATATTAAGCTTGCTGAGATTACTGATTCGCTCTCTTATTAAATCAATAGCCTCCCCGGCTACCTTCTCTACATCTACACCCATCCGCATACTCTCCTAACTTATTTCTTAACAATCTCAGGTCCTAAATCATCGAAGTCAATCTCGTCTCTCTTTAACGAAAGCTTGTACATCTTAGATTCATACCTCTTGAACAATCTAGGAATAATAAGTACTCCCGCAACTACGGAAGCAGTTAATACTATAATTGAAAATGCTGATTTAAGTGTTTTCATAATGTGTCTCCTTTGTTTTGTTTTCGTTTGTTGCTATTTGTCATTCTACGACATTATCTGTCATTCTGCCTCTCTCTGTCATTCTGAGCGAAGCGAAGAATCTTTATCCCTATCATGTCATTCTGAGCGTAGCGAAGAATCCTTATCACCATCATGTCATTCTGAGCGTAGCTATGCTTCCGCCCCTTCTGAGTCTTTCATCATCCATTGCGTAGCCTTTGATTGTGTACTCTTCAATAATGGTATTTGCCCATTTTCGGAATTGAACAGCTTTTTCAGAATCTCATATGTATATCCATTTAAGGGAACGGTTTCTCCACTATCAAATGCCTTTTTTACAGCATTAACATTAATACCCAAGAGTCTTGATATAAGTAAATAATGGCTTATATCGCTTATCGACCGATATAATATATTTATTCTTTGTAACACATTTTTCAAACTCAGGTGTAGATGCCCGTCCAAAACCACAGTTATTACATTTTGCAAATCCATTTTCTACCAATAATGTGTTCTGTTTACACTCTGGACATTTTTCAACTGTTTGTTTTAGTTTCTTAGTGATACATTCTTTACAATAATTCATCTATAACTATAATCTACAATTTTGCATTACGCAACTTTCTTATACCTCATATAAACATATTCATAAATCTTCTGTCTATATTCAGATATACGAATTTCATCATAGCTCTCTGGAAGTTCCATCCAGAGAGTATCTCTAATGAGATTATCAATCTCTGCCTTTGTTTCTTGCTTATCCGTCCAATGATCCAATTCAGCAATTCTACCCTTAATCTTCTCAAGTAAATCAACTGCGACCTTCTTAATTGCCTTGATATCCTCTTTTGATAGATTCTCATCAAACAACAAATCATACAAAGATAATTCCTCATCACTCGAAAATCCTTCACGAACGTAACGTTGTTCCTCCTCATTCATAGAATTTGCCAAATCCATCAATTCCATGAAAGTTTTCTCAATGTTTGCTCTATCTTGTTCTTGATTATACTCTTCAATAATCTTTTGATATCTTTCGTAATAATCAACTCGAGTAGGATTCTCTTTCAGCATTGCATCTATTCGGATTTGAATAAGTTCATCCAAATCCTTCAAAACAAGATTCTTATGCTTAACCTTTGCAAACTCCCTGCGAAGTAAATCAAAATCAATTTTAGAAATATCAAATCGTTTTGCCTGCTTATCTTCCTCCACCTGAATATCAATTTGGATGTAATCACTTAAAATGCCGTTAATCTGAACCATTAAGTCAACAGTATCTACGTGTTTTTTCTTTTTCTTTAGTTCATCATAAATTGCAATTATTGCATCTTTACGTTCACGATCAGCTTGAGATATATCTTCTCTATCCAAATACTTCATCATACGCATAAGTTCAGTAGCATAAGTCGCAATACGTTTTGCTGACTCCTTACTATCAGATACAGCATTTGCCGCCGTTTGTAACATACCAAGCTTTGTAAAGTCCTTAGCATATATCAAGTCATTAAGCTCAAAATCTTTTTCTTCCAAAAACTCTTCCGCAGAAGAAATAACATCTAACACGCGAGCTATCAATTCAGCCTTATCAACTGTTGGATCAGTATTTCTACCTCCAGTATTCGCCGTATAATCAACAAGAGCTTTTCTCAAAGCTTTTACAATACCAATATAATCTATGATTAAACCATTGCTCTTTCCTTCATTTACACGATTGGCACGAGCTATGGTCTGCATCAAGGTATGAGCTTTTAGTGGTTTATCCAAATACAAGCAAGACAAGCACTTCACATCAAAGCCGGTAAGCCACATTGCGCAAACGAAGACCACACGTAATGGATTATCAGAATCCTTAAATTCCTTATCTAACTCACGCTTTTCCATCTTTGCTCTGTGAACCTTAATATCTAAATCCCATTTTTTGAATGTCTGGATTTCGTTTTGTTCCTGTGAAATCACAACCGCCATCTCGGTTTCTTTCATCCACTTAATCTTTCGATCTAGTTCAAGCACTTCCTGCTGTGATGCAGTCCTTCTTTCTTCCTCAAGTCTTTCGATTTCATCTTTCCAGTATTCCTGAACGAAATTATACATACGCACACATGTAACTTTATTAAGGCATACAAACATCGCTTTTCCGCTCGTCCAAAGGTCTGTATAATGCTGAACAAAATCCTTTGCAACTGAACGAAGACGAGGCTCGGCAGTTAGAAGATGGATTTCTTTCTCAAATTCATGCTCTAATTTATCCTGTTGTTCGGGATCTAGGTCTGCTGCTTCTATCGCATCCAATATCTCATCTGTAATCTCAGGATTATGGATATCAAGAATCTTCTCACCACGATTTTCATAATACAACGGAACCGTAGCTTTATCTTCTACAGCTCGCTTAAAATCATATATTGATATATAGCCACCAAATGTACGCTCAGTAATATTGTCGCTTGATAACAATGGTGTACCTGTAAAACCAATTCTTGAAGCTGTAGGTAGTAACCCAACCATATTATCCGCAAATATACCATACTGACTTCTATGCGCCTCATCAGACATGATTATAATGTCATGATCCGGATATATCGGTTCTGTAGGTTTCTTGTTAAATTTCTGTATAAGGGTGAAAATAAAACTTGGATTTCCCTTTAATTTTTCTATTAAGTCATCTCCACTAGTGGCAGTAAATTGTGACGCTTTTGTTTTACCTAAAAGGCCACAATTTTCGAAAGTATCACTGATTTGTGTATTTAATTCTTCACGGTCTGTCAAAACAACAATTGTTGGTGAACCTGCAAACTTTCTACGTATTTTCTGCGATAAGAAAAGCATAGAATAACTCTTTCCAGAACCTTGTGTATGCCAGAATACACCCAACTTACCATCATTAAGCTTACGTGCTTCATAAGCCTTTACTGCTTCATTAACACCTAAATACTGATGGTTCCTAGCAAGAATTTTAATCGTATGTCCTCCGGAATGGTCATAGAGGATAAAATTCTCCAACAAATCAAGGAAATTGTCTTTCTTACATATACCTCTAAGCATAGTTTCAAGAGCCACACTTCCTTCGTCGCTCTCACTTAATCTCTTCCATTCATGGAAAAACTCATATTTACTTCCGAGAGTACCTACCTTTGCTTCCACTCCATTAGAAAGCATCAAAAAAGCATTGTAATAAAACAGATGCGGTATTGTATCCAAATAATCTGTGTAGTTATCTGTATATGCATTCTGAACATCTACGGAATTTTTCTTTAGCTCTACAAACAAAAGAGGTATACCATTTACAAATCCAACAATGTCTGTACGCCTACGATATAAATCACCATGGATTTTCATTTCCTTTACCGCCAGGAAATGATTTCGTTCCATATCATCCGGATGCTGAAAATCAATAATCATGGCTCTCTTTTCTTCCGTCTGCCCATTTGATTTCTTTTCTGTTACCGGAATTCCATCTCGAATGAGGGAATACTTTTCTTCGTTTATCTGCATTAAAGATGAAGTTGATAGATGTTTTTCAAAAGTATTCTGAGCTTCTATTACCTGTGCATCTGTAATCCACGGATTGAGCGTACGAAGTGCCTTCTGAAAATAGCGCACCAAAAGAATATCCTTGTAAGACCTTCTTCCGAAAGTTCCATTCTTTCCAAGGACTTCCTGGTTATATGCCATCTCTACCTGCCACCCTAACTCTTCTTCTAGCAGATGTCCGGCACTTTCTTGTACTAATATATTTTCAGAATAATCGTAACTCATATTGATACCCCTTTTCGCTATTTTCTAATTCCCATAAACGATAACATACTTGCATAGTTTTCCTCTGTATGTTCACTAATTGATAAACCTTTATTATCCCTTATAAATTCGAGAAAATCGGATAGGTCAAGCAAAATCTTTTCAAGTATCTTCATTTCCTTAATTTGCGATATAGCATATACAGGATTACCAATTTCCTCAATCTCTTTTTCCAATTTATGCTTTTCAGAATTCCAATACTTACTATATTCTGCTTGTCCAGATGCTGTATATACTCTTGCTTCGATAGGCAATTCTTGTTCTGATTTGTAAAGAGACCTATCTTTTTCACTGATTACAATAAAAATTAGTCTTTTTGAAAAATTACTATCCTTAACAACTTCCAGCATCTCATACATGCAATTTCTCGACTTCAGATACCTATCACTAATCAATGTAATTACATAATCATGCTTTTCAATTGAATTCATAAACCTTTTGAAACTTTCATGATACTCAACATCTCGAATATCACGTGAAATTGTAGCTTTTCCCTCGATTAAAGGTTGTAATTTTCCCTCCAGATAATTAGCAATATCACTATCCTTTTGACAATATGAAAGGAAATATTCTCTATAGGCATATCTTGAGTTTGTTCATCATCAGCATCAATAAATTCAATTTCTAAATATGTTCTTAATGCCACAACAAATGGCTCGATTGACTTTCTAATAAACGCTTCTATGTTATCCGAAAATTTTCTACTATCTGTATATCCCATACATAGGCCAAATAATTCTTTGGGTCCATCAAGAATATATTCCAAAAGTTGATATCCATAGCTAACTAATTCTTTCTCATCAGGTGGAAGGCTAAGAACACTATTCCATCCTTTTTCCGAAAAAATCTTCTTAAAATCATATTCAGTAATTCTACATTCATTGATATAAGAAATAAGTAATGGTGTGTTTTTAACAAAATCATAAAATTGCTGAATACAATATATTTCGCTCTGCGCATTAACCTTTAGTAACTGTCCTGATAGAGTTCTGTATTTCAATGATATTTTCTGTAATTCTTTTCTGTTCACTGTTCGCACCCACAAATAGGACAATATGTCCCTGTTTCCTTATCAATATTTTTTACCTTAACATCTATACCACAACACACTTTTCGACATTTAACATAGGAATCCAATGGGGTATATAGTTTCCTCTCTTGAACTCTTTCTGTCTTTTTAACCGACATTTTAATAAACCCACTTCTATTAATCTGTTTCATGCTCTTACTCAGCATTTTGTCAAGCTCATCCATCATATAATTCGCAGCCATCTGTTGAGCTTTTTCTAAAACCTCTGGGACAAAAAATGTATTAGTTTTATTAGGAATACCACATATAGGACAAAAAAAGAACAAATTATCTTCATTTTCATATACATCCTTATGTAGCATAAATCTTGTTTTGCAATAATCACATTCCATCTCTATAAAACCTTCTTCATCTAACGGAATAGATATTTCAAAAACTTGCTCTGACATATACCACCCCTCTTTTCTGTATAGACCGAATTACTATTTTTTACATAACTCTTCGTTAATCTTAATCACAATCAAAACCATGATTTTCATTAGCTCTATATAATCCCGTTTATGAATCTCTTCATTTGCAGAATATGTGCTATGAATGTAACGATTCCGCAAATCCATGCCATTACTATATTGGCTCTTGTTTAGCACATAATTTAAGTAATCTGATTCAGGAACTGATAAAAAAGTATTTTTAATGCATATATCCCCTTCTGATTTCATCTCTGTTAAAAGCAATTTCATGTAAGAGGGATAATAATCTGGACAAATCACTTCATGTTCATACAAATCTTTTAAAATAAATGCCCTACGTAGATTTAACTTTAATATCCCATCATCATTATTAAGAGTATTCCTCTGAAGTAGCCAATTAATCTGGTATAGCTCATCTTGCCTAGTATAATCAGAAAGATATAATTCTTCATTGCTCAGCAAATCATGAAGACATTCATATTTCTCACCAATTCTTTCTACATATGACAACAAACACTGATCTGAGAACAAATAATACATTTCCTTTCTTATATCATCAGAGTTTGCATACCAATACTTTTCAGTACGAAGGGACGGTAAAATCTCAAACTCTATTGGACGTGAGGACATTTCTAGTAATTCTCTATCGATCTCACCGTTTTCAGCATATAATCTATACTGTTTCAAAACACCATCCATTTCGGAAGCTAGATTTCTACACATTTCTAAATAACTACTATCCTTTGAAGATGTAGCATATGAAAAACCTTTTACATTAAACTCTTCAACTAAGTATGCTTCAAAAAACCATTTTATGATATCTTCAAAGCGGATATTGTTTCGCCCTAATTCTTCAATATAACCATGAATATCTGCAGATGTTTTCATGTTATAAAAAGTAAATGAGCTTCCTGTCTGATACTCTTTAATGCCTTTCACACCCATTACTCGTTCAAAAACACCAAGTTTAGAAGAAATAGAAGGAAAAACACTCCTAAACTCCATATCCACAAATCCAAACATGTAAATGAAATTATTTAATAACGTTGGATAATCTAAATTCTGTTTTAGCCATTGCCTGTCATATATAAACAAATGTCCCTCAGGAGTATTCTCTACAGTTACAAGTTCCGCAACATCTCTAAAACTTACGCCAATCCCCATATGTGAGTTAAATACCGTAACAGAGCCATCTGTAAGCATCTCTTTTTGTCTCTTCCTCGCCTCTAATCGAAGCTTATCTGAAACTGGACACTCAGAAGTGCTTTGAAACATCTCTATAACCCCTAGAGAGTTTACCCCTGGATGTGACGAATGAACATATTTCCTAAGTATTTCTTCATACTCAGATGGATGAAATGACTTTGGAAAATAGTATTTCTTTCTGTCATCTTGTTTTTCCATGTGATTGTGCATAATCAATTCTGCTGTCTGCTCAGACTTTCTCAGGCACTCGGCTATAACAACATCATAATACTCTACAATTCTTTTATGTTGCAAAATATGATACAATATAGTATGTGGATTAGCGATATAATCAGAAAACGTTCGCTCATCAATCCGTTCATATACTTTGAATTTCACGAAAAGAAACCAAAACTCATCTACATATCCAATATCCACTTCATCACATATCTTTAAAAAATTATCATCTGATATACTCTTAAAAAACTTAGCCACAATAGGCATGAGTACTTTTATTTTTGTAGCATAAGCCTTCACGAACTCTTCCTTAAGGTGCTTATGTGATAATAACTGATAAACATTATATGCTTCTATAACTTCATTTACGTCGTTAAATTCCTTTGAAGAATCAAATAAATCAATATATTTCATAGATTCTTCAACATAGTGCCCAAAGACCATATCATTGCTTTCTAATAATTTTATTCCGTTATATCTTTGGCGCAAAATACCCCCTCCTTTTTTATATTTCAATTTCACCAGACATAAGTTTTGGCAGTAAAATATCCCTCATTTGAGACAGTTCAACTTTATCAAGACTGAGCGAATAAATCTTTTTAAAAATCGGTTCACAAAAATCATAATATAGCTTAACTATTTTATCCTCAGGGTATAATAATTCAAGATTTGCAAATTTTGTTTTATTTACATTTGTCATAGTAGCCCCATTACTCCCAACTCCCTCAAGTAAGGCTTTCAATCTTTTCATAGATGAATAAACAAAGTACAAATCCTCTTCATTATTAAGAACAATTGAATTAATCTGTTGATTTGTTTGACAATCATCAACAGCTATATTTACAAGGCCGACTGTGGCTATACAAGATACCATTATGCTATTCTTTGAAATATATTTGTTCTTCTGTGTGTTGGCTCCCTCTACTGTTAATGTCGTTTCAGTAGTTATAGGATAAACACAATTATGCATATCTGGAATCTTTACAAAAGGAACATCACCTCCATAATACTGCTCCTTTGATGTGGATGGTGTTTTTCCTGTTACGATTTCTCCTAAATCAGATATCTTTTTTCTTTTCCATCCTTCTGGAACACCGTCAACAATTTTACAATCCTCATATCCAGGAAATCTCAAATCAACAAACCATTCCTTATAAAGACGCTGTGCAGCCTCTTCTAAAAGTTTGATCTGTTTTTGGTTGTTTTCAATGAGGTCATCATAAGCCGAAAGTATATTAACAATTCTATCTTGAATTTCAATATCAGGTGCTGGAAACTCTATCGTAGATAGTTTCTTCCATGATAAATTATCTTGCGCGGCACCTTGTGAAATCTGCTTACAATCCCTTTGTAACATATCAAAAGCGTATTTAACAAATTTAACATTCGAAATCCCCTCATATGGCTGAAAACCCATAATACTATCCGGGAAACATGCATTCATTCCCAATATTGCTGTGTCCGCAATATTAGCAGCAATTGTTATACATAGAGTTCCTGCTTCCCATAACTTGCTTTGTGCTAGTCCTTTATCATTATAGGTATCTTCATATTCTGTAAGATATAGATTAGCCGCCTTAACATCCGCAGTTTGAATAAATGGATAATCCCCCCCAAATAGAGATACATCATTCCTTGGTCTATGTTTGGATTTTCCACGTGATATTGTACCGAGTTCATCTAGTGTTTTATATTCCCAACTCATTCTTCCATCTCCTTCTTCTGGAGATAGAACATCTCCTTCTGTGTTTCTATTTCCGCTTTCAATTCTTCTTCTGATGGAAGATATAGCTTATATTTTGATGCAAAAAGCTGTTCATTATCATGAAGAACAGAATATCTTGCAATGTCTTCGTCTGTATCTGAACACAAAACGATACCAAGAGTTGGATTATCATCTTCAGATTTCTTCAATTCATCATACATACGGATGTACATATCCATCTGTCCTACGTCCTGATGTGTGATTTTCTTAGTTTTCAAATCAATCAATACAAAACACTTCAGGATATAGTTATAGAATACCAAGTCAATATAGTAATCCTCTTTTTCCGTATGGATATGCTGCTGTCTCGCTACAAACGCATAGCCTTTGCCAAGTTCCATAAGAAACTTTTGAAGATTATCAATGATGCACTGTTCTAAATCTGACTCCAAGTAGGACGTATCTTCCTGCATGCCGAGAAACTCAGCAATTACCGGATTTTTTATAAATTCCAATTTGTTCTGATACTTGCTTGTAAGTTCTTTCATTTCCTGTTCTACGCCAGTAGGATTCTGTGTCTTTAGCATTCTATAGTAATACTGTGTAGAAATATTTCTTTGTAAAGTGCGCACACTCCACGCCTGATCGAATGCCTCATTCCCATACCATTCTCTGGCATCTGTATCTTCTACTTGTAACAGGACTCTGTAGTGCGTCCATGACAGCAACTTAGATTGTGGACTCACTGAGTCCACAATCTGAGGATATTTCTGATAAAACTTTGCAAACTTATATAAAGAGCTCTTATCAAACCCTTTTCCATATTCCTTTGTCAATTCATCTGACAAAGATGCAATTATTTCCTTACCATATCTGTCCGTACGTTCACCACTTAATTCCTCTTCTACTATTCTTTTACCAAGGAACCAGTTTCTCATTACCAACACAGCATTCACTGATTGAAAAGCTCTCTTTTGAGCAGATTCAATAATATTCTTTACATCAGAGACTATGTCAGCTGTTTTTTCGTATTTGATTACTTCTAAATCTTGCCTATCTTTCATAGTCCCATCTCCTTCATATTCTGTGAGATAGCATCCATCAATTCATTACTTTCCGCTTGAAGTGAAAGAAGTTCCTGATGAATCTCTGCCATTCTTTCTTCAAAGTCCACTCCATCATCTTCTACCGGAGCAACACCTACATAAGCTCCCGGAGTTAATGACCAGCCTTTGTCTTCTATACTGATATCATTTTCATCTGTCTTCTTGTCATTCGTTGTATATGCAATCTTACAAAGCCCTGGGATATCCTGATATGTGCCATTACCAAATTTGCTGTAAAGCCAATGTGCCTCTTTTACTATTTTTGCAATTTCTGTAATGTCAGCTATCTTTTCATCCCATTCTGCCTGAACACGCTTCTTATCTTTTCTATCTGCAGCCTCGACAGCTTTTTTAGAGTTCTCTTTTAATGCTTTTAGTTGCTTTTTTACAACCTCTATTTCCTCTCCAAATACATCCTCATTGACAGCATTTAATCCTGTTTCTCCATTCTCTGAAATCAACGTGGCAATTGTAGATTTATATTCTTCAAGCAATGCCTGATACTTCTCTGTCTCGCCTCTATATAGCCATACAATTGCATTTAGATTCTTAAGCTGCCATTCACTCCATTCATTTAATGTACGATCGACAACCGTATAATAATTTCTGGCGTCAATAAATAATACTTTGTCTTTTATAGCGTCAGATTTCCCCTTATCATAGAACCATAATGAACAAGGCAAACTCTTTGTATAAAAGAAATTATTACCAACAGAAATCATGACATCCACATGTCCGGTCTTAACAAGTTTTTCTCTAATATCTTTATCACTTCCCTGACTATCTGTAGCAGAAGACGCCATAACAAAACCTGCACGTCCCGTTTCATTCAAATAAGCATAGAAATAAGAAATCCAAAGATAATTTGCATTTCCGATTTCTTTCTTTTTATTCTCTTTTGGAACACCAAATGGTAATCTTCCTGCATTTGTAGCTGATTCTGCTTTAACCTTATCAACGTTAAACGGTGGATTTGCCATTACATAATTGCACTGTCCTTCAAGATTATGGGCATCATGATAGAAGCTATTTGCTTCGTCTCCAGACTTAATCACGCCCGTAAGTCCATGCACAGCCATATTCATCAAGCAAAGCTGGGCATTATACTCAACCTTTTCCTGACCATAAAAAGTCATGCTTGAATTAGCCTGTAATCCTGCTTCATTTACAAAATCACCAGTCTGAACAAACATCCCACCTGAACCACATGCCGGATCAAGAAGAACACCCCGCTTAGGTTCAAGAATATTAACAATCATTTTTACAAGTGACTTTGGTGTAAAGAAAACACCGTCATCAGATGCAATATTCTTAGCAAATTTATTAAGGAAATACTCATAAATACGTCCAATAACATCACCACCAACCTCATCCAGTGCATTGTTATTGAATATTCTTAAAAGCTCTCCAAGCAGCTCATCCGAAAAATCTGTATAGCTCTTTGGCAAAACACCTGTAAGTTGCTCACTCTGCTGCTCAACCAAATTCATTGCATTGTTTACTACTTCGCCAAGACTTGCCATAGGCTGTCCATCAACATTTACTAATCCCATTGATGAAACATTTGAAGGCAAGTTAACAAGATAACTAAACTGAGCCTCTTTAGGAAGATATAGTGCGCTTTTAGCTGCAAAATCGCTAGATTCAACAGGCATCTGTCTTCCGTTTCTAACGGGTCTTGTCTTTAATATTTCCTCTTCAACCATCTTAAATCGACTATATGCATATCTAAGGAATAATAATCCAAGCACAGGCATACAATACTGATTTGATGTTAATTTTGAACCTGCACGAAGTAAGTCTGCAGATTCCCACAAATCCGCCTCTAATTTCTTAATACTTGCGTTATCCATTTATGTTAAATCCTCCAATCAATTTCTGTCTTTCTCTCTTAAAACCCCCAGAGATTGTACTCTCAGCTTTCTTGAACTATTAAGAATTACTTAACAGTTGTTCGAATATCTCGAACAACTGAATACTCAGCTCATATATGCGGTGCCCGTCACCATGTGTCACTATGTTTTCTATTAGTAATCAAAACCACTTGCTAATTCTTTACGATTAATATATAATCTACTGCAAAGATAACTCGTGAAGGAGTAACGCTGGGTCCCAGAATGGGGTAAGTCGTAAGACTGAGCATTCCTATGTGCCTGGGGTTATCTTTTTTTCACAATCACCTGTAATTATACCACAAATACGATTCTATTAAAACACTTATACTCACCATAATTATTTCGTGGATGTTATCCCTAACTCCGCTCAGGATAAAGATTCTTCGCTTCGCTCAGAATGACAGGAAGGGCAAATCAGAATAACGTGACAGATGGATCAGAATATCATGAAGGATGTCTTATAATGACAACAGACCCCACTAAACTGTGAGGTCTGATAATAGCATCATATAGATTTTAGAACCCACCCGCCTGATAAGCTCTTGCAATAACATACGACGGTTCGTAAAAAGCACTGCAATTATAATTATCTATTGTATCGCATATTTCATCATTATAAACACGCATTATGCCATCAACATAATTCTCCTTAGAACCCATAGTGTCTATAATCAACTTAGCATATACCTTACCTATCTTCGTTGGTGCTGGAATGATTTCTGCAAGCTCTTCATCAACATCCGTAATATCAAAGTTACCTTTCTCCAATTTATAGTCATCAATCCAATACTGTTCAACTTGAAGTGGATTTTCACAGTGAAGTGCCTTTGCACAACTGATAAGATGATAAAATTCATCCCATCCAATTGAATTAACAACATATCGGTTTCTCTGGTGGAGATTTCTTGCAACCCTTTCAATCATATAACAAGTAAAATAAAGGTCGTCGAATTCTATCTCTTCATCAGGGAAATGCTTATTTATCATATCTATCACTTCCTTCATATACAATTGTTTTTAACGCTTCGTCTGTTCTAAATAATTCTTCTACAATCGGTTACTACATCTACAATCTCACTTCTTCTTTTTCTTAGGAGCCGGAAGTTCATCATACATAGCTTCAAGAAGTTCACACAAGAACTCTTTATCCTCTATATCATCCACAAGAATCATTTCCTTCGCGCCTTCATACGGTAGTTCCATGCTTGCATTTGGCATCTTTGCCACAGCAGACTTGGTAGGTTTCACAAGAAAACGGTCATCATAAATTCCACCTACAATCTTGCCTCCATAATAAATGATGTATTCGCCCATCATCGCGCGATAAGTTACATCATCCAACTCAGAAAGCTGTTCCAATACGAAATTAAGATACTCTTTACTTGATGCCATTTAATTTACCTCTCTTCAAAAAATAGTTGCTTTTTATTTATTATTTATCCATCCCCAACCACTGTATAAATGCAGTCTTATCACTACTGTTATAGCCTGCCTTCTCATAAAAATGAAGCGTCTCCGGCTTCTTAGATCCGGTAAGAAGCATCATCTTGTAACAGTTTTCATTTTCCACGATGCTCTTGGCATAATTCAGGCACTCTCCGGCATATCCATTGCCTCTGTAATCAGCGTGTGTTACAACATTTTCAACAAATGCATACGGTCTTACATTCCTTGTTAGGTTTGGAATAATTACACATACGCATGAAGAAATAATCTGGCCATCTATCTCATTTACAATTAAATGATGATTCGGATCATTGATAATCTGATTCCACGTTTTTTCAAGATGATCATCAAGCTCAGGAGTACTATCCTCATGCAAATATAAATATAACTTAAGTATTGCATCTAAATCTTCATTTCTTGCTTCTCGTACCATAAAAACTCCTCTCTTTACATTCACAAATTGAATCCACAGGGCTCTTATAACCGTTTTATCGTGTACGGACGATAAAATCAAGCGTTTTTATCGTGTACACACGATAAAAAAATAAATTAGTTCAGAGGAATTATCCCTCACTTCGCTCGGGATAAAGATTCTTCGCTTCGCTCAGAATGACAGGAGGGATGGCACAAAACGATAGGAGGGATAGTACAGAATGACAGAGTCATTATCCACGAACATCCAGAACAACTCTCGGATTCTCACTATCCATAATGATATCTTTTATCTCATCCGCACTTATGGTGCCTGATGTTGGATTCTTGATACTGTCAATGCTTCCTATAATCCTTGCATCAACTTCTGACTTTTCAAAACTCAAATCAGTTCCAATCATCTTGCAATCTATAAGTCTAAGTCCTCTGCAATAACACAGTAGCTGAGTTCCGATGATTGTACAATTCTCAAATGTAACATTATATTGAAATGAATACTTACCCTTCAAATCTATAAAACATTATAGATTAAAACAATCTAACCCACATGTAATAATAGCATATTTATAGTATTATCTCAATCTTTAATGGACTTAAATATCACTTCAATCGTATGGGATTATCTATATTCTCCACAGTTAAAGATTCTTCGCTTCGCTCAGAATGACAACAAATCAAATGCTCTCCACATATGGCGAACAATGTTCGCCGCTACGAATGATATATCAATCGCGATATTACTTAGGTTATTATAAATACAGCAGACCTCACCAACTGTGAAATCTGCCATTTAGGAGTGTAAGTATTCAATACTCTTATCCATTAGTATTTATGTGAGTCCCTCACTAATCATCATGCAGCTAAATATGCAATAATAACCCACAGCACAACCAAAATAATCCTTCTACTAATCATAACGAACCTCCCTATTAATCAACATTCTTATAAGTATCCTTGCCCCCAATACTCTACATTCCGGACGGTTTAGTTGGTGAAGTATTCCCTCCGGTGTTATAGTTATTGTTACCAGGTGCACCCTGGCTATAGTTCCCCTGTATCATATTAGGGTTCCTAAAGTTGTTAGCCGCCACGCTATTCTTAACCGAAAGAATCGAATTATCAAGTGACTGAATCGAGCTGTTTAACCTCCTCAATTCCCTAATCATATAATAATTCCATAAGTAGCCACAAATAATGATTAATACCAACGAAACCAAAAACGAAACTGCAAAATAAATAATAATCAATGAAATATCCTCAAAATCTTGAGGTCTGCCACTAAATAAACAAAACATATATCTTCCTCCTTAATCAACCCTTCTTAAGTCCCTTAACCACCTTACAAATAACTTTATCCTCGGTGATAAGAACCACTTTAACAACAAACTTCTTCTTAACCTGATCATGAATCCTGCCTGCGCTCAATGTGCCATTCGCCTTGGTATAAGTGCTGTTAGCAACATACCCAATCTTACCGATAGGCTTCATGATAACCATAATAGCTTCATCATCATATGGATTGTCCGGCTCCTTAACACATGTGAACTTCTTACCGATTGCAAATGGAGCAAGCCCGTAATAATACTTCATCCCCGTAATAGTGATAAACTTACCTTTCATGTACCCACATCCTTTCTAAATCAATAAAACATAAGCCCTCACTTGATATTATAATCTTATCAAATGTGGTGTATCATAAAAATGCCACCAAAATAAAAAAAGCAGACCGCTATGGTCTGCTAAAAAATCAATTTATAAATCCAACAATTCTGATACTCTGCTCTGCAAATGCTTTTCTATTATCCTCATTCTTTTAGCCGGAAGATTATAGTTGTTATCCGGTTCAAATCTAAACCCTATCATCTGACGCAATTTAGATTTCTGTCTAGGTGTTATAAACTCTCTTACTATATTCTCAAATGGAACACCATACGAAGACCTTCTTGTCTTGGCATATTCTTTAACATCGGCCAAATCATCCATCATAGCGTAGTTAAACAGTGATAATCCGTTGTCAAAAATAGGTGCGAAAGCACACGGTTCATTGGTCTTATTATCAACAATAAAACCAAAATTACCAAAATGACGATCTTCATTATATATTAAAGCATCAAATATAAGCATATCAACGAATTCATCGTAATAACTGTCTCCCATGCTTTTTATATAATCTGCAACTTTACGGAGCGAATAGTCATGAACAAATCTGAATATTGGTACATACGAATGATCAATATCAGTAAACAACTCGCACACCGAACATACATCGCCCTTCCATTTCGCTAGTGTATAATCGACGTGATTCAACTCCATTCTTCTGGCTATCTGGCTTGCATAAAACTCAGAATATGGCTCATTGCCGGTATTAGCCGCACCGGTCGTCCCACCTTTATAAAGAAGAATCTTACCCTTCATTCTTCTCCACCCTTTTCTAAGCATACCTGCAGTGGTAAACTCAGGCGATGAAGTAAATCCCTTAGCCGGAGAACTGCCATATCCGGTATAAGCAATCATAGATAATGCCTTGATAAAATCATGATCATATAAGTTGAAATCTTCAAATCTCTCTGACTCATCTTCCACAATCCAATAACTATCATTTAATGACAGTCCTTTACACACCTGCAATATCCCTCTAGTGTCATTGTGCGATAATCCGTTTTTCGCAAGAAATGCATCAACATACTCCCTGTTCTTAGGGATAATCCTGCTTATTAACCATTTCATAAGACTATCAGAATTCAGTTCAACTCCAATAGGAATCAGATATTTATCCAATCCACTGACATCCTCAAGTGATACTATCCTTTGCCCATCAAGAGTATCCTCTTCAATATCAAATTGCAAAAGTGTTTTGTTGTACTGTTTAAGATAAAACATGTAACCACTTCCTGTTCCAAATACTCCGATAATAATTATGAACGAGCCACGTTCACAATCATCGCTGTCCTTCATTCCATTTCACATATAATAGCATATTTAGAGTACTACCTCAACTTTAACAATATTCACTAATATGCTTATTAAGCAACTCTCTCATCCTGTTCCTGGCGTCTTCCGGCGACTTTATAACCACATTGCCATCAAGTGCAATCACCCAGCTTAAGAACTGGTCGCTCATAATAACATCAACCTTAACCTCGAAATGCGCAGAATCAATCTTCTTAAAACGAAGCCCTCTACCAAACTGATCGATAATAACATTAGCCATCGAATTGTTGCAGCGCAAAGTAACACTCTCTTCCTCTCCGCCAAACATACGAAAATGCATATTTCTGTATCTGTCCTTATCAATCTTCTTAAATTCTTTAGCACCCTTTCTTGGCGAATCAGTCTCCTCTGCCTTTAGCATCTTGTCAACCCTGTAATGCCTAAGCTCCTCTCTGTCGGCATCATAACCGACAAGGTAATAATTCTCGTCATCCCACACAAGCGCCCATGGGCTTATATCATAAAACTCACCGTCACGCTTAAGTTCCATCTCATAATCAGCATTCCAATGATAATATTGAAAACGCACACTATGATTGCTTATAATCGCATTCTGAATCACGTCTACATTATAGAAAATGCTCTCGTTCATGTTTCTGACACGCCCCGGAACGTAGACCTCTCGTTCAAGCAACTTGGCATCGTGCACGCTAAGCATCTTCTCAAGCTTCCTGATTAATTCCTTAGACTTCCTGATGGTTATAAACTTAGAAGACGCAATTGCATCTATAATAAGTCTGAGTTCAGGCGCCTCAAATTCTCTCGCTCCGCAGTGATAATATGTCTTACTGCCTATCTGTTCTTTGATAATCTCTATTCCATAGTCATTGAGCGCGTCCAAGTCGTCATATACACTCTTACGCTGCGCTTCTATGTCGTATTTAGAAAGCTCCGATATAATCTCCGGCATAGTCAGAAAATGAGTATCGTCTGTCTTCTCTTGCATAATCTTGGCAAGGTATAGTAGCTTTAGTTTCTGGTTTCGTCCTCTCATGCTTGCCTCCAATAATAACACCTTTACATTGCATTATAAGCGGTGGGTCATAATAATGCCACCGCTTATGTTATAGTATCATATAATTGTGATTAACTCAATTGTATCACCCGTAGTGGCGAACATATTAATCACTCCTATCCTGTTAACAAAACATGTTCTCTGTTGATACATTAATCATATCATATGTGGTGTGTCATAAATACACCACCATATTTACCTTGTCATCACACCTTGGTATAGTATATAATTATGAGAAAATGTAAAAAAGGAGCTAATTTATGACATTTGCAGAAATACTCACCAAATTCGACGACATTCTATATACCTGGTGCCTTATCTATCTTCTTATCGGCGCAGGTATCTACTTCACTATCAAGACTAGATTCGCACAGATAAGACTCATTAAAGACTGCTTTAAATGCATGTTTGCCAAACGTTCTTCAGACGACGGAATATCTTCGTTTCAGGCGCTTATGATTGCAACTGCATCAAGAGTAGGAACAGGCAACATGGCAGGTGTGGCAACCGCCATAGTAACAGGCGGTCCCGGCGCTGCTTTCTGGATGTGGCTTATGGCAATCTTAGGCGGAGCATCATCATTTGTCGAGAGTACATTGGCGCAGATATACAAGTCGCACACCCCTGAAGGCGGCTACAAAGGCGGTCCTGCTTACTACATCGAGAAAGCTCTGAAAGCAAGATGGTTAGGAATCATTTTCTCGATTTCATTAATCGCAACATTCGCATTCGGATTCAACGGATTACAGGCATACAATATCGTATCAACGATGGAATACTACGTTCCTAACCTAAGCTCATCACCGGTTCCTTTAGTTATCGGAAGCTTGCTCTTCGTCGCATCAATCTACCTGTTCTTCGCGGGTTCAGAGAAGATTGGCTGGCTTTCATCAATCTTGGTTCCGATAATGTCGGCAATGTACATTCTTATGGGAATCCTTGTTATCATCCTTAATATCACCGAGATTCCGGCTGTATTTGCCGAAATATTCAAGTCAGCATTTGACTTCAAGGCAATATTCGGAGGCTTCACAGGATCGTGCATGGTTTACGGTATCAAGCGTGGACTCTTTTCAAATGAAGCCGGTATGGGTTCAGCGCCTAACGCCTCTGCATCCGCAGATGTTTCGCACCCTGCCAAGCAAGGACTTGCGCAGATTGTTTCGGTATACATCGATACACTCATGATATGTACAGCAACCGTTTTTATCCTCTTGCTTACAGGAACTTATAAGACCGACAGCTCACTTAACGGAATTCCACTTCTTCAGCAGAGCCTTGCCGAGCAGTTTGGCCCTTGGGCTATTCACGCAATAACTGTTGCTGTTTGCCTTTTTGCATTCACCTCAATTGTCGGTAATTATTTCTATGCCGAGGCAAATGTCATGTTCATAAGCAAGAACAAGACTTTCCTTAATGTTTTTAGGGTTCTTGCTGCTTTTATGGTATTTATGGGTGCCAAGAACAGTATGGATGTTGCCTGGAGTCTCGCAGACATCACCATGGGACTTGAGGCAATTATCAATATCATAGTAATCGTCCTGCTCGGGAAGATTGCATTTAAAACTCTTGAAGATTACGAAAAACAGAAGAAAGAAGGCAAAGATCCGGTATTTAAAGAGAGCAATATCGGAATTGACAACACTGATGTATGGAAATAAATACTTAAGAGAGGGCATATGACCCTCTCTTTTTTATAGCTTGAATTCACTTATTGCATCGCTTGAATCACTGATAGATACATTTATGAGCATCGATGACAGTTCCTTGTCATCCTTAGCCACCTCTAATAATTCAGACGCCTCTCTGGCATTAATAAGGTCAAGTGCGAAATACACTTTCCTGTACGGTGAAGCGTAGATATCGTCTTTTAACAGTGCGTCAAATGCGTGGGTTAACCTTCTATTCTTAAGATAATCAACATATCTGTCTTTGGCATCCTTATCAATTCTATAACCCGCATCCTCGCTTAATATGCGCTCATATATCAAGATGCATTTCTCTACCTGGCGTTTGGCGATAAACAGATTGATGTCATTGTCATCATCTTCATAATCTTCCTCGCCACCCGCCAAAAACGGATCGAATCCAACATCATCACTCTCTTCAAGATACTTTAAAAGTCTAGCGTCGTACTCAGCGTAGAAACAAGTTGGTTCTGCGGCAGCTGATACTAACTCATTAATATCATTTGCCCAGATCTTAATAGATAATGCGAGCAAATGAGGATTATCGTTAAGAACATCCTCTTCCTTATAAATAAAGACTTCCGACAAGTTATCACATCCGTCAAATGTTCTGGGAGACAGTGATTTCACAGAAGTCGGAATATATATCTTGCTCAACAATTTGCAGTGAGCGTATGCCCAATCTTCGATTGTCGTTATTCCTTCGGGTATTGTCTCATTGATAAGCTTTCTGTCACCTAAGTGCGCTTTCTTCTTAATCGTAGTCATTCTAATTACCGTGAACCTCCGCCATAATCTCGTCGCCGTGAACCTTAAGCCATCTCTCTGCCTGCTCATAGTCCGGCATAACCCTTCTTACTTCTCTGTAAAACCTCGCCGAGTGATTCATCTCAAGCCTGTGACAAAGCTCGTGAACCACCACATAATCAAGCACCTCTATCGGCGCTCTCATCAAAGCTACATTGAAGTTCAGGTTGCCTTTGGCGCTGCAGCTTCCCCACCTTGATTTCTGTCTTCTGATTGTAATTCTGCCGTAACTCACACCAACTATAGGAGCATAATATTGTACCCTTGATGCTATTACTTCTTTGGCACTTTTATACAGTTCGGCAAGTTCAAGCTCACTAAGCGGCTTGACCTTATCAAGCTTCTCCTGCCTCATCTTAAGCTTAAAAGAGTTGCTGATTATCCATGCCATCTTACTCTCAACAAACGCCATGATTTCCTTGTCACTAACCCTTAACGGAGCCCTGACCGTAATCTTGTCAGCTTCCTTAAGTTGGATGGCTATACTCTTTCTCTTGGATCTTATAATCTCAATGTCCATAATCATTCCTCGAAGATGTAATCATACCCTAACTCATACCTAATAACTACCTAATGGGTAATGTCCCAATGCCATTAAGATAAGGAACTTCATTATTAAAAATGTCATTAGGACTGTCCCTATTGGGTAGTTATCAGCATCTGCCCAAGCGTTATCCCCCCATCCCCTGCTTCTACCTGTTCGTTGATGTAGTACTTATATCCCCTCTCATCCAGCCTGTCCATAATCATGGACAAAAGCAATCTGTTATTCATTGTTCCGCCGGACAAAGCAACAGGCACTCCATATATCCTGTGATTGTCATATATAAGTTTAAACATATCAACAACCATATCGGCCAATGCCCTGTGAAATGAATACGCTATTGCCCCTGCCTCATATCCCTCAGACTTTAACCTTAATACATCGGCAAAAAGTCTTACAGTATCAGCAACATAAAGTCTGCCATTATCAAAAAATCGAATAACACACTTGATATCAGGACACTCTTTCTCTTCATGCTCCTTAATATATTCCTCTGCACTAATTTCAAGCATTACAGGTGCTTCGGATTCATAAGTGTTGATTAGACATACATCTAATATTGCAGAAACCGCATCAAAAAGCCTGCCCGCAGATGTTGACTCTATAGTGTTAAAGCCTGCGTCAATAGCCTTACAAAGAGTTCTATACCTGTCATCACCGGCAAAAGGATTAACCTTTATAAGTCCTCTCTTCTCGCATTCTTTGACAAAACACATGGCAGTCTTGTCACACTCTTTTGCAGACATATCTCCGCCGATAAGCCTGACCTTACCAATCCTTCCAACCCTCTTATATCCCTCATCATCGCATATCAAAAACTCTCCTCCCCATACGCTCCCATCATCTCCATATCCTGTTCCGTCAAATGAAGCTCCAAGAGCTTCTTTAAGTCCATGCTCCGCCATAACAGAAAGAATATGCGCATAATGGTGCTGTACCTTAATATCCGCGCCTTTAGCAGACTCATACTCAGGGTGCATATCTCCGATTCTTATATAACCGTCTCCAAGTCCAAGCATTTGCCCAAGGTGAACAATCGCACTCTCACGCCTTAGAGCACTGTCATAGTCCTTAATATCTCCGTAATATCCGCCGGGATACACCATATCCTCTATTCCATACGCAAATGATGACTTCATGTCTCCTCCCAAGGAAAGTCTGACCTCATCTATCCGCCTTCCATGAAGCTTAACCGGCAGGGGTACATACCCCCTTGAACGTCTGATAAACTGCGTGTGTCCCTTCACAACCTGAACTACACTGTCATCAAGTCCATATAATATATCTCTGTCGTTGCTTAGCACATAATCAATATATCCTTCTTTAAGACCTGATATCATAACATTATCATCAACGGCAACAGGCATCCCGCTTATGTTGCCGCTTGTCATAACAAGGTGTTTAAACTCCCTCATAATAAGGAGCTGCAAAGGGTTAGAGGGAAGCATTGCTCCGATTCTGTTACTTCCTTTAATCACGTCTTCATCTTTAAATGAAGTACCTTCAATTTTTTGAAGCAATACTATCGGTCTTGCTTCATTTGTAAGCAAAGCCTCCTCTTTATCAGATAAAACGCAGTCTTTTCTTATTGCATCCACACTTTCATACATTACGGCAAAAGGCTTGTTCTCCCTGTTCTTATATTCTCTGAGGCGCAGGCCTGCATGAACCACATTATCTGCGTCAAATGCTATATGATAACCGGCAGGCTCCTTTATCGCGACTATACCTCCGCTCTTTAATACAGTGATTGCTTGTTTAAACGCCTCTTCCTTATATGTAGTATTACCGTCCTTATCGTATCCTGTAAGCTTCGGACCGCAAGTGTCACACGCTATGGTCTGAGCATAACATCTTTCGTCTCCGATTCTTTTATATTCCGCTTCACATTCAGGACACAGATTAAACTTATTCATTGAAGTCTGCTCTCTGTCATAAGGTACATCATACATCAGTGAATATCTGGGGCCGCAGCTTGCACAGCTTATAAAAGGGTATCTGTATCTTCTGTTATCCGGGTCAAAAAGCTGCCTTTCACATTCCTTACATGTCGCTATGTCTATAGGA
Organism: uncultured Lachnospiraceae bacterium; assembly: GCA_947169385.1. GTDB lineage: Bacteria > Bacillota > Clostridia > Lachnospirales > Lachnospiraceae > NC2004. The sequence goes on along the minus strand of CAMVPR010000003.1, from coordinate 34,934 downwards.
AGAATCCTCTTTAAGTTGATATCGTCCTTACTCGTTACAATATCAAAAGAGGTACAAGAAGCCTCATTTAAGAATTCATCATCCTCTCCTATCTGTACATAATCACTATTCTGTCTTGCCTTATCTTCATATTCTTTGGGAAGTATGAGCTTAAAATCAGTAACATCAGCAAGAGGAAGTTCATCATTATTGCCGTCAAGAAGCATAAGTCGATAAATCAGGTCATTCATTGCATCTTCACCGGATATTCCATTAATGTACACAATCCCGCCGGCATTGTATACATTACCTTTAATTGATAGCTTTTTAGCAAGGCCGGCAACATAAGGTCGAAATCCGACTCCCTGAACGAGTCCTTTTACTATGAGTTTATATCTTATCATCATAGGTCCTTTCGGTTATATAGTACAGCGGTTTCTAAATAAGTGGGCTTTTACACAGAACGGTTATCAAAAGTCCGGTTATTTATAAATCACTATACCGGTATCCATTATCTTTCATTCAGTATACCGCTTAAATCACATAGTTTCAACATATTGTATTTCCTTTATGTTACTCTTTTGTTATAATATTAAAGGTATACTTGTGCACAAACAGTATATAAACAGGGGTGTATGCCATGATTACCAAAAAGACCATTAATCAGTGGATTAAGACAATCGACAATCTGAGAAACAATCTGCATACCGGTGCGGGAGCAATGATAAGCGGAACCTATTCTAAAGAGAATTCCGAGCTTTACGCTGCTGCAACAGCTCTTAGAGATTTGCTTACAATATATTACAACTTTGACTCTCTCTCAAAAGAACAGCTTAAAAGAATAGCCACTCTTACGGAAAGTGTCAGACTAAAATCAGCTCTATACGAATCCGCCAAGGAGAACATGAAGAAATCTCCCTACAGTCTTACAGGCAATCCAAGGAAAGGTGTGGCAGTTGCAACCGGTGACAAAAGAACAAGACTTAAGGCATCTGAAGAGCTTCGCTTACTTTGCCTTTTCAAAATCAACAAGGCGATTGCGACGGAGCAGGATTTTGCTCCTGACAGTATTAATAATTTACCTCCAGAATATGCCAAAATCGAAGAAAAGCTTGGCGAGCCCGATGCATCCTATGATGAGCTTTCTTACAATCTGTATACATTTGCCACCTCCAATAAATCCAAGATGGATGCCTTAGAGCTCAGGATTAATGCTATAAATGCGAGGAATGAATATCATAAAACAATAAAAAATAACCCAAGAGGTCAAACAACCACCTTAGGCGCTCTAAAGAAAAAGTTTATGGTAATTAACGACCTTCACAGAATTGCACTTCTATCTTACAACAACAACGATGAGTTTCTTAAATGCTACAGGGATTATCGTTACAAGATAAAAGAGGTCGTTGATATATATAATTGGGCGCTTAAGAAAAAGAACGGCGATGCAAATGACAGAGAGATATACAGGGACTTTAGAACTATTCTAGGATTGACTAAAAAGCAGTTTCTAAATCTTGAAGAAAAGGTATCAACGCTTGAGATGATTGGACGGCATATGGATGCGCAGATTGGTATATGTGCGAGTCCGGAATTCACCAAGATGTCTATGGACGATTTAAAGAATCTCACGCAAATGTCAAAGGACAATCTTAAGTCATACATTAAATCACACAGGGACAACATCAAGAACCCTAATATGCCTGATGAATTAAAACCGGGCAAGGAGCTGTTTGGTCTGTTAAAGAATGCCTATGAACTAAAAAAGCTTCAACAGCTTGGCATCACCAAGAAGACACAGCCGGAACATAGAATCGAGGCTTCACATATAAGTCGAACCGTAAAAAGGGGCAAGATGACCCGCAAATTTAAGTTCCTGAATATTCAGTCAAGGTACGGAAGAAAGGATGTTAAGGCACAGCTTGTAAACGGCGACTTCGATATGCCGGGCTTACTAAAAGCCAAGCTTGGCAAATATTCTGCCAAATATAAGTCCGAGCACGGACATGTTGAAATCGGCGGGCATGCAGGAGTAGGCGGTGTGCTGACAGCGGGAAGCGTAGGATTGGGCTTCTCATTAAAGCATCCGCTTGACACTAAGGTGTCTTTGGTCGGAGCAGCCGAGGCATATGCCGTAAGAGGTGTTGGCAAGGCTGTATTCGGTGATTCCAATATGAACCTTGCAGTCAAATTATCCGGCCATGTTGCTCACGCTAAAGCGAGTGGCGGAGTAAGCTTAGGTCATGTTACAATTACCGACAATAAAGGTAAAGTCGAAGCTGACGGTTTTGGCATAAGTGTGAAGGGCGGTGCAACCGCCGCTGTCTTAAACGGCAGTCTGTATACAGGCTTTAGCGTATTCGGCATAAGAATATCATTTGAAGCTCAAGGCAAAGCAATTGCAGCAGGTCTTGAGGGTGAAGCGACATTTGTCGCCAACAGCGGATTAAAAATAGGTGTCGGAGGAGCGTTAGGTCTCGGAGGCGGTATATATTTATCCGTTGACTGGCGTTCATTATATCAACGATATAAACGCTATAAGGAACGAAAAGCGATATCTAATTCTTCTCATAAAGCCAAGGAGCTTGAGAAGGCTAAAAACAAGAAAAAGCCAGATAAAACCAATAACAAAAAGGAATCTAAAACCATAAGAAAGTGAGGATAAATAAATGTACAAGGATTTACTGCCAATAGGCTCTGTAGTTAAGCTCGTCAATGCCGAGCGTATGGTTATGATATGCGGAAGAATAGTTGTCCCGGAGAACAAAGAGGATATCTATGATTATGTCGGCTGCATTTATCCTGAAGGGATTGCCGGTGACAGTGATATGCTGTTCTTCAACAGAGATGCGATAGAAATGACTTGCTTTATAGGATTCCAGGATGTTCAGGAGCTTACTTACAGAAGTGAGGTGCTTGACGACCTTGGAGAATTAAAAGTGGTTAACGGGGAGATAATCCCTGTCATAAGCGATATAGAGGTTGAACTATCCTAAATAACATCTGATACCTTAGTAACTTTACAAAGGGGACAACCGGGGAAAGCCCATTAACCTTCAGACCTCTTATACCCGAGTTTAAAACAACAGGTAAGCTAATCTGGAAGAAGTATCAGATTTTTCCTCCTGCTGTGCAAATGTTCATCGACAAGATTAACGAAACCATAAAACGATAAAGCACGGCTCGTTTACCCCATGTTAATTCTGTGATATAATGAAAACATCCAAAACATATTAGAGGTGGTCCGGATAAATGAAGAATTATAAGATGATTATCGCATTGCTTATACTTACTTTTTCTGCATTATATTGTTTTAACAATGTCAATGCTTCTGCAGCTGTTAAAACATCTCTCAAGAACGGTACGTTTACAGTGTCGGGCAAAGGCTCAATGAAATCTTCAATGATTCCGTCTAAAAAACAAAAGAAAAAAATCAAAAAAGTAAATATTATGAAAGGCGTTACCAAAATCCCTCCCTATGCATTTGATGGTTGCAAAAAGCTTAATAAAGTTAAAATCTCAAATACCGTAAAAGAGATTGGAGCATTTGCCTTTTACGGATGCTCATTTGACACAATCACAATTCCTAACTCCGTTAAAAAGATGGGTTCCGGAGTGCTAGGCGGTTCGCATTTAATAAAAAAAGTCAGTATGCCTGGCGAGATGATATTTATATGGAACGGAAAAAAGGAAGATGAATGGGGAGTGATTACAGGATACGATAACGTGGAATGCATTCATTGCACCACTAATCTAAAACTTAGTTTACTTAATATTGTTAGAGCCCGGAATATTGCCTTACTGGATTCTGACGATTATATAAGCGAAAACGGAGCAATATACACCAAGGATGGCACTATACTTCTAAGGGTACTTGGAGGAGTAAACGACCTTGTTATCAGTGACAAATGTAAGACAATCAATGCATCTGCTTTCACTCATGAATATTATAACGGCACAGAGGATGAGCTTGTATTATATCTCAACTCTGTATTTATTCCTGAGAGCGTTGAAAGATTTGATTTTAAGGAAGAAGAGCCGTATATAGGTGCATTTTATTCGCTCGAAAAATTTATAATCAAAACAAAAACTCTTCCCAAAGAAGATGTGTATAATCTCGCTGAAGCTTCTCTCAATTCAAAGCCTGTTATTAAAGGATTATACGATGCAGGATATGATATTCTTGTCAACGGATTTCTTTTGTTTGATGAGACAACGGATGAATATGGCACAGTTATTGATAGTAAAATATCTAAAGAAGGCAAGCTGGCATTTCATTATTATCTTGATGACGAAGTCGCTATAGTTCCCGACTGTGTTGAAGAAGTATCTATATTTAACCCACTGGGCAAAGTAGGTAACATCACCACTAAAAAAGTTATAATGGGCAAAAATGTAAAAAGAATATGTAATTCAGCCTTTGTTAATCTAAAGACACTTAAGGAGGTTGAGCTAAATGAAGGATTAGAAGAGATAGGCGACAACGCGTTTATGAATACAGGACTTACCTCGTTAATACTTCCACAATCAGTCAAGAGCCTTGGGTTTGATTTTATAACCGGTACACAGATAAAAGAAATATCAATCCCCAAAAGTGTCGAATATTATGATGGAGCATTTCCGGATGATGATACAGATATGAAGATAATTTTTGAATAATATTATAGTACCTGAATATTAATCAACCGGCGGAGATTCACCCCGCCGGTTGATATTATAATGTCTTATTCTTCTATCTCACTCCATTATCTTCGCTTCTCCATCATTGCCTTTTTCAGCATCAGATTCATATCTTAGTGCCTTACCCATTTGAGCAATTTTCTTCTCATATGTGTATTCATCCGCATTGCAGATAAAAATACTGTTAACGCCAACTTTTTCTGGTTGATAAAAATAATTATAAATGCCTGATACCGTAACTGAATATTCTTTGCCTCTATCAGTTCGAATATTATATATTCCATATGTGTAGCTATTATAGACGTCCCCGTGCTCGTCACTATAACCAGAGCAACCCAACTCATTAATCTCCTTATATCCTATTACCTTTCCGTCGATACTATTTAACAAATTCTGAAACTCTTCGTCAATATCATGTTTTTCCACTGTATATGGAGAAATAATACTTTTTAACAATTCAACATTTTTATCGGAAATTGCTGTGTAAACTGCCTCGGCATTTTTTTCTCCTTCAGTATCAACATCTTCATCACTTACCGAAACAGAGTCATCCGAATCACCTGTATTTTTTTCAAAATACTCCATATGGCTTACTGGGATATTATTGCAACCTTTAAAAATCAAAACGAGAGATACAATTATAAGAACAAGCAAAAATCTCTTCATACTTCCCTTCCTCCCCACATTACCCAGATGGTATTGCTTGACTTTATCCACAACTTCTAAATATCAATTTTAACAGCTCCAAATAATCAGTTAAACGCTAAGGCTCCACTAGGAACTGTTCCCACTGGAGCCTTAGCTTTAGATATTATTCTTCTTTAGATTTAGCTTCTGCCTCGGCCTTCTTCTTAGCTTCCGCTGCCGCTTTGGCTGCCGCCGCCTTGGCAGCAAGTGCTTTACGCTGTTCCTCATCCTTCTTAAGCTGCTCAGGAGATTTGGTATAAGTTACCGGCGTCTTGTCGGCTCCCGGCTCCTGATATCCCTGCTTCATATAGAGGCACTTCTTCGGACATTTCTCAACGCAATATCCGCAGGCGATACAATCGAACCTGTCTATAGTCCAGGTGCCCTTGATTTTATCAACCGAAAGAGTATTGGAAGGGCAACATCTCACACAAAGACCGCACCCGATACACTCATCAATCTCAATCTCAATATGACCTCTTGACCTCTCAGGATAAACTGCAGGCTCATAAGGATATGAGGTTGTAACAGGAGGCTTAAACATATTAGCAAGCGCAGAAGGCGCATATTTCATAATACCCATAATCTACCTCCTATCTCTCGGTACAACTTATACAAGGATCAATAGTTACAACCAAAAGTCCCACATCAGCAACTTCAGTATTCTTTAGCATCTCACAAAGTGCAAGTACGTTGGCAAAGGTCGGTGTTCTGACTCTCATCCTCTGTAAGTTAGGCTTACCGTTCGCCTTAACATAATAGAAAGCCTCACCTCTAGGCTGCTCAAGTCTGACAAATGCCTCTCCGTTAGGATTACCCTTAATCGGTACAGATAGGTCACTCTCATCAGGAATCTTAGCAATCGCCTGTCTGATTATATCGATAGACTGGAATATCTCCATGATTCTTACGTAACATCTTGCATAACAATCACAATCGTTACTTACAACCGGCTCAAAATCAATCTCGCTGTAAGCAGCATAACCAAGTCTTCTCATGTCGTTCTCCACTCCGCTCGCTCTAGCCATAGGTCCTACAGCACCTAAAGCGTTAATCTGTTCCGGAGTAAGGATTCCTACGCCCTTAAGTCTTGACTTAACCGAATAATCATCGAAGAAAGTCTTCTTGATAACCTTAAGTTCCTTCTCGACATCCTTGATTGTCTCAAGTATTGCCTTAAGCATATCGGCATCCATATCCTTGATTACACCACCGACTTTATTGACAGAGAATATAACACGACCGCCCGATGTCATTTCCTGAAGATCAAGAACCTTCTCTCTGATTCTCCAGCACTGATAGAATAAATTCTCATATCCAAATGCATCAGCGAGCAATCCTGCCCACAAAAGATGAGAATGCATCCTGCTCATCTCTGCCCAGATAGTTCTTAAGAACTTAGCACGTCTTGGAATCTCAACGTCAAATATCTTCTCAACCGTCTCACAATAACCCATACCATGCTGAAAGCTACATATTCCGCACGTTCTCTCAACAACATAGGTCATCTGATTAAAGTCACGCTTCTCTATAAGGCTCTCAAGTCCACGATGTACAAATCCAATAGAAGGAATCGCCTCAACTATCCTCTCGTCCTCAACAACAAGGTCAAGATGTATCGGCTCCGGAAGCACCGGGTGCTGTGGTCCAAATGGTATTACACTTCTCTTAACCATATCCTAAGCTTCCTCCTTCCCTGAAGGTCCTAATGGACACTCCTGTTTGATTCGATATAACTTGTCCTTATAATCAAGCGCTATATCAACAATCTTAACACCGAACAATTCATGCATCTCATTCTCATAGAATACCGCAGCAGGAACAACAGTCGTAATGCTCTTAACTTCCGTGTCGGTATCAATTACTACTCTTAGATTCAACAAATCATAATTGTCGTAATTTGAAAATGAATAACTTAACTCAAACTTATCATCAATATAAGCAGCACACGCCTGTGAGAAACGATAGCCGGCCTTAATAAGTTCTTCTGCTCTTGATACCAATGAATCAACTGCTATCTCTTCTATCTCATTCTTAAATGTTACAGTATCAGCCAACCTTATCACTCTCCTTCTCACTATTCTCTAGACGTTCCTGGAACAATCCAATCGCCTTAACTATACCGTCAATAATAGCCTGCGGTCTTGCTGCACATCCCGGCACATAGATGTCAACCGGTATCGCCTGGTCCGCTCCACCTATTATGTTATAGCAATCTTTAAATACACCGCCGGTACAAGCACATACTCCGACTGCAACTACAACCTTAGGCTCAGGCATCTGCTCATAAAGCTGCTTAACCACAGGAATATTCTGCTCATTTACTCCACCCGTAATCAAGAAAATGTCAGCTTGCATCGGGTCACCTGTATTGACAATTCCGAATCGCTCTGCGTCATAGACAGGTGTTAAACAAGCCAAAACCTCGATATCACAACCGTTACAGCTTGATCCGTCATAGTGCAAAAGCCATGGTGATCTTGTAATATTAGCCATATTATATCCTCCTTTTATACCACAGGGACGGTTCTCGTGGTACTATATTCATTAGCAAAAATTTTATTATAACATACACTATTATCCATCTCATGATATGTTATATATAAACGTCTAAGTTCACTAAACCCTATGTAATTATATATATAAGAAAAACTTGTATCCTTTTTATATTTACAATATGTAATAAACCATCCTATCCAATACAGTTCATTTTTTTTATAATCACAATATTCATCAACACGAGTAGTACTTATAAACTCATCGGGAATCATTTTATCAAAATCATAATTGATTATCAATTCTATAATCTCTTTACCAGATAAAACTGAAAATCTGGGATGATGCATATCAATTTGTTTTCTCAATTCCGAATTAGAATAATAATCAATAAATGCTTCAATATTAGGATAAACATTATATTTATCAAAAAAGTAACTAGATAAATTCTCGAATAAGCATCCCGTGTTATTCATATCAAAATTCATCCACCATTTTTCGTAATTATCCATCGTTATCACCTTTATATTATATCAAGAATAGTTGTCTTATTCTTCAAATACTGATTATTGGTCCTCTTGATCTCATACTCATTTCGAGCGATTTTGTCTCGATTTAAGTACTTATTCTTATAAAATCCCTCTACAAAAACAGGTTCATCCTTTATCTTAAGTCGATCAAAAGCATTCTGAGATTGTATAAAAAATTGTTCTCCTAAATTACCTAACATAATTGCCTCTTCAAGAGTTTCCTTATATATGTCCACGCTCAAAAAATCTCTGGCATACTTAAAGTAGGAATCATCTGCCCTCCAGCCTAAAATAACATCCTTATCTGTCAAATCCTTATAGTATTTATCTAAAAACCTATTCTTCCTTTCTTCTTGCAGCTCTGTCAGTCCATCTATTAACCTAAACTTATAGAGTTGAGCTAACCAATATAGAATATCCAACTCTGTTAAATCGTAGATTTCAACACCACCCTCATCCAATTCATATGTATGAAGCCAATGATTGTCTATATTAATATTTTGAGGATCGTAATTATTATAACTCCACTCTTTAGCTAGTTCTATATCTACGGTTGTATAGAAGCCTATCCCATAATCATTATGGACATTACCTTTTCCATATTGCGGAATCATATTCTTATCTTGATTACCATGATACAGAATCATTATATATCCTCCTTAACACTGGATACCACAGGGACATACGGTACCACAGGGGCGTATCTCGTGGTACTACGGAACAACGTTCCTCAGGATGACATATTATAACCGTAGCGGAGCACAGTGTGCTCCACATATGGCGAACAATGTTCGCCGCTACGTCATTCTGAGCGAAGCGAAGAATCTTATGGTTTAAATTATACAAATATCAATACCGCGAGGTTAACACCTGCGCACAAAAGTGTCACAATCCATGTAACTTTCAACATCTTCTGCCATTTCATACGGGCATTGGAGTTGTCGATAAGTATCTCAAGGAAATAAGTAAGAAGACATACGCCCACAGCAACCGCAATACTTACAGGATTGCTGTTAATGATAAAGAGTCCCACAACACCCATCAAGAACACATTCTCATACCACTCTGAAACCTGGAACAATGCGAGATTAGGTCCTGAGAACTCGGTGGTAAGTCCCTTAACAAGCTCCTGATGCATATGATGAGAAGCACTTGTATCAAATGGAGACTTTCTCATCTTAATCGTTAATATAAATACAAATGCAATAAAGAAGCCAGGAAGGTACTTGATAGCACTGAAGCTTCCATTGGCAATGGTCACCACATCAAAGCTTCCTTTAACAAGGTAGAAACCAACACAAGCAAGTAAAACTGCAGGTTCATAAGCTGTCATCTGTAGAAGCTCTCTATGCGCACCTATATTGGAGTAAGGTGAACCGGTCACACATGCAGCAAAGTAAAGAAATGTTGCTGATGTAGACATTATAAAGAAGCATAACAAAAGGTCGAATCCCGCGAAGAACATAACTCCTGTCAGTATCATGAGTACAAAATATGTGTACATGAGCCATGTCTGTGAGCGATAAACCGCTTGGTTCTCCTTGTTGAACAACTTGATAACGTCATAAAAAGGCTGAAGCACAGGAGGTCCTACTCTTCTCTGCATCCTTGCCGATATCTTGCGATCAAATCCTTCCAACAACCCGCCTATCAACGGTGCAAACACAAAGTAACAGATTGCTAAAATTATAGATGTCTTCATAGGAACTCACCTCCTATAATTATTGCAAAGCTTACTATGAGCCACAGGGTTGTGAATAATTGAAGCTTGCGCATATTCTGCTCAACACCTAAGAAACTCTCGAAATAGTAGTTGCTCACATACGCTTCCTTGTCCTCTCCAAACGCGTCAACGAATGCACTGTTGTCGCCGACATTTACACCGGCCATATATGCTTTCTTAATGGTAATATCCATTGACTTGCTGTTAAAGTAAGCAAGCATAGGAATTGCAAATACTACCAGAATAATAGAAACCAAAATCATAAGTACAACATTTGACAAAACCTGTCCGTTGTAACCAAACATTTCTGAAACCATAGGGTTGACATATCCACCTGAAACAATAGGGAACAACGCACATACCGCAATCATCATTACGACGTGAATAGTCATTGAAAGCATCTCACTCGTCTTAGAAACGTTCTCAACCTTCTTAGGCTCGCCGTGAGGATGTGCGATAAGCTTGCCCATCCATTTGGTCCAGTAAAGAGCTGTTGTTGCCGATCCGAAGCAAATGAAGATAATAAGCAGTAAATCTGTGTTGTCCGCTGCTGACTTAAGTGCCGCCCATTTAGAGATAAGCATACCAAACGGAGCAAGGAACATTCCGGCAATTCCGATGAACATAAATGATGCATGCTTAGGAAGCATATATAAGAGTCCGTGCATCTTCTCGATGTCTCTTGAATGGAGTGAGTTCTCTGTAGAACCGACGTCCTGGAAGAGCAAAGACTTGGAAATAGCGTGGAATATCATAAGGAATACCGCTGCCCATACAGTATCTGCTGAACCAACGCCCGCACAGGCAACCATAAGTCCCAAGTTAGATACTGTTGAAAGCGCAAGCACGCTCTTGCCGTCCGACTGAGATATAGCCATAAATGATGTCACAAGGAATGTGAATCCACCAATGAACGATACCATAATTCCAACATAAGTACCGCTCATTGCCGGTGCTAATCTTATAAGAAGATATACACCAGCTTTAACCATAGTAGCTGAATGTAGAAGCGCCGATGAAGGTGTAGGTGCGATCATCGCTCCAAGTAACCATGGTGTAAATGGTAACTGTGCTGACTTAGTGAGTGCTGCAAATGCAAGGCAAGCTACAGGGATTGTTGTGTACACTGTGCCTGCAGATATCATTTGATGCATGCCAACAAAGCCTTCACTATATCCAAAGTACATAATTCCGAATATCATAAAAGCGCCACCTAAGAGGTTCATCCACAATGCTCTGAACGCATTGATTATAGCCTGTTCTTCACCGGTGTACTTAATCAATAAGAATGAGCAGACGCTTGTCATCTCCCAGAAGAACACCATCCAAAGAAGACTCTCTGACGTTACAAGTCCTATCATTGAGCCTAAGAATACGAACATAACCGAGAAGAAGTAATTCCTCTTATCAGGCACGTCCTTGTGATGCTTGTGGTAGCCATCCATATATCCTACGGCATATATAACTATCAAACTTCCTATAATTCCTACGATATCGCACATAAGAATAGAGAGATGGTCAAGATTGATCTTCTCTACCTCGGCTGTCTTAGGTCCAAACAGCTCAAAATATGCAATTGCAAGCGTTGGGATAATAGATAATAAGCTAAGTAAAGCTCTTTTGTGAATAAAACACATGACGGTTACAAATACCATCAAGATAAGTTCTCCTGCCAATATAAAGTGATCGGCAAGATGAGCATCCTTGTACAAAAGCTGTGCGTTAAAGCCATCCATAGCCCATGAAATAGTGAGCCAGATAACACCTGCTATAACAACCGTTCCGCCGATAAGAGTCAGAACGTTAAGCACCTTAGGCGCTTTAATAAGGTATAGCAGGACAGCTAATACCAAAGGGAAAATAATAAGAAATGGCACCATGTCCCTACCTCCTGGTATAAGATAATTTATGCGTCTAATTAACGCAATTATACAAGTATAATTATAGCATATTTTATATAACCTTACCATATATAAATACTAATAAATTGACCTTCTAACGAAGGTCAAAGATCCTTCGTCACTTCGTTCCTCAGGATGACATGTGTTTGTCATTATGAGCTTTCTTACAGTCATTCTAATCATTTATATCTGTCATTCTGACCAATCCTCCCTGTCATTCTGAGCGCAGCGAAGAATCTTTGTCACAAGCTTTGCTTGTGACAACCAAAAAAGCAGGGCGAATGCCCTGCTTAATAACATATTAAATTACAACTTCCTATGGAAATACGTTGCACCCGAAAGCTCTGACTTATAAATCTGTCTGCCCCATCTGATAATACAAGTACCACCGATGTTACACTCACCAACAACAATGTAGTTCGCATGCTTCTCTGTGATTATAACCGAATGGCCGCTGTACCTTATAACATCACCAACCTTGGCCTTAGAGAACTTCTTATGCTTGGTGTACTTAGTCTTCTTGCCGTATATAAGGTCGCTCATCTTCCATGCAAATCCATAACACTGAACTCCCCACTTGCCTGTAGGACATTTGTAAAGGTTACAATAGGTATAACCAAACCTTGCATGATCACATGGAGTTTTGGTAATCGTAGTTGAATCATAATTAGATACACCCATATGATTCCAATAATATCCTGAAGGATATTTCTTCTTAAGCTTCTTAAACTTACCGGTTATTGTAGAATTCTTCTTGGTATCAACCATGAGAACTTCTGAATAATCCGAGTAAATGTATTGACCTTCATACACAACATATGCGCGAATCTTATACTTATATGTGCTCTTTAATGCATTACCCGTAACTGTCGCTGAAGTCTTAGAACCGTCCGCAACCTTCTTGACCTTACTGTAACTGCCCTTGCCCTTAGCTCTGTAAATCAAGAAACCGTTGCAATTAGATTGTTCAACCCATTTTAATGTAACCTTCTTATTGGACCTTGTTGCGCTGTCAAGTCTAGGAGTGGTAAACTCTCTCTCGTACTTACACTCCTTGCTGATAGCACTTCTCTTAATGGTTCCGTCACTCTGCTTGTAATACGGCTGAACAAAGTACGAATAAGTTACGCCGGGAACAAGCATCTTGTCTGTGTACTTGGTTGCAAAATTGTTGCCGCTTGGAGTTCCTGACGCGATAAGCTGCATCTTAGGGTTGTAGTTATCTTTACGATAAATATAATATCCTGTAGCAGTCCTTCTGTTAACCGACCATCTTATCGTAACTTCATCATAAAGGTAACTCTGAACCTCAAAGCTAACGATTGTCTCAGGTCTGTCAACATCATCGATAATCTCATATTCCGGTTTCTCGGTGGTTGCCGCCTCTGTCGTCGTTGCCTCTGTTGTTGTTACTTCGGTTGTCGTACCGGTTCCCGCTACACTGTCTACAGGAGTAAGAAGTGGCGACTCCGTTGTCGTCTCTGCCGGTGTAAGTAGCGCTCCATCAGTTGCAATTGAATTCGTTGAAAATGAAAATGCAACCGAAAGAACCAGCATAAACGCTACAAATCTCTTATATAATCTATATCTCATCTATATACCTCCTAACTAAAGATTACATACATAACTCTACTTAATTATCATATATCCTCAAACATTCTAATGTCAATCGAAAAAAATATGAGAAATAAGTACCCATTGGGACAGCCCCATTGTAAAGTTAGCACCTGGTATAGTAGAATATCGCAAGATTGGTTCTGTCTCTAAGCTCCAGCTTACTAAGTATCCCGCTTATATAATTCCTTACCGTTCCTTCCGACAAAGCAAGCTTAGCCGCACATTCCTTATTGGAAAGCCCCATGGCAACAAGCTCAATAATCTCATACTCCTGAGCGTTAAGTCCGAAGCTCTCATAGTCAAATTCCTTCTTAGCCGGCTCCTTTAACATATCAGGGAGTCTCTCTATTACATCACTTCCAAATACAGTCTGCCCTTCATAAACCGCCTTCAGTGCAGGAACTATACTCTCATAATCCTGCTTGATAATGTATCCTTTAGCGCCTAAAGACAGCGCCTTTACGATATACTCATCATCATTGAAGGTTGTGAGGAACAACACCCTCGCATCCTCATGCATTTTAATAATCTCCTCTAACGCTTCAAGCCCGTTCATATCCTCCATCCTTATATCCATGAGGAGGATATCGGGACTTAATTCATCATAAGCTTTAACCGCCTCACGCCCCGAGTGACATACACCTGTAACCTCAATCTCTTCATCCGCTTCAACAATCATCTTAAGAGAAGAAGCCACCAGCTTGTCATCATCAACTATCATTATCTTCATATCAAACGCTCTCCTTTTTTATGGTCACATAAACCTTAAATCCATCCTCTGCACTTATCGTCACATTGCCGCCGACATTTGAAACCCTCGCCCTTATATTCTCCAAGCCCATTCCTCTTTTGTCAAATGAAGGTGCCGCGCTCTTACCCTTCTTATCAGTGCTGTAATCGTGAACGACCAGCAGATAAAACGCCGGATGCTCTATAAAAATAATATCAACAATATCATTGGTGCTGTGCTTGATGATATTAGACACACTCTCCTTGATAACACCGATCACAGCATACTTAATATTCGTATCAAGCTCTGAGGAAATGTCAATATCAAGATTGACCGTTTTGTTATCATAAAGCGGCTTTACAATATCCTTAACCGCCGACGGCAAATCAATTGATTCATCCCTCAAATCATGCACACTGTTTCTCATGCTGTTCATTGCGGTATCAAGTGTTGATTTAAGCTCATTAAGTCCGCCCTTTAAGCTCTCATCCTTACATATCGTGATAAGCGCTCCAAGCTGCAAAATCGCCCTCGTAAGCATATGTCCCGCATTGTCATGAATCTCCCTTGCGATGCGGTTTCGCTCCTTTAGGGTGCTTAAATATATCTCATCATCCTTGGCCTTTAAAAGCGACATATTCCTGTCTCTTAGCAAATCCTCCCTGATTACCGTCTCATCCCGAAGCTCATTGACATTTCTTCTTAAAGCCATAAGTCTCTCAGACTTTACGCTTAAATATACCGATATCAAGGCAACCGCCATAAGCGAAGCCAATACAGTTATATTCCCGACATCTTCATAATATAAGTAAAATGACAACAGCGAAATCATAATCCCTATTACATTTCTAAGCACAATCATATCATATACCGCAACAGGAACCAAAAGAATAAAGCTATGATTAAATACTGCAATCAAAGCTGTAATTATCTGAATAATAAATGCAATAATCTCATATGCGCCATTAGGCTTTAAACTCTTTTTGGCATTGGTATCGTATAAGAAAAAGAAATTAAAGAAGGCAATCGACAACATTCCGTATATAACGACAATAAGGTATCTGTCGGTCAGAGTCACCCGACCGACAAATACCATAAGAACACATATTATTATTCTGTCAATTAATCGTTCCATAATACCACCATATCTTTATGAGGTGTAATATCAACTCTTTGAGAGATAGATTGTCACTCTCGATATTGCAAGGCCAAGTGCCAGGCAGAACACTCCGAAGATAAGCTCCATCCCAAAGCACTGAAAAACAGTGTCAAGCTCTCCGCCATCCTCAATCCTTCTTAATGCAACCGCATACCAGTAGGTCGGCAAAAACCTTCCGACAGACTTGATACTATCACCTAACATCTCTAAAGGCACGAAGATTCCTCCGAGGAAAGAGAAGCTTAATCCTATGATATTAACAAGCACATCTCTTGATTTTAGCACTCCCTCCGAAGGAAATGAAGCAATAAATATCAAAAGCGTTCCCGTGACAAATGTAAATATCAAAAGGTTAAGTGCCGAAAGCAGGCATTTGCCTGAGAAAAAGCTGCTGCCAATGAATACTCCGGTAACAACAATAACGCCTAAGTACACTATCATAGACACCACAGTTGAGCCCAAAAACAGGCATACATTTCTCTTAAGAGGACTGAGCCTTGATACCATTGTTCTGTCCTTGATATCCTTGCCGTTGAATCTTAACACCGCAGGTAAAAGACACCACAAAACTATACTCATTATAGCATAAGGCAGGAACAAAAATAAACTGTATTCCTTGCTGTTGGTATTGCCTTCGTCATCATTGTCTGCGACAACGAATTTATCAGTATCAATGGCGTTGTTGGTATTCTTAACCGCTTCCGAAAGCGTAAAGCCTGCATTTTCAAAACGGGCAACACCGTCAACAAACGAGCCTAATTCAAGTGCAACAAAATTGCCGTAGGCCTTGTTGGAATCATAGAGTATTGAAATATTCTTCTTATTGTCACTTAAATGACTATCCATAAAGCCCTTTGGTATCTCAATATACGCTGTATAATACTCTCCGAATATAAGGTCCTTTATCATGTCGTCCTCATAATCGTCAAAATGGACATCATGCTGACTCTTAAGATAATCAACAACCTTCTTTGAGAGTTCTGAATTATCATAATCCCTGACTAATACGCTTAATTTTATGTTGGAATAAGCCGTGGTTTCGCTTTTGTCATACTGGCTTGATACAAGAATCGCCATAAGCATGGTAATTGCAGCGTACAGTATTATTCCTGACTTATAGCTTCTAACTATCTTAAAAAACGATTTAAAGACTTGCATAGCTCTTCCTCCTTGACATTATAAGTCCCCCTGTTATGAAAATGATACTGAGTCCCACTATGTATGCCACTGCATGATAATATCTGTCAGAGACACCGTACATGTTAAGAGCGTAGAATGCATCAGTGATTACAGCTGACGGATTGATGCGATTGACGATAGGCGCTTTCATTTCCACCAATATCTTCATATTGGCAACCATAAGTCCCGACAAGAAGCCACCGGCAACCACGAATATCATAAGTATATTCTCTCGCGCTTTTTGGGAGAGTCTTCCGATATGGCCTACAAAAAAGCCCAAAGATATTCCAAGTATCGTCGATAGTACAGCAGTAAGAAATACCAGATTCTCATCCCCGCCGAAATTGACTTTAAGTATTTTGGTGTAATAGAATAAACCTATAATGGTTATAGAGACCTGAATAATTGCTGCTGATAAAAGTCCGGCAAGCTCGTAGGTCATTCTTCCAACCGATGAGACATCAACCCTCGCGCCGACATCCGACTGATTAGCCTGACAGCTTTCAGGAACAATAACTCCCGCCATACATGCCATAACCGACATCATTGTAATCAAGCTGTAAAAATAAGTAACATAAGGATCCTTATTATCTCCCGAAAGCGATTTAGATTCCACTAAAGAAGCAGCTTCATTTTCAAATTCAGAAATGACATTACTGATGTTAGAAGGGTCTTTCTTTATAGTCTCAACAATTATTGAAATATATTGCCTGTATACGCTGACCACACTTGCCAACACGCTTTGCGCGGTCCCGGTTTCCTTAACCTCTAGCTTTACATCCTCTATGTCCCTTAAATCAATTATTCCGCTGACTCTGTCCTTGTCATCCTCGTCCTTATTAAGAAGCTCTATTGCCGCATCATAATCAACCTTTTTAATATCAAGGATTTTGCTTCCATCCTCATACTTTAAGTCACTTAAGGAGCTGCTTAAATCCATGTATCCGGAGGTGGCATCATTTTCAACAACAGCAACCTTGATTGTAGTGCTCTTGGCATTCTTGTAAATGGAATTAAACGCAAAATAAAACAATGTTCCAAGCGCAAGCGAGAATACAAGTGACCAAAGAATTGCGTCTTTATTCCTGATATTTATCTTTAGTCTTGATATGAAAATGTGAAAAAACATGTTATCACTCCTTATCTCTAAGCTCCTTGCCGGTAATCTCCAAAAATACATCATTGAGCGTAGGAAGCTCTGAATAAATCCTGTCATAGTTAAGTTGGCGTTCCGCAAAATATTCAACAACGTGAGTAATGTTATGCTTGCCGCCGCTGCATTTTATTGTGAGAATATCATTCATGTACCTGACATCATACACATGATTAAGCTTTTTGATATCCTCAATCACACTCTCATCAAGGCGTTTTATATTAACGACAACACTCTCCGAATTCTTTATCATTCTTCTTAATTCATCGGATGTCCCGCACGCTATCATCTTGCCCTTATCCATGATAAGAACGCGATTGCATAGCTGCTCTACCTCCTCCATATAATGTGAGGTATAGATTATGGTCGCACCGTTTTTGTTGAGCTCGGCTATCCCTTCAAGAATCCTGTTTCTTGACTGCGGGTCAACCGCTACCGTAGGCTCGTCAAATATTATAAGTTCCGGCTTATGAGCAATTCCGCAGGCAATATTAAGTCTTCTTAAGAGACCTCCGGACAGTTTCTTCGGATAAAAGTTTTTAAAGTCCATAATATCAACAAATTCAAGCGCTTCATTTACATATTGCTTTTTGAGCTTTTTGTCTTTTATATATAATCCGCAGAAAAAGTCAACATTTTCATAGACCGTAAGCTCGTTAAAAACCGCAACATTCTGCGATACGACTCCAATTCTCGCTTTCAAATCAAGTCTGTCCGGTTTCATTGCTTCGCCAAAAACCTTAACCTCGCCCTTGTCATAAGAAAGAAGTGACAAGAGACAGTTGATGGTTGTTGTCTTGCCCGAACCGTTAGGTCCTAAAAGACCGAACACCTCTCCCTCCTCAATCTTTAAGCTAAAGTTATCAAGTGCAATAAGCTCCTTATATCTTTTTACAAGATTGTTTATTTCAACTACAGTTTGAGACATATTAATCCGCCCTTTCTTGATTTTATAGCTTTATTATATACTGTCCTGCTTAAAATGTAAGTGTTTTGAATCATAAGTTTATATGACATTTGTCATAAATAAAAAAAATCCTCAAATAAAAAAAATCCTCACGGCGGCTCCGCCGCCCTGAGGAGTTTTAGAGCATAGTATGTTATTTCGTAGGGCGTTGGCACGTCTCGTTACTATAAAAAATCCCCACGGTGGTTCCACCACCCTGAGGATTGTAATTAGCGTATGTCTGTTAAGTGACAGACATATGCTAATCTAGCATCCGCTATTATTTTACACTATCACATAATTCTAATAACTTCGCCCTTTCATCATCATCTAACACACTGTCCTCTAACACTTCATAAAGAACCTTAGAAATCTCATCATAGATGTGAACCCCACTTAGATAATCATGATCCTTAAGCCACATATGAAGTCCATCAACTTCATTGTTCTTGATACGTCCATCTGCAGAAAGCCCCATAACAAGACCTTTAAGCACCTGAAGCGCAACCAAAGTCTTATTGTACGCCTTAGAAGTCACAACATTCTTGGTAAGCTCTAATAGCTTAACACCCTCGTATTCATAGACAACCTTGTCAGCAAGAATATCGTCAATTCCATTAAATATTTCGGCAAATGCTTCATTCTCGCGATACTTGATATTCCTTGCTCCCCAGTCTTCAATAAGCTTAACTTCTTCTTCGGTAACCACACCATCAGCAGTTATGCCCTTAACGATACCATTTAACACATTAAGCTGCTCTGTCATATCAGCATCTATCCTGTCAGCCAACTTCTGAACATGGCGAAACTTCTTAAGAATATCGATATCCAATGTATTCTGCTTCTTGATATATTCAAACAAGCCATACGCCGCCTTGATTCCGTCAAGAGGCGCAACTGACTTATACTCCACACCACACTGCTTAGCGATACTCTGAAGCCTGTATGACGCACTGTTAATATGCTTCATAGAAAGCTCCATAGTGCAGGCATAATATACTTCAGGAAGATCGATATTATGCTTCTTAAGCGCCTTAGCAAGAACAGTCATAAGATAAGTCACATTGTGTCCCACAACAAAATTCTCTGTGAACAAATGCGATACCTCGCCCCATATCTGATCAATCGTAGGAGCGTC
Organism: uncultured Lachnospiraceae bacterium; assembly: GCA_947169385.1. Lineage (GTDB taxonomy): Bacteria > Bacillota > Clostridia > Lachnospirales > Lachnospiraceae > NC2004. The sequence goes on along the minus strand of CAMVPR010000003.1, from coordinate 15,016 downwards.
CTTGACCTGCTCCTCTCTAATATTGTTAAGCCTTGGAGACACCGAATCAAAGTAATCCTCCGGATTAACATAATATAGTTTAAAGCTCTCAATCACTCCACCCTTAACGACCGCATATCCAAATGCATCAACCGAATCACACTTGGCATTAGGACACTCAACATCAATAACTACATAATTATCAAGATTATCAATAATAGCCATATTATACTACCTCCCGTAATTCTTCGAACTGATAATTAGTATACTATGCCTAACCTAAAAAAACAACCGGACATTTCTGCCCGGCTGAGTAATATATTATATGAAGCTCCCTTGACATTTTATCAGATTCATAATACGCTACATTAAGTAGACTAGGAGGTAGTACATGCACGAAATGAGTTATGCAATAAGGCTTGTTAATATGGCACTTAGCGCGGCTAAAGACAATAATCTTGACAATGTAGATTCTGTCTCAGTAGAGATTGGACAGATGACCGGAGTCCTTCCTCATTTGCTTATAGAAGCTTACACTTCCGCCTCTAAAGGCACCATACTCGAAGGCTCTACATTAGATATCACCACGGCAAATGTTACCGCACTCTGTAACGATTGCAATATCACATATGAGCCAAACGCTTCTAATAACTACTGTTGCCCTAAATGTAGAAGCCTTAACAGCAAGATAATAAGGGGCAGAGACGTATCACTTATCAGTATCACCGATTATGAAGAAATATAAATACCCCGAACAAGTTCGGGGTAAGATAATCAATCTTCAAAGAATCTGTCTTTATTGCGGTATTTCATAAGGGTAAGCATATGATCATCACCGGCTATTAGAATCTCAACGTTAACGCCGTCTTTCTCGACAATGATAACATAGGTTCTTCTCTTCTCAATCTCTTCATTTGAGTCGTCATCATCTTCTTCATAAGCCGAAAAATCTTTAATCTTCGTAATTCCTACATTCTCGTACTCAAGAGCCGTTGGACTGTTAAGCGGTGCAATACACTTAGCGTGATCAAGGTGAACCGTGATTGCAAGCTTCCTCTTAGAGCCATTGTAGACCTCGCATATCTCTAAGTCATTCTCAACATAAAGATAATCATACTCAGTGCTCTTCTTAGACCTTAACCTCCACAAGAAAGGTATTCCGAATAGAATATAAGCGATAACAATAATCGCACCCAACGTTCCAAGATGCTTAGAATACAAGAACAGATTAATATATAAAACAGCACCCATTCCGCAAAGAACCGCAATCACAATGAGAAAAGTAAACAGCACTCCTCCGTTGTGATCTCTTCCTTTTACGGAAAACTCAGCGTAATCATCATTTAAACTAATCATATCATTCTCCTAAAAAAAGCCATCGCGGTATAATCCCCGATGGCTGTAAGTACAGTAATTATTTAGAGGTAAGCATCTCATCGATTGCCTTAGCTGCAGTCTTACCTGCACCCATTGCAAGGATAACGGTAGCGGCTCCTGTAACTGTGTCTCCACCTGCATACACACCATCTTTAGAAGTCTTCATGGTATTCTCGTCAACTATAATTCCACCCCACTCCTTGGTATCAAGACCAGGTGTAGTCTGTCTGATAAGAGGGTTAGGACTCTGTCCGATTGCGATTACAACAGTATCAACTTCTATCTCATAGTTAGAACCTTCAACAGGTTGTGGGCGTCTACGTCCTGAAGCGTCAGGCTCGCCAAGTTCCTGCTTAACAACCTCAATGGACTTAACCCATCCATCTTCTCCGTGAATCTCACATGGATTGTTAAGAAGCTTGAATATGATACCCTCTTCCTTAGCGTGATGAACCTCTTCTGCTCTTGCAGGTACTTCATCCTCGCCACGACGGTAAACAATATATACTTCCTCAGCTCCAAGTCTCTTAGCAGTTCTTGCTGCATCCATAGCAACGTTACCTGCACCGACAACAGCAACTTTCTTGCCGACCTTAACAGGTGTAGGAACCTCAGGGAACTTGTATCCCTTCATCAAGTTAACACGTGTAAGGAACTCATTGGCAGAATAAACACCAAGAAGATTCTCACCAGGTATATTAAGGAAACGAGGAAGTCCTGCACCACTGCCGATAAAGACAGCGTCAAACTTCTCTTCATTTATAAGCTCATCAATTGTAATTGAACGTCCTACAACAACATTGGTCTCAATATCAACACCGAGTCTCTCGACATTGGCAATCTCTTTGGCAACCAAATCTTTAGGAAGACGGAACTCAGGAATACCATAAGAAAGAACTCCACCGGCCTTATGAAGCGCCTCAAACACAGTAACTTCATATCCTCGCTTAGCAAGCTCACCGGCACATGTAATACCTGAAGGACCTGAACCGATTACAGCAACCTTCTTGCCGTTCTTCTTGATATCAGGAGTTACAGCCTCAGCGTGTGCCATATGGTAATCGGCAACAAAACGCTCTAATCGTCCGATAGATACAGGCTCGCCTTTGATACCTCTCACACACTTGCTCTCGCACTGCTTCTCCTGAGGACACACTCTTCCGCAGATAGCAGGAAGTGCATTCTCGCTGGTGATAATCTCATATGCTTTCTCGAAATCCTCAGCTACAACAGCCTCGATAAATCCCGGAATAGGGACATTGACAGGACATCCCTGCATACAAAGAGGATTCTTACAATTGAGACATCTTGTTGCCTCTTCAATAGCCTGCTCCTTGGTATAACCAAGAGCAACCTCTTCAAAATTCTTATTTCTAACGTCAGGTGCCTGCTCAGGCATCTTAACTTTCTCTAAACTCATATTAGGCATGGTCTCAACCCCTTCCTATCTTACATTGGTGCTCTTCTTCTTTAAATAATCCCTGGCGCACCATTGCAGAATCAAAGTCAACTTCAAATCCATCAAAATCAGGACCGTCTACACATGCGAACTTGGTCTCGCCGCCAACAACAACACGACAACCACCGCACATACCGGTTCCATCTATCATAATAGGGTTAAGACTTACCATAGTCTTAAGGTCGTAAGGCTTAGTAACCTTGACAACATTCTTCATCATAATCAATGGTCCGATTGCAATACACTCGTCATACTTGACACCCTTATCAATCTGCTCCTGTAAAACGGTAGTACCAAATCCCTTGATGCCGAGCGAACCATCATCTGTAGTAATAAATACATTATCACAGAATTTCTTGAACTTATCAGCGAAAAGAACGAATTCTGCGCTTCTTCCACCTATAATAACATCGACCTTAGTTCCCATCTCAGCGAGCTTTCTAAGCTGCGGATATAGCGGAGCAGCTCCGACGCCACCGGCTACACCTACAACTCTCTCCATCTTGTGAAGTGGAGCAGGCTGACCTAAAGGTCCAACAAAATCATGAATGTAATCTCCAACATTTAACTGGCTTAACTTGGTTGTCGAATAACCAAGCACCTGATAAACAATAGTTACGGAATTCTTCTCCCTGTCGTAATCAGCAATTGTAAGCGGTACACGCTCACCATCCTCATCTACCCGGATGATAACGAATTGTCCAGGCTCGCAGGCTCTTGCAGTATATGGAGCTTCAACTTCCATAAGTTCCACAGCACTGTTAAGAGTCTCCTTTGCTAAAATCTTGTACATTCTTAGTATTCCTCCTTAAGTAAGTCTTATAACCAAAGACTTAAAATGCAATATTGAGACTTCAAATATGCATAAATATTATAAATACAATTATGTATTGTACCATAACTCTCGTTAAACTTCAAATATATTATACATAAAATTGAGATTTTTTACTTTAAATGCTATAATATCTCCACTAAGTACCCAATGGAGACAGTCCCCTTTGGCTACTTAGCAATTAACTACTCAGTGGGGACAGCCCCCTTTGGGTACTTACGGAGGTAATTATGAATACGACAGATGCAATAATATTAGCTTCCAATTCTCCAAGGCGAAAGGAACTGATGGCTCAAGTCGGACTTGAATATGAAGTAATCCCGAGTGAGGTAGAAGAAGTTGTAACCAAGACAATCCCTTCAGATGTTGTCTTAGAGTTATCCGAGCAGAAGTGCCTTGACGTAGCCCAGGGAGTAATAAGGAATCTCCCTACCCAGGAGTACGATGTAATTGTAATAGGTGCCGATACAGTTGTTGCAAATGATAACAGGATCTACGGTAAGCCTGCAAATGAAGAAGACGCCAAGCGTATGCTAAGCGACTTAAGAGGGCACAGCCACAGCGTATTTACAGGAGTAACATTTGCCAAAGTACACAATAAGGAGATTGTTGAAACAAAATCTTTTTACGAGGAGACTCTCGTATATATGCTAGATTATACTGATGATATAATCGATATGTATGTTGCATCCGGTGAACCTTTAGATAAAGCCGGCGCATACGGAATCCAGGGTCTTGGCGCAATCTTGGTTGACCGAATCGAGGGCGATTATAACAATGTGGTCGGTCTACCGATATCTCGAGTATATCACGAGTTACTAACATTCTAAAAAAGGCGGAGTCAATCTCCGCCCTTTAATAATCTAATTTACATTTATATAAAATGTTACTGATTTGGTAGCAGGAGAATATGAATCATTCCCCTTAGTACTTACATCAACTGTCACTGTGTAGAAACTCTTTTTAATCCCCTTCTTAACTGTAACTTTTCCGGTCTTTTTGTTGATTGTAATCTTCTTATTGCCGGAAGTCTTCTTGTAAGTTAAGGATCCGTTAGAATTCTCTATTCTCATAATCTTGGACACTGCAAGATACTGTGTCTTTTTCTTAACCTTACTATACTTTACTTTAGCAGTCTTACCGGTAACAGAGATTGGATTCTCTTTCTTAGGGGTTACGGTAATAGATAATACTTCGCTTCCATAAATATCCCACACTGTTACAGGATGCCCATCCTCGTATATATTGGTCATCTCAACATCTGCAGATCTAAGATATACATAATATGTCTGCCCACAATTAAGATGATTAAATGTATACTTCATATTGTTCACGTCTCGGCAATTAATCCACTCGTCACCAAATTGAGGATTCTCTTGTTTGGTATTTCTAATTATAATCTGATATGTATTCCAATTACCGGTTGTTTCCCAAGCAACAGTGACTGAATCCTCAGTACAAGATACCTGCTTCAAGTTATCGGGAGCCGGCGGAGTATCTCCTGCAAATGCCACAATCGACGGCACCCCTAAAAGAAATGCTGTTACTACAATAAGAAAAAATGATATACTGCGTTCAAATCTGTACATATTATACCCTCCTTCATAATAATTAATGTGCATTACCCCTCTTGATTCAACTATAATTAATGTACATTATTTTAGCGAATCTTTCAATAAAAAGATTCTTCGCTAACGCTCAGAATGACAAACCTCAAAAAACTATACTCATTTTTTCTCTGAAAAAAACCGGCATGGTATAGATGTAACGATAACCGTTCACCAACATAAAAGAGCAATATATGTTATCTTTCGTGGCGTTTGTGCGCCTCGTTACTTAACAAATGCCCCCAGATGCTTTAGCATTTGGGGGCATGCGTTTAGTAACGTGAGCTGCGCACAATCGAGCCGAGAGGCGCCCACGAAAATAACATATATTGCTCTAAAAAAATCTATAAATAACGATAACGAATTGCTTCGCTTCGCTCTCGCAATTCTTCGATATTCGCGCTCTCGAACTCGCTTTGCTCGTTCTTCGCGCTTGGATTTGTTTTTTATCTTTATAACGATAACACGAATTGCTTCGCTTCGCTCTCGCAATTCTTCGCTATTCGCGCTCTCGAACTCGCTTTGCTCGTTCTTCGCGCTCATATCGTTTCGATTTAGAAAGAAAAAGTCCCTACCACGCAAGCGTGATAGGGACTTTTGCCTTCTAAATCGGTTATCGTTACATCATTCCCATGCCCGGTGCGCCTCCACCCATTGGCATTGCCGGAGCCGGCTCCTTGATATCTGCAACAACAGACTCTGTAGTAAGAAGTGTAGATGCTACAGAATTAGCATTCTGTAATGCACTTCTTGTAACCTTAACAGGGTCAATGATTCCTGCCTCAATCATATTAACATACTCTTCCTTATATGCGTCAAATCCGTGTCCTACCTCAGACTCACGAACCTTGTTTACAATAACAGAACCCTCAAGACCTGCATTGCTTACAATGTGATAAAGAGGAGCCTCAAGTGCCTTAAGAACTATCTCAGCACCTGTCTTCTCGTCACCCTCTAATGAAGCGGTAGCCTCAGCAACCTTCTTGGTAGCATGAATGTAAGCAGAACCGCCACCTGCAATGATACCCTCTTCAACTGCAGCACGAGTAGCAGCAAGAGCATCCTCCATACGAAGTTTCTTCTCTTTCATCTCAGTCTCGGTAGCAGCACCAACTCTGATAACAGCAACACCGCCTGAAAGCTTAGCAAGTCTCTCCTGAAGCTTCTCTTTATCAAACTCAGAAGTTGTAGCGTCAAGCTGCTGCTTAATCTGTCCGACACGGTTAGCAATATCTTCCTTAGAACCTGCACCGTCAACGATTACAGTGTTCTCCTTCTCAACCTTAACGCTCTTAGCACGACCAAGATCATCCAAAGTAGCGTCAGCAAGCTGATATCCGAGCTCCTCAGAGATAACCTTACCACCGGTAAGAATTGCGATATCCTGAAGCATATCTTTACGTCTGTCGCCATAGCCAGGAGCCTTAACAGCTACAACATTGAAAGTACCACGAAGCTTGTTAACGATAAGAGTAGTAAGAGCCTCACCCTCAACATCTTCAGCGATGATAAGAAGCTTAGAACCAGACTGTACAATCTGCTCTAACAATGGAAGAATCTCCTGAATGTTAGCAATCTTCTTGTCAGTGATTAAGATGTATGGATCGTCAAGCTCAGCAACCATCTTCTCCATATCAGTTGCCATGTAAGCTGAGATATATCCTCTATCAAACTGCATACCTTCTACTAAATCAAGCTCGGTCTGCATTGTCTTAGACTCTTCAATAGTGATAACGCCATCGTTAGAAACCTTCTCCATAGCGTCAGCAACAAGCTGTCCAACTTCCTCATCACCCGCAGAAATAGCTGCAACCTTGGCAATCTGCTCTTTACCGGTAACATTTGAACTCATATCCTTAATAGCCTCAACAGCAGCGTCTGTAGCCTTCTTCATACCCTTACGAAGAACAATTGGGTTAGCACCTGCTGCAAGGTTCTTCATACCTGCATTAATCATAGCCTGAGCAAGAACTGTAGCTGTTGTAGTACCATCACCGGCTACGTCGTTGGTCTTTGTAGCAACTTCCTTAACGATCTGTGCACCCATGTTCTCAAATGCATCCTCAAGCTCAATATCCTTAGCGATTGTAACACCATCATTAGTGATTAATGGTCCGCCGTATGACTTAGCAAGAACAACGTTTCTTCCTTTAGGTCCCAATGTCACACGAACTGTATCTGCAAGCTGATTAACTCCTGCCTCTAAAGCCTTTCTGGCTTCTGTTCCGTATTTAATCTCTTTAGCCATTTTAAATTCCTCCTAAATATTATATGAAAATGATATTATTCCTCGATAATTGCCAAAATATCCTTCTGGCTGACAACCATAACTTCCTCGTCATCTACCTTGATCTCATTGCCTACGAAACGAGAGTAGATAACCTTATCTCCAACTTTAACCTCCATAGGTACAGTCTCGCCATCAACAACCTCTCCAGGTCCAACTGCGATAACTTCTGCCTGCTGTGGCTTCTCCTTATTCTGACCAGGAAGAACGATACCAGACTTGGTAGTCTCTTCTGCAGCCAATTGCTTCAATACAACTCTGTCACCTAATGGTTTTAACTTCATAACGAAGACCTCCTTAAAATATTAATTCTTATTCTGTAATCCTGTTTGTTAGCACTCACTTAAATCGAGTGCTAATCATCAATACATATAATACTCGTATATAAGAAAAAAATCAAGACCTTTTTTTAACTTTTTTTAGCTGTATGTTTATGGTAAAATGTTAGAAGAACCCGATTATATTTGAAAGGCAGGATTACTATGAAAGAGCAATTATATACAATTCCGGTAAATGATGCATTTGACGCAGATTGCGAATGCCCGGTATGCGCTATGTATAAGCAGTTAGAGGACAATGCAATAGACTTTACCATGGGCCCAAGCTACATGGAAGATGACAACAGAGCCGTAACAGACGAGAAAGGTTTCTGCTATAAGCACATAAGAATGCTTTACGAGCAGAAGAACAGACTGGGATTGGCTCTCATGCTTGACACCCACTCACAGAAGATTATAAGAGACCTTAAAGGTCTGTCTAACCAAAAGCCTTCAAGTTCCGCAGGTCTGTTTAAGAAGGCAGGCGGTACCAACTCCGTAAGTGACTACGTTGATGCATTAGAAGGCAAATGCTTTGTGTGTGACAGAATAGAGGATTCATTTTCAAGATATATCGGAACGATATTCGCGCTGTGGAAGAAGGATACAGCATTCAGAGCCAAGCTTACTTCATCTAAAGGATTCTGCGTGTACCACTACGGAATGCTTTATAAGGAAGCGCCTAAGAACCTTAAAGACAATGAACTAAACGAGTTCTTATCTGCAGTGGACAAGGTATTCTTCGACGGAATGACCAGAGTCAACGGAGATATCGAGTGGTTCATCGACCTTAACGACTACAGAAATCAAGGCGCCGACCCTAAAAACTCAAGGGACGCAATCCCAAGAATGATCAACAAAACCAATCATTTTATGTCATAAACAAACCACCGGGCTATAAACCCGGTGGTTTGTTATACTGCTTCCTGGTGTCCTAAGAACACACCTTTAAGTCTCTTGACCAGACTCTCATGCTGATCTTCCATCTTCTTATATGCCTTGTTCTTAAGATAATCCACATCTAATATTGACTTGTTATCGATATTATTATGCTTTCTATGATATTCAGGATACTCCTGCAACACTCCTTCATATATCATATAAGACTTCAATCTATCCCTTATGTCTCCAGGCTTAACAAGCGAGTATTCCTTGTCGGCGATACTTATTCCGACCTGTCCCATAAGCCATGCCAAAAACTGAGAACAGAAGAATGCTTTATCTGCAGTAACAGGATAATTAATGCCCGCTAAGAACATCCCTGTAAAATTGTAGCCATACTCTTCCTTATTAGCAACCATTGTAGATACTACATCTTCAATCTTCTTAAAGTCCTCGTTAGAAAGCTCAAGGCAATACACTGCACATCCGGTCTCTGTCTCTCTTCCGAATATACCTGTATCGAGTCTCTCCTCAATAAAACCTGCATTAAGCGGATTGTATATTCCTCGCCTTGCAAAGCTATACATAACTCTCAATTCAGGGTCAAATGATATCGAGCTGTGCGAATACGGCTCGCCTGTAAATCTCCTGATTCCCTTAGCCACAAATGTTCCGGTACGACTAAGAACGATATATACTTTACGACTTCCACAATCTGTACTCATAATCAGTCCTCATTTACCTAATCTTCTATTCCAAGTCTCTTCTTATCTTCATCCATGATCTCTCTTAAATCACGCGCCTTGTCTTTAAGACGTGCAGGAGCGGAATTAGAGACCACAATTCTGCTTATAAGTTGAAAAGCATCATTGAACTTAAGAAGCTTTCTCGAAAGATCTGCCAATATATAATTGACTGTCTGCTCATCTAAACCACACATAGGAAATGTCTCGTTGCCTATCGCTTCGACAAATGCTTCCTGTGCTTTAGCAATGTACTCATCTTCCTTAGCCTGCAAATCAGCCTTGGCACTTGGAGACTCGGTACACTCATTCTTACCTCTATAAAGCCAAGCCATTCTAAGATAGCTAAATGCCTTCTCGCTCGCCTTAGCCTCTCTAACGTCATTGCACTTATTGATATGCTCGTGAATTCTTATCGCATCATCATAGGAAAACGGTCCATCCGGAAGATCAAGCCCACTAAACTCAGCGCTTATCCCTTCTTTAACCATGTCTTTTCTGGACTTGGCAAGTGGCTTAAACATATCATCAAGAGCCGCATAGCCACATCTCGGACACACCAATGCACCGTATTTGTAGTGGTCCACCTTAGAATAAACATTTCTAAGATCGGTATCCTGAGACATAATTCTGTCCTTGTTAATTCGCATCTTCTTCATCTTGAAATTCTTGTCACAAAGAGGACATTGAAATGATTTATCGAAAATATACTCGTCTTCATTTGCAATAATCTCATCTCTTATGACTATCTCTTTAACTTCTTCAACTTTCTTAACAGGCTCGACTGTTTCAGGAGCTTTGTTCTTGGAAAATAAACCCATCTAGATTCCTCCTATATCATTTGCCAGGTCTAAATGAACTCTTAAGGGAAACAATACGGTTAAATACCATATGATCCGGAGTAGAATCCTTAGCATCAACAGTAAAATAACCCTGTCTTACGAACTGGAAGCTGTCATACGCCTTAGCATCCTTCAATGAAGGCTCTAAGTAACACTCGTTAAGAACCGTCAAAGAATTAGGATTGACATTAACTGTTCCGTCTTCCTCGTTATATACACCCTTCTCTTCATCAACAATATTCTCGTATAATCTAACCTCTGCCTTGATAGCAGTAGCTGCATTAACCCAGTGAATAGTACCCTTGACCTTGCGTCCTGTAAAGCCGGAACCGCTCTTGGTCTCAGGATCATAAGTAGCATGAACTACGGTAACATTGCCGTCATCATCTGTCTCATAACCTGTACAGGTCACAAAATAAGCATTCATAAGTCTTACTTCATTGCCAGGGAAAAGTCTGAAATACTTCTTAGGTGGCTCAATCATAAAGTCATCTCTGTTAATATATAACTCTCTTGAAAATGGAACCATACGCTTACCAAGTTCTTCATTCTCAAGGTTATTGTCAACCTCAAGCTCCTCTGTCTGTCCCTCAGGATAATTGTCAATGACAAGCTTAATAGGATCAAGCACTGCCATAACTCTAGGCTTCTTAAGCTTAAGATCCTCTCTGATACAGTACTCGAGCATAGCATAATCAGACGAAGAGTTAGCCTTAGAAACACCTGAAAGCTCCATAAACATCTTGATAGACTCAGGCGTGAAACCTCTTCTTCTTAATGCGCTTATTGAAACAAGTCTTGGATCATCCCAACCGTCAACAATTCCGTCCTCAACAAGCTTCTTGATGTATCTCTTACCGGTAATAACGTTGGTAAGGTAAAGCTTAGCGAACTCAATCTGTCTAGGTGGATGCTCAAATCCAACCTCTCTTACAACCCAATCATAAAGCGGTCTGTGATCCTCAAACTCAAGCGTACAGATTGAATGTGTAACACCCTCAATCGCATCCTCAATAGGATGAGCAAAATCATACATAGGATAGATACACCACTTATCTCCTGTATTGTGGTGAGTCATCCTTGCAATACGGTAAATGATAGGGTCACGCATATTGATGTTACCTGCGCTCATATCTATCTTAGCTCTTAATACCTTACTACCATCAGGAAACTCTCCATTCTTCATACGCTCGAAAAGGTCCAGATTCTCCTCAATTGAACGATCACGATAAGGGCTGTTCTTACCGGGCTCCTTTAGAGTTCCTCTATATTCTCTAATCTCCTCAGGTGAAAGATCACATACATAAGCCTTACCCTTCTTGATAAGGGTAATTGCTGCCTCATACATCTTGTCAAAATAATCAGATGCGAAATAAAGATGATCCTTAAAATCTGCACCAAGCCACTCAACATCCTTCTTGATTGACTCAACGAACTCAGTCTTCTCCTTGGTAGGGTTGGTATCATCGAAACGCAAATGAAATGTACCGTTATACTTCTTGCTCAAACCGTAGTTAAGAAGTATAGACTTGGCGTGTCCTATATGAAGATATCCGTTAGGCTCAGGTGGAAATCTTGTAACCACCTTGTCGTAAACACCCTCTGCTAAATCCTTATCTATCTCCTGCTCAATGAAGTTCTTAGAAACTACTTCCTTGTCTTCATTCTCTGTAATAATCTTATCCTCAGCCATAATGTCCTCCTATTATTAATTCTTAGGATATTCGTCAAAAAATACATGATCGCCCAAACGCTTGGTGTGCACAGAAGGATCGTTAAGCGCCTTCTTCGCAAGCCAGTTATCATACCTCGCATAAAAGAGATAAGTTCCGATATAACTGGTTCCTCCCATAGCTGTCTTGGCCGCAGTTTTGCATTTCCTCATTGTCTTAGCAACAATTGTGTTGGTCTTATTAATCTTGCTGTATTGCTTAAGCGCATTCTTGTAATGAGCGCCTGTAACTGCCGTAAACTGATTCTTAGCATATACAACATCATGAATATTGTTAGGGAATCGCGGATCTCTAACCCTGTTCATAATGCAATTGCCGACCGCAACTCTACCCTTCTGAGATTGGTTACCTGCCTCGGCGTAAATGATACAGGTCATAATCTTAAGGTCACTCGCACCATAATCATATGAATATCTCGGTGTCATCGTTGTCGAATAAACTTCTATATTGTCCATAAATAAAGCGTCTGTCGGATTATCCTCTGCGTAAACACTAACAGGCGATAACACCAGCAGAATCGCTATAAGAATGGATATTATTCTTTTATAAATATTATAATTCATAAAACATCATCCTTGTAATCACATAGATGTCAGTATTATAGCATTTTCTATAACAAAAATAAAGTATAAAAGCTTAAAAAAATGACAAAAAAATGGCTTAAATCCTATATTATCAAGGATTTAAGCCTTAAAGCTTCCAACGGGAGTCGGACCCGTGACCTCATCATTACCAATGATGCGCTCTACCACCTGAGCTATGGAAGCACTCAACAAACGGTATAATATCACATTTTATATTTCTTAGCAAGCATTATTTTTAAAAATTTCAAAAAAGTTAAACGCAACACCATAAAAGTGTTGCGTTTACTATAATTAATGCAATTAATATCTGCTAGTTACACCCATAATTCCGTATACTCCCTTGAAATCACTCATCAATAGCCACTGAAAGCTTACTCCTGATGCGCTGTATGGCATTGTCTATTGACTTGGTATCTTTATCGAGTTTCTTGCCTATCTCGTCGTATTTGTAGCCATCAAGATAAAGCTCAAGCACACTCTTCTCATAGTCTGAGAGATTGTTCCTGATTGACTCCCAAATCATGTCAATCCTCTCCATCTCAATAACCCTATCCTCGGGACTTAAAACATCCGAATCAAGATAGTCCATTATGCTTCCGCCATTCTCCTCGTCGGCGGTCGCATCAATAGATAAAGCATCGTTAAGTATCTTAAACTTGCCCCGGTTAGCGCGCCTAACCGCGCTTGCAAGTTGTCTCTTAATGCAAATGCTTGCAAAGCCCAGAAAATCAACATTTGCCGACTCATCATAGTCCCTGATAGACTTGAAAAGACCAATCATTCCTTCTTGGATAAGGTCCTCCTCGTCGGCTCCAATGAGATAAAGCTTTCTGCTCTCTTTAATAACCATACCCCTATACTTATTCAAAAGAATCTCCATAGCTATAGAATCATCGTTTTTACTCTTTCTGATAAGTTCAAGCTCTTTAGCCTCGTTCATTAACACCTCTCCTCGTTATGACATCCTCTGTCGTACCACCTCAAAAGCAAGTACTCCGGCAGCAACCGAAGCGTTAAGCGAATCAATATCTCCGCTCATCGGGATTGAAACTGTCATATCACAGTGCTCTCTAACCAAACGGCTAACCCCGCTGCCTTCATTACCTATAACAAGACCGATAGGCCCTTTAAGATTGGCTCTGTACATAACATCTCCATCCATCGCAGCAGCGGCAAACCATAATCCCTTATCCTTAAGCTCATCAATAGTCTGTGATAGGTTGGTAACCTTAGCAACCGGAGTGTAATTAAGTGCCCCGGCAGAAGTCTTGGCAACCGTAGAAGTAAGCCCCACAGCTCTGTGCTTAGGAATAATAACGCCATGAGCACCACTCAAGTTGGCTGTTCTTATAATCGCCCCAAGATTATGCGGATCTTCAATTCCGTCCAATATAATAATAAAAGGATCTTCACCTTTGTCTTTAGCATTTGCCAAAATGTCATCAACACTTGAATAATCGTAGGCTGCAACCTTGGCGATAACACCCTGATGGTGTCCTGTCTCAGACATCTGATCAAGCCTTGTCTTATCAACAAAATCAATAAGAGTTCCCTGCTTCTTGGCCTCCCTGACAATAGACTGCACCGGGCCATCGAAACATCCCTTAAGAACGTATAACTTGTCAACCGCGTTGCCAGCTCTAAAAGCCTCTAACACAGGGTTCCTACCCTCTATAGTACCAATATTCTTCTCCATACCATCATACCTTTCCCCGGTGGCTCCGCCACCCTGAGTGTAATTAATTAAGATTCTTCGCTTCGCTCAGAATGACAGGTTTTCTATACCATACAGAGCCCGGCAGCACATATGCTTACGTCGGACTCTTTAAAAACGTCGGTACTTAATGAGTACAAGCATCGCGAAGTACGAATTTAGTACCGCTACGTTTTTACGAAGCGAGAGCGTGTCCGACATAGCATAGTGCTGCCGGGCTCGTCATAATTAATTATCCCTCACTTCGTTCAGGATAAAGATTCTTCGCTTCGCTCAGAATGACAGAATGAGGTTCACTCAGAATGACATATAAATTATTCATTCATCCACCGCATAGTGAATCAACTCAATTACACGCTTCATATCCTTTTTTAGATACAAATACCCCACTAAACACTCCAACCCGGTCGCCCTCTGATACTCAATAACCGAAGCATTCTTCGCCTTATTATAAGGCTTCGAATTCCTTCCTCTGAGAAACACTCTCTCTTCCTCTTCAGTAAAATGCTCCTTCATCTTCTCAACCATCTCCGATTGAGCAACCGCGCTAACATAATTCTTAACCTCGTTGTGATACTTGTTGGCAGCCATATTATGTCGACTCACAACAACAGTCCTAAAAATAAGATCAAAAACCGTATCACCGACATAAGCAAGAGC
>CAMVPR010000002.1 GCA_947169385.1 uncultured Lachnospiraceae bacterium | reverse complement strand
CTTATATATGTACTAAATACTAAAGGATTGGAGCTTAGGCCATCATTTGCAAATGTAATCGCATCGAAGCTTAAACCATACTTTGACACCTTGAAAATGGGACTTCCTGCAGCGTGCGAAGATTTTGCGTGGAATTTTGGTAACATTTACCTTATTGCTATGCTTAACAAGATTTCGAAGGAGGCAGCTGGAATTCACTCTATAGTGTTCGGAGTTGAGCTTATTGCTGTCGCGGTTATATCAGCAATAGGAATGGCTGCGCTTACGCTTTCGGGATACGAGACCGGTAAGGGTAATTTGCCGGGAGTTAGGAAGTTAGTCAGAAGTGCGATTGGGCTAAGCTGGATAATATCTGTAGCTAATCTGGTGCTATTTATGGCAGTACCGGAGCAGCTTTTAGCACTCTTTACAACAGATAAAGCCATTATTGCTGCTGCACCGATATATCTGTTCATTGTCGGTGTTGATTTGTTCCCTAAGAGTGGTAATATCATTGTCGGATCAGGCATTAAAGGATACGGAGAGCCTTCATGGATGCTTTTTACACAGATATTTGGCACATTTTTTATCATTGGATTCAGTTCGCTACTTGTACTCGGATTCCACATGGGTATCAAGGAAATATTTATCCTTGTAGTAGCAGACGAGACTTTGAGACTTCTTATAAATGATTGGAAATTGAGGAGAATAAGCAGGGCGAAAGCGTGACCAAAGGGTCCGTCCCTCTGGCCTCGCTTGTGAGATAAATGTGAGAATCAACCAAAGGGTCCGTCCCTCTGGTCCGTGGTCTACTAACCACAAGGTCCGTCCCCATGGTCCACCCAACCTCTACTTCCTTACAACAACCCCGTCCTCGTCAACTCCGGCACCGCCGCTAGAATTCTTATTGATTATCGAGATAATGTTATTATAATTACTGTCACCCTTGTCGAGCAGCCAGGTGTAACCTCCTTCTGTTTTGCAAGGGTTATATTTAACTTTACCCAGCTTGCCATTCTTAATGCTGACGGTTATAACAGTCGAGTTAATTGATTTTGAATTGAAAATGAAATTGCTAAGACTATAGCAACACAAAGTATCACCGTAATATTCGACACCTTGAATGCAGTGCGGATGACCGCCTAAGATTACATTTGCACCTGCTTTGGCAAATGAAGCCGCGAGGCTTCGCTCTTGTTCTTGAAGCCCCTCCTCGTATTCAACCCCCCAGTGCGGATAAACGATAACATAGTCAGAATTCTTCCTGGCTTTTTTTATCATTTTCAAAACTCGATTAATTTCGCTCTCACTAGCACATCTTAAGACACCCGGAGTAGTTTCTGTTGCGCCTTTGGTCTGGACAACTCCCCAATTCTCAATCTGCGTAGCAGCGATAAGTGCAATCTTTACACCGCCTATTATCACGTATTTGACGGTGGTAGCATCTTCAAGATTCATCCCGCCGCCAACGAGCAAAATTCCAGAATCAGAGATGTTGTTATATGTATCAATAAAAGATTCTTCACCGTAGTCGTAGGCGTGATTGTTGGCGACTGAGAGTACGTCGACGCCCATCTTTTTGATCCATTTAATCTTTTTGGGATTACCGCGAAAAGTGTACTTCTTATCTTCTTGAGGTGCGCCCCTGTCGCTCAATGTAAACTCGTTATTTGCCATAAACATATCAGCGGATTTCATAAGTTTGATAAGGTCTTTGCTAAAACATCCCTTAAGTCCGCTTCGTTCATAATTATATCCTGGGGAACCACCATCTTCAAAGCATATATCTCCTGCAAATGCAAGCGTTAAGTCATCAGCATTTTCTGAGTCGAGAATCAAGATTCCGCTGTCAAATGCCTTCTCTTTATCGCTGATTACTCCTTTATATTCGTCTCGTAACACATAGTATGATTTGGCAAATGTATCTCGCCATGCATCACTCTTTAGGTTGACTTTGTCATTTGCAGAAAATAAAGTGGCTTCGTCAGGATAAGTGTTGCAAAGCCATGCGGCGAAATCTTCATCAATCTTTGCGTTAGAGCTCACAAGTCTCTTAACGGTATTGTTAAAGTCATCTTCACTTGTGTCTTCGGATATTTCTTCAGAAGTAGTATTTACAATGGAATCGTTTGATGTAGTTGGAGCAGCATTATTATTAACATTTCCACATGACGTAAGTATAAATGAAAACGCTATTATTATAGATAAGACTATATTCTTCATAATCGTAATACCTCTTGTTTATGCAAATGATATCACGAAGAATATAGCATAAATAGGGCGATTTTTCAACACACCACAGGGTCCGTCCCTCTGGTTCTTCCTGTGAGATAAATGTGAGAATCAACCAAAAGGTCCGTCCCTCTGGCCCTGGTAAATTAACCGCTAACTATCCAATGGGGCCTGTCCCTATTGGATAGTTAGCAAAATAAAAAAGCCCTGCAAGATTATACTTGCAGGACTTATAATCATATTGAAAATGTGACAATTAGTGCTTAACTGTCTTGGTTGTTACATCGCTCTTACCCTTGTTATCGCTTGCGCCAACGAATTTCTCAGAAGAAGCAACTGTATAAACATAGAGCTTACTCTTCTTGCCCTTAGTCTTGCCTTTCTCGACAAATGTAGCCTTGAAGGTCTTAGCGGTCTTAACATATGTAGGTGCTGAATTATCACCAAGATTATCAATAACAATCTTATAAACATTCTTAGGAACACTTGATAATGTAACCTTTACGGTATAAGATGTTCTCCACTCTTTATGGGTAGCAATCCACTTATGATTTACAAACTGTCCAGGAATAGTTACCTTATACTGTTTAACCTTAACCTTCTTAATAGACTTAACTTTAGGTGCAGTACCTGCTGTATTAACAGAGTTAACTGAACTGAAACCTGTATCCAATGTATACCCACCTGAACTGTTAGTTCCCTTAACATAATCCTTAGTCTTATACTCATACTTAGTATTAGGAGTAAGACCTGTTATATTAAGACTCTGACCTGAGGTAAATGTAGCCTCTTTCCACTCTCCACCTGCTGGTCTATATGCAACAACAGTACCTGCCTCAGTAACATCAGCGCTATCTGATGAAAATGCTTTACCAAGAATAAGGCTGGTCTTATAAATGTAGAAATCATAATCTGAAACTTTATGCTCTGAAGTCTTACCTGAAATGATTACATCCATTACAGTTTTATCTATTGTGGCACTTGTACCACCAGCGTCATCTTTAAATGTTATCTCAGGCGAGAAGATAAAACCATTAGCACCAACGTTCATCTCCTTCTTACTGATTGTTGCTGTTGATTTTATAATAGAATAACTTGCAGATTGCTCTTCGTCAGCAACTACATGATTACTACCACCGTTAAAATTCACATATCCTGCATAACCACTGCACCATGCATCGTCGTAACCAAGTGCCTTACAAGCATCCACCTTAACAGTAAAAATATATTCCACGCTGATATCACTAGAAGTCACCTTAGTTATCTTACCCTCAAGTGTGTAAAGCTGGTGATCCCATTTAACTGTTCGTCCTTCAACAAGTCCGTCACATGTCTCTCCGGTCGTAGATACCGGATTAGTATCAGAAACAAGAGTCGCAGGTTTTTTAGTTAGTTCTTTAGTAGATGCATTTACAGCATCACTAACCCACGCTTTAGCATTGTTTACAGGCGCATATGCCAATACAAGCGCAAGCACCAAAACAAGCGATAATAATTTCTTTAACTTCATAATAATTACTCCTCCTAACTATACTAATATGCAGTTTAAAGATATCTGTTTAGGGCAATTGTTAATCAACCCTAAATCTGTTCATAATTCTACCATATAACGCTCGCTAATTCAAGGAAAAGCTAAGTGATGTCAATCTTCGTAAATTCATAGTCTCCCCCCTACAACTTCTCCCATAACAACCGGGATTTCAATGTTTTGGTTTAGTGTATCAACAGACCACAGGGTCCGTCCCTCTGGTTCTTCTGGTTTAGTGTATCAACACACCACAAGGTCCGTCCCTCTGGTTCGCGTCCCCCTGGTTCGGGTGAATTATGACTTGCATTTGCAAATCATTTTTGTATAATTAAAAAAAGCTAGAAGAAAGGAGAATTATCATGGCTGACAACAACAAATATTACTACGAGAGACAGCAATTTCACCCTGGAGATGTAGAGGTATCTGCGTCGAAGTATAACGCGATAATTGGTGCAGTTCTTTTGTATGGCTTTATCGTAAACGCAATAATCGTTAAAGTGGTAGGCACGTCGTACATAGAGACCGGTCTAGGTGGATTAATCGGAGGAATAGTGGCCTATGTGTTGTGCTGCATAGTGGGAGCAAGATTGATTCACGGATCAGATAATCCAGCAGTAAGTTTTATTGGCTATAACTTATACGTCATACCTATCGGAGTCATCATTTCGGGGGCAGTATCGATTTATTTGAAGACTTCCCCGGGTGCGGTTACCAGAGCATTTGTTTTAACAGCAATTATTACCGGTGTTATGATGGCTATATCTACGTTGATTCCCGACACTTTTTTAAGCATGGGTAAAACGCTGCTTGTTGCACTTATAGTTTGTATTATAGTGGACGTTATTGCGCTGTTTTTGGGGTACAACCTTGTGATTATTGACTACGCCGTAACCTTTATATTCAGTTTGCTTGTAGGATATGATTGGGCAAGGGCAAATGCTTGCGTGAAGACTGTCGATAACGCAGTTGATTCTGCGGCAGAGCTTTACATCGATATTATTAACTTGTTCTTGAGAATCTTATCTATACTTGGCAGGTCAAATGATTAAAGATTCTCCGTTATTCTGAGCGCAAGCGGAGAATCTTTTAAATATTTCTTGACATTTTAGGTTGCGTGCAATACAATAGTACAAAAGTTAATGATAACCCTATTATTTAATCACATTTCAAAGGAGGAATTTAAAGTGAATACACTTGTAATATTTTTTAGTGCTGAGGGCAAGACAGCTAAAATCGCCAAAGAATTTGCGGAGAGCATCAGTGCAGATATTTTCGAAATTGTTCCGCAAGAACCATATTCCAAATCAGACATAAATTATCTCAATCCTGTGTCAAGATGTAACCGCGAACAGTTTGGTGGCAAGGACGTGCCGGTTGAAGGTAAGATTGAGAACTTTGGTGAATATGACACCATATATATTGGTTTCCCGATTTGGTATGGTCAGCCACCTAGAGTCGTTCATACATTTGCCAAAGAATACGATTGGACAGGTAAGACGGTGCATGCATTTGCAACATCAGGAGGCAGCGGAATTGGTAAGACTGCCGAGAAACTTACTCCTTCGTTAAATGGAGCAATATCGGTAGACGCCAAGCTTGTTAAATCAGCTTCAGATGTTAAGTAGTATTTGAATAGATGTTGATTGAGAGGTATAAGATGGATAAGTTATTAGAATTTATAAAAGGAAGGAAAAGCGTCCGTACATTTGACAATTCAGCGATTAGTGATGAGCATTACAATGATCTTGCTGAGTACATAAAGAATGTGCCTAACCCTTTCGGAATACCTGTGGAGTTTAAGTTGCTCGACGCTGATGAACACAAGCTTTCCAGCCCGGTTCTTGCGGGCGAGAGTCTGTATGTGGCGGGTGTTGTAGAGAAGAAGCCGTATGCTGATGTAGCTTTCGGGTATTCATTTGAAAGATTGATTTTACACGCTTGGGAACTTGGCGTTGGAACGGTTATGATAGGTGGAACCATGAAGCGTGAGATTTTTGAAAATGCTGTCGGATTGAAAGCAGGTTATATCATGCCGTGCGTGAGTCCCCTTGGCTATCCGGCGAAGAAGCGCTCTATCAAGGAAATGATGATGCGCAAGGGAATTGGTGCAGATTCTCGTATTTCTCAAGATAAGTTGTTTTTTGAAAATGAATGGGGTAACGCACTCACGCCAAATGAAAGTATGTCAGACATATTCGAAATGGTTAGATGGGCTCCGTCAGCGGTTAATAAGCAGCCATGGAGAATTATATTAAAGGATGGACTTTATCATTTTTATGAGAAGAAGGACAACGGGTATGTTCGTGATGAGACGGGCGATTTACAAAAAATCGACATAGGTATAGCGCTTTGTCATTTTATCTTGGGATTAGAGGCAAATGATAAAAAATCCGAAGTGACAATATGCGATCCCGGTATCTCGATACCAAGCGGAGTAGAGTACGTCGCAAGTGTAAGAATAGTGTAGTGTCTCGTCCAAAGGGTCCGTCCCTGTGGTTTATACGTAACAATTATAAGAGCCTCCTCTAAGGATGAAGCTGTCAGGAGAGTTGACCATATTAGAAAAGACATTGAATCAATAAAATGGGACAACGTACCTGACCTCGTTGTTACGGTTAGTGGAGGCTTGTCAAGCTGCGAGACATTTGAAAATGTTGACTTGGTTATTCAGGATGCCGATGAGCATTTATATAAAGCTAAACACGAAGGCAAAAATCAGATTCAAATATAACATTTTAGGGGATGTATCCTATATCAAATGGAATACATCCCCTATTTTTCGTTTTTCTCAGGATAACATAAAACAACAGGGTCTGTCCCCATGGTTTCCCCATGGTTTCCCCATGGTTTCCCCTAAAAATTGATTTGGACATATGTAATACGTAATTTTAGGCTTTGTTCATATTATTGATAGTCTCTGTAAGAGAATCAAGCTTTGCAGTTATTTCCTTGCTGGATACGGCCATTCCCTCTGCCAGCTTACGAACCTCAGTAGCAACAACTGCGAATCCTTTTCCCATCTCACCTGCTCTTGCCGCTTCTATAGAAGCATTAAGTGCAAGCATATTCTGCTTCTTACTGAAACTGGCAATCTTTGCCGTGCTGACATTTGCTTCCTCTATTTCAAGCGCTGCCTTCTCAACTCCCTCTCTCAAACCTTTTATAAGTTTTGTATTTGCATATTCCTGATAACATGAACGAACATAAAGATTTATAACATCACCCAAAAGACCGGCTGATGCCTTTATCGCCTCCGGAGTTCTTATATTTACTTTTTTTACGGCATCTACATACTTGTCCGGGTCTATGCCTATTTCGGTAGCTATATTTCTAAATTTTTCTTCATCAGGTTCTTCCGGAAGAACCTGTCCTCCGATAATACTTCCAAGTTTTGTTCCATCCTCCAGAGTAATGGGAATACCAAAGTCATACAATCCTGCATGACAGGTATAAACACCCTCTCCTTCCTGATCACACTTAACACATCGGCGACATCCCTCTTCCGAACCTCGTGTAAGATTAATACAAAAATCAGTAAAATTGTAACATCCACTTATGTATTCACCATCTGCACCAACTGCTACAGTAGCAAGGCCTGTAGACTCAGCCCAGTTTTTCATCAACTCTTCAAATCTTTCCATATCGCATATATCCTGAATTTTCAACATCTCTATGTCCTCCCATGAAAAAAATCCGATTTTTAAACCGCTTTAAATAATTATACATTTTTTTTACCTGTATGTAAAACTATTTTTTATTTTTTTCGACTGCTCATTTATAAGCAAAACATCTTCAAAATAATCTATCCTCATGGCTTTTTTACTTCGTCTCGTCCAAAGGGTCCGTCCCCGTGGTTTTGTAAAAATGAAATAGAATATTTCTTAATTATATTTTAACACTATTCAGTAAAAAATAAGCTTAATCCGTATATTTTGGGTATTTAAATTATCTACAATATATAGTAAAATAATATAACAGATTAAGGGATTTTATGCTGATGTACAAGGAGCGTTCTATGAATTTATTCAAACGACATATGCATTTGTTTTTTAGAGAAGAATTGGATATAAGACACAGGCTGCTCAATCTTATATTGAGTGCGGCTTTTATTGGTGGTCTATTTTCGACTATTGCAACATTTGCGGTAGGTGGAATTACAAGCGGATTAGCAACAATGGTCGTGCTGGTTGTAGTGGTTGTGTCTTTGGTTTTGTCTGTAAAGTTTAACCAGATTACAGCCGCAGCTTTAGTTATAACCGGACTGGCTGATCTTGTTTTATTTCCATGGATGTATTTTGAATCGGGTGGTATGCATAGCGGTATGCCGATTTGGTTCGTGCTTGGTCTCATTTTCACGTGGCTGACCCTTAATGGGAAGCTGTGTTATATTATGTACTTCATCGAGCTTACTGTCATGGTAGTAACTATTGTTATTGGAGAAGATCACCCGGATTGGTTTAAGACTATGCCTGCTGACTATATGAGAGGAGATATTATCCAGTCTATAATCGCAGTATCTATAGTTATCGGTGTCATTTTCAAATATCAGACTTATGTCTATGAGAAGCAGCGTAAGAAGATTTTGGAGAAAGACGAGATGCTTCATTTTGCAAATGAAGCCAAGAGCGAGTTTTTGGCTAACATGTCACACGAGATAAGAACTCCGATTAACGGTATTATCGGAATGAACAACATGCTTCTTGACGAGATAGATGAGGGCAACACTGAAGCTATCAAGGAGTATGCTAACAACATTAACAGCGCGAGTCAGACGCTGCTTGCGATTATCAACGATATTCTCGACATTTCCAAGATTGAATCGGGTAAGATGGAGCTCACCTTGGTTGAGTATGATCTTTTTTCAGTATTAAATGACTGTTATAATCTGACAATGCCTAGAGCTGCCAAGAAGGATCTCAAGTTAGAGATGGACATTGCCAAGACTATTCCGTCTGTGCTTAAGGGTGATGAGGTTCATATCAGGCAGATTATTAATAACTTCTTGTCAAATGCAGTTAAGTACACCAACACCGGTAAGGTTACGCTTAAGATGACCGAAGAGTCAAGAAAAGGCAAAGATATTGTTTTGAAACTTGAAATCATAGATACGGGAATCGGAATTAAGCCGGAGGACATGGAGAAGCTGTTCTCTAATTTTACAAGAATTGATGTTAAGAGAAACCGAAGTATTGAAGGAACAGGCTTAGGGCTTGCTCTTACAGATAAGCTTGTCAAGCTGATGGACGGTGAGATAAAGGTTGAAAGTGAGTACGGTAAGGGCTCGATATTTACTGTTACCATTCCGCAGCAGATTGTAAAAGACGAACCTATAGGAGACTTCTCTGATAAGTATCAGAGTTACATCAAGCTCGCTAAGAAGATGAGCGTCAATGTTAAGATGCCGGATGTCAATATTCTTGTTGTTGATGATGTTGAGATGAATATCAAGGTATTTAAAGGGCTTCTTAAGAAGACAGGGGCTAAGGTTGACGAGGTATACAGCGGACAGGAATGTATAGCTAAGCTTTACGAGAAAAAATACAATATGGTCTTTCTTGATCACATGATGCCTGAGATGGATGGTGTTGAGACACTTAGAATTATAAGAGAGAAGTCTGATCATAAGAATGTTGATACGCCTATTGTTGTTCTTACTGCCAACGCGATAGTAGGAGCTAAGGAACAGTACATTAAGGAAGGTTTTGTGGATTATTTGTCCAAACCTATTCAGCAGGAAGAACTTATCAATATGATTAAGGAGCATGTTCCTGCAAGACTTGTAAGAAAGTCTGATTAAATCTATATTATTTACGATGAACCACAGGGCGTGTCCCCGTGGTTCCAAACAAAGAAGATGCGTCACTTAATAGTGGCGCATTTTCTTTACTTGTGATAATAATGTGAGAGCTAGCCACAGGGTCCGTCCCTCTGGTTATGCGTCTGGTTTGTAATATATTTAAGCCTTGCATTTGCAGGGCTTTTTTTGTGCCTTCTTTTGATATAACCCTATCCTATAACCTGCAATAATTTTTACCGATTAGACAACTGATACAATCGAGAGTATATTATTGGGTATAAAAAGAATACATACTAAACCTATTGACAAAGTAGGACATAGCAAAAAGGAGGGCATTATGAACAGTTTCGTATATTACAATCCTGCTAAGATTTCATTTGGTGAAAATGCAATCGCCAAGCTGGAGGAGTTTTTAAATAAGTTAAACACCAAGTCGTTACTTTTGGTATACAGTGGAGATTTTATCAAGGACTTGGGTATATATAAGGCGGTTAAGGATGCCGTAGATAAGCTTGACATCAATTTTATAGAGAATGGCAACGTAGTTCCCAATCCTAAGGTTGAGCTCGTCAGGGAGCTTGTAGAAGAAGGTAAGAAGAACGCTGTTGACCTTGTATTGGCAGTCGGAGGTGGCAGCTCAATCGACACAGCCAAAGCTGTAGCGTTAGGTATTAAGTATGATGGTGATGTGTGGGATTTCTTTGCAAATGGTGTCGTTGCCGAAGATGCTGTTAACATCGGAGTTATCTCAACACTTCCTTCAAGCGGCTCTGAGACATCCAATGCAGCTATTATATCCAACGGACTTAATAAGTTGGGCTACGAGGATGACCTGATTATTCCTAAATTTGCAATCATGGATCCAGCTTACACATTATCGCTTCCTGCGTATCAGACAGCGGTAGGAGTTGCAGATATATTAGCTCATTTGCTTGAGAGATATTTTACTGATGTCGATCATGTTGATATTACGGACTACCTTATTGAAGGTGCAGTTAAGAGCATCTTGCTTAATGGTAAGAGAGTGGTCAATAATCCTGATGACATTAATGCCAGAGCTGAGGTTCAGTGGACTGCAACAATTGCGCATAATAATCTTCTTGATACAGGTCGTATCGGTGACTGGGGTTCACATAGAATCGAACATGAGCTGAGTGCTCAGTACAACATTACTCACGGCGAAGGAATGGCAGTTGTATTGGTTGCGTGGACCAAGTATATGGCAAATGAAAAACCAGCGAAGTTAGCGCAACTTGCTAACCGCGTATTTAACGTGGATTATCACGATTACACCGAGACAGAAATGGCACTTATCCTATCCGATAAGCTTAAGAGTTTCTTTAAAAATGATTTAGGTCTTAAGACAACATTAGATGATCTTCAAATCTCTGATGAACACTTTGAAACTATGGCAAAACGCGCTACTAAAGATAACACATCTCCGGTTGGACATTACATTCCGTTAGATGTTAATAGATTTGTAGACATACTTAAATTAGCAAGGAGTTGATTGATATGGCACTTAATATTAATTCATTATTGATACATGGTGGAATAGATGGAGACGAGACAACGGGTGCGGTCAATGTTCCTATTTATCAGACATCAACCTATAAGCAGGATGGCTTAGGTGAAGACAGAGGATGGGAATATTCAAGAACAGGTAATCCAACGAGAGCAGCTCTTGAGAAATTGATAGCAGATTTAGAAAATGGTAAGTACGGTCTTGCATTTGCATCGGGACTTGCTGCTATATCAACAGTTCTTTCGCTTTTCGAATCAGGTGATAAGCTTGTAGTTTCTGATAATATCTATGGTGGAACTTTTAGAATTCTTGATAATGTTTTCAAGAATTTTAACATTACATATGAGATTGTTAACACATCGGATATTGAAGCGGTTAAGGCTGTACTTACCGATGAAGTAAAGGCGGTTTATATTGAGACACCTGCCAATCCGCTTCTTACAATCACAGATATTAAAGCTGTTTCAGATGTTGCTCATGAGAAGGGCAAGAAGGTGATTGTTGATAATACATTCCTGACGCCTTATTTGCAGCGCCCGTTAACACTTGGTGCAGATATAGTTGTTCACAGCGGAACCAAGTATTTAGGTGGTCACAGTGATGTTGTATCAGGATTTGTTATTGTAAATGATAAAGAAACTGCGGATAGACTATATTATCTTCAGAATGCCATTGGAGGTGTACTTGGACCTTTTGATTCTTTCCTGATGATAAGAGGAATCAAGACTTTAGGTGTCAGAATGGATAGACATATTGAAAATGCCTTAAATGTGGCTAAACATCTTGAGAGCCACAGCGCAGTAAGTAAGGTGTACTATCCGGGACTGGTAAGCTCTCCGGGGTATGTGGTTAACAGGAAGCAGACAGATGGACCGGGCGCAATGATTTCATTTGAATTAAGTGATGAATATGACGTTAAGAAGTTCTTTAAAGGCCTTAAACTTGTCACCCTTGCAGAGAGCCTTGGCGGTGTTGAGTCATTGGTATGTCATCCGGCGTCAATGACGCACGCGGCGATACCAAAAGAGATTAGAGATGAGGTTGGAATTACAGAAGGCCTAATAAGATTATCTGTTGGTATTGAAAATGTTAACGACATTATTGAAGATATTGACGGTGCGATTGCATTTGCAAAGAGGTGATTATAATGAAAGTTTATAACGATATATCGGAGATGGTTGGCAAGACTCCGATTCTTAAGCTTAACCATCTTGGGATTCCGAAGAATATCAATCTTTACGCCAAGCTTGAAATGTTTAATCCTCTTGGAAGCGTGAAGGATAGGATTGGAATCTATATGCTTGATGAGATTATTAAAAATGGAACTTTAAAGCCTGGTGGAACTATTATTGAGGGAACCGCCGGCAATACCGGTATTGGAACTGCGCTTGCGGCTCTTAATAAAGGCTATAGGCTCATCCTTGTAGTGCCTGATAAGTTCTCTAAGGAGAAGCAGTCAATCATGAGAGCGCTTGGCGCTGAGATAGTTAACACTCCGAGAGAGGAGGGAATGCTTGGTGCGACAAGAAAGTCGGAGGAGCTTTTAAAGGCCATCCCGGATGCTGTTTCAATCAATCAGTTTGAAACACTAAGCAATCCTAAGGCGCATTATGAGACCACGGGTCCTGAGATATATGAGCAGCTTGATGGCAAGATTGATTATTTTGTTGCCGGCGCCGGAAGTGGAGGAACATTTAGCGGTGCGCTAAAATACCTTAAGGAGCAAGACAGCAATATCAAAGGAGTTTTGGCTGATCCTTACGGCTCGATAATCGGCGGTGGAGAGCATGCGGACTACGATATAGAAGGTATAGGTAATGATTTTATTGCAGCGACTATGGATGTAAGTCTTATAGATAAGGTCTTTAAGGTATCTGATGATGAGGCGTTTGAGACTGCCAGGATTTTGGCTAGAAGTGAAGGAGTTATTGGCGGTAGTTCATCAGGTGCTGCTCTTTCGGCGAGCCTTAAACTTATTGATACACTTAAAGAAAATGATAAACATATAAATGATAAAACCGTTAATATTGTTGTAGTTTTGCCGGATAGCGGTGAGAGATATTACAGCAAGGATTTGTTTTAGAATTAATGGGGTTGGTTATAAGTTTTTCTTATAACTAACTCTAATTTTTTAGGTATTTACAAATTCCTACTAATATAGTAGAGTATACGAGTGGTTATTGAAAAGATTCTTCGCTACGCTTAAGAATGACATATCAACAGAAAGGAGTGAGAGAACATGTGCGAACTATTCGGATACATAGGAACCAAAAAGAAGAAATTATCAGGAGACTTAGAAGAGTTCTTTTCTCACTCTAAGAATCAGCCTGACGGATGGGGCATAGCGAAATTCGATGATGAGGAGTTAGACATCGAAAAGGAGCCGATTGCTGCGTTTAAGAGCAAGAGAGTAAAAGGCATAATAGATAGCGGTGTAGAATCCTCTGTAATGCTTGCACATATAAGGCTCGCTACCATAGGATACGATGAGTACGAGAACAGTCATCCGTTTTGGGGATTCGATTCCACAGGGCGCATGTGGACTCTTATTCATAACGGAACAATTTTTGACGGAGATGTGTTAAGCCCGTTTCTCTACTGCCAGAGAGGTTCGACAGACAGTGAGAGACTGTTTTTATACATTTTAAAGCAGATTAACGACGAAACCGATAAGAAGGAAGCTCCTCTTAATCAGGAGGAGAGATTTCAGGTTATAAATAACGTAATAAAAGAGTTAAGTCCCAACAACAAGCTTAACCTTATTATCTATGACGGTGAGCAGATGTATGTTCACTCTAATTGTAGGAATACTTTGTTTATGAGGGAGGACGACGAGGGGATTACATTCTCTACCAATCCACTTAGTAAAGGCATGTGGAAACTTCACCCGTTTACTATGCTTGCAGCCTATAAGGATGGTAAGAGGGTAATGATTGGCGAAAGCCATGACAACGAATATATCCCTGACGAGATGAGCATCAGGGCACTATACCTAGCATATGCAGGTCTATAAGGAGGTCCTTTGTCATGAATGACGAGATAAGATCCGCTCTTTACGATAAATATATTAAGCCTACTGAGAAGAAGAAAGAGAGTTACGTTGGAATAGAGATAGAGCTACCTATTGTCAATCTCAGGAAGGAAGCAACCAGCCACAATGTGGCAAAAGAAGCATTTAAAAGTGCACTTGATTATTTTGGCTTTACGCCTGAAACATTTGACGATGACGGATTCTGTCACAGTGCTATAGATAAGGATTCAAATGATATTATTTCATTTGACTGTTCATACAATAATCTTGAATTGTCATTTGGTAAGGAATTAAATCTGCTTGATGTCGAGGCGAGATTTAAGAAATATATAGCGCATTTAAATCATGTTTTAGGCAAGAGTAATCATATAATCACAGGTCTTGGAATACAGCCGTTTTATGACAAATGCAAGAAGTCATATATCCCTAACGGTCGCTACAAAATGTTAGAGGGATATCTAAGAAAGGCTGAGGAGTGGAAGAAGGAAGGCGGATTCCATTCCTATCCGGGATTTGGAACCTATGCAAGTTCATCCCAGATTCAGCTTGATGTCAAGAAAGATGAACTCATAGATACAGTTAGAGTATTCTCTGATCTTGAACCTATAAAGTCCCTGCTTTTCGCCAATTCGTTGATGCTTAAAGATGAGCCTGACTACCTTCTTACAAGAGATATACTCTGGGAGTATTCTACGCATGGAATCAACCCGAGAAATGTCGGCATTTTCGAGATTCCACCGAGAAGCATAGATGAGTTTATCGATTACATTTCCTATACAAGTATATTCTGTACCGAGAGAGAAGGGATGTATCCATTCTTTTATCCGATTCCGATTGCGGAGTATTTTGATAGGGAGACGATAGACGCAGAATATTTTGATGGGGAAGATTACAGTTCGGTTACTATAACTCCACAAAAGAGTGATTTAGACTATTTGAGAACATATAAGTTTCTTGATCTTACCAAACGAGGAACTATTGAATACAGAAGTCTATGCACTCAGCCACTGAAGTATTCATTTGCAGGAGCGGCATTCCAGCTTGGACTTGCTTACAAGTTAGGTGAGTTAGAGGAGATTTTTGACAATGACACCATTCTTTATAAGCACGGATTCTCTGCAAATGAGTTAAGAAGATCTTTTAACAGGGATTCCATGCCTGATTTTATAGACAAGAAGGAGCTTACCGGACTTATAATTGATATTATCGAATTATCTAAAGAAGGTCTGCTTGAGAGAGGATATGGTGAGGAGCGACTTCTTGAACCTCTCTATAATCGTGCGGAGACATTTGATTCTCCGGCAAGACATATGAGAGACAGCTTGTTGTCAGGGGTAGATATTATAGACATTATTCACTCATACGCTGAGCTGTGAAAGAGGGATGCCTATGTTTAATTTTGAAAATGAAAATGTCAGGAAGCACCTCCTTGACGGTGAGTTCGGAATAGAGAAGGAAGCCCTTAGAATCATAAAGGACGGAACATTTGCCAAGACTATGCATCCCTTTCCTGACGATAAAAACATAGTGAGGGATTTTTGCGAAAATCAGCTGGAGATTAACACAGGGGTGTCAAGCAGCGCCAAAGATGCGATAGATGAATTAGAGTCTATTGAGAAGAGGGTAAGAGATACAATCAAAGAGAACGGTGAGTATCTGTGGAATTATTCTAACCCGCCTTACATAAGAAATGAAGATGATATTCCCGTGGCTCAGTTTAAGGGAGTGCTGAGTGACAAGACGGTTTACAGGAATTATCTTTCGAGAATGTACGGCAAATACAAGATGACATTTAGCGGAATACATGTCAATTATTCATTTGCGGAAAGCTTGCTTATTGAAGATTTTAAGTTGTCGGGTGAAGATGATTTCAGAGAGTATAAGGACAAGATTTACTTGAATCTTGCTTCTAATTATGTTAATAATGGCTGGCTTATTACGGCTCTTTTGGCTTCGTCTCCTTTGCTTGACTCTTCTTTTCTGACTAAGGGAGTGCTTGACGGAACGGACTTTATTGGTATGGCGTCCGTAAGATGCAGCGAGTTAGGATATTGGAATCATTTTGTGCCGGTATTTGATTATGATTCAATAAAAGGATACAGTGACAGTATCAGAGGCTTTATAAAAGAAGGTCTTATAAGCAGTCAGACTGAAGTCTATTATCCTGTACGGCTTAAGCCGAGAGGAGAGAACAATTTAGATAATCTTGACCGGATGGGTGTTAATCATATCGAGCTTAGGAATATTGATGTCAACCCATTTGCATTTGCAGGAGTTGACTTAAGAGATTTAGAATTCATAAAATTGTTGCTCGTTTATGATGCGTGCGTTAAGTCTGAAGGTATGACCAAAGACAGACAGATTAAGGCATGTATTAACTTTAAGAACGCTGCCCATTACGACCCTGATGTGACTAAGATTATGATTAGCGACGGATATGTAGTTTCGCTGAGAACTGCAGTATTAAGAGTGTTAGATGAGATGGATGATTTCTTTAAAGATTTGGGATTTGAAGTCTATGATATCATAAAGTATCAGGTAGATAAATTTGCAAATGATGACTCAAGATATGCAGTCAGAGTCAAGAAGGAGTACGGTGACGGATTCGTAAGAAACGGGCTTTTAAAAACATTGTCATAACATATTATATGTGCTAGAATTGACTAGCATTTGATTTTGGGAGGTACTTACATGACAATTCAACAGATGAAGTACGTTATTGAGATTGCGGAGAGAGGGTCGATGAACGAGGCAGCGAAGGCTTTGTTTATCTCACAGCCTAGTCTGTCCGGAAGTATTAAGGAGCTTGAGAAGGAACTTAATATTACTATTTTTTCAAGAAGTAACAGAGGTATTGAGCTTACTGTCGACGGCAGGGAGCTTATAGGATATTTAAGGCAGATATTAGAGCAGTATCAGCTGATGGAGAATCACTATCTAGACAAGCCGGAGAGTGACAAGAAGTTCTATGTTTCTTCGCAGCATTATACATTTGCCGTAGAGGCATTCTCTAAGACTTTAAGAAAGGTCGGAATTGAGGAGTATGACTGTGCGATATATGAGACCAGAACTCATGAGGTCATCGAGGACGTCAAGAATATGCGTAGTGAGCTTGGAATTCTCTATCTTGATGACTTTAACGAGAAGGTTATAACCAAGGATCTTAAGGAGAACAACCTTGTATTTACAGA
The DNA here is from genome assembly GCA_947169385.1 of uncultured Lachnospiraceae bacterium. Taxonomy (GTDB): domain Bacteria; phylum Bacillota; class Clostridia; order Lachnospirales; family Lachnospiraceae; genus NC2004. Next base: position 96,583 of record CAMVPR010000002.1, on the reverse strand, counting down.
GCTTTTTACTTGTGATACTTATGTTTATACGGCTAACGATCATCCTTTGGCCGGTAAGGAGAGCATATCTTTTAAGGAACTTGAAGAGTATCCTTGTCTGTCGTTTGACCAGGGCGCGAAGAATTCGTTTTATTATGCAGAAGAGGTTTTGAGTACCTATCCTTATAAGAAGATTATCCATGTTAATGACAGAGCTACAGCGCTTAACATGATGACGCTTCTTGACGGTTTTACGCTATGTTCGGGAGTAATCTGTGAAGAGCTTAACGGAGAGGGTTATACAGCGATTCCACTTCAATCCGACGAGAAGATGAGGATAGGATATATCAAGAGATCGGACATCAAGTTGAGTGACATCGCCAAGAAATTCATCAAGGAAATGAAAAAATACGGTTGACATAAAACGCTAGCTATCCAGTGGGAACATTCTCCACTGGGTAGTTATTTTGCTAAGTACCCAAAGTGGACTGTCCCCACTGGGTACTTATTTTTATTTAAGGCTTGAAATATTGAAAAGATAGATTTATAATAATATTGAAATCGTTTACATTATTGTTGCACGTGTCTATTTTTTTGATAGGAGATGTAAAATGATAAAAGAAGAATGGGACGATACTTTTAAAGAGCGGCTTAAAGAGCGCTATGACGAGCTTAAGTGGCTTTACGCAATGATTTATAATAATGACTACGATGCATTTGCTTATTTTTTAAGCATGTTACATTCAATGTATCAGCTAAGAAGCAAGGAATTAAAGGATTGGGATGAGGGCAAGAGCGTTGTTGATGATTGGTTTACAGGCAATGAGATGCTTGGAATGCTTATGTACACCAACTGTTTTGCCGGCAACCTAAAAGGTGTTAAGAAGCACCTTGATTATATTGAGGAATGTAAGGTTAACTACCTTCATTTGATGCCGCTTCTTAAGACTCCTAAGGGTAAGAGCGACGGAGGATATGCGGTAGAAGATTTTAGAACAGTCGATGAGAGACTTGGAACCATGAAGGACCTCGCCGAGCTTACTGCCGCCTGTCACGAGAGAGGTATAAGCGTGTGTCTTGATTTTGTAATGAATCACACAAGCAGTGAGCATGAATGGGCTAAGAAAGCCAAGGAAGGAATCAAGGAATACCAGGACAGATATTTCTTCTATGATGACAGAACGATTCCGGATGAATATGAGAAGACGGTCCCTGAAGTTTTTCCTACAACGGCGCCGGGGAATTTCACCTACTGTCCTGAAGTAGGTAAGCATGTCATGACTTCATTTTACCCATATCAGTGGGATCTTAATTATCACAATCCGACTGTGTTCAATGACATGACAGAGAATATGCTTTTTCTGTGCAATCAGGGTGTAGATATTATAAGGCTTGATGCGGTTCCATATATCTGGAAGGAACTTCACACCACCTGCAGAAATCTTCCTGAGGTTCACACTCTCGTTCGCATTATGAGGATAGCTTGCGAGATAGTATGTCCCGGAACTTTGCTTTTAGGTGAGGTAGTTATGGAGCCTTCTAAGGTTGTTCCTTATTTTGGAACGATTGATAAACCTGAGTGCCACATGTTATATAATGTTACTACTATGGCAAGCACCTGGCACACGGTTGCGACCAAGGATGTACGCCTTATGAAACACCAGCTTGGAACGGTTTTTGCGCTTCCTAAGGAGTATGTTTTCCTTAATTATTTAAGATGTCACGACGATATCGGTTGGGGACTTGACTACGATTATCTTAAGAATTACGGGATAAATGAAGCTGACCACAAGAAGTTTTTAAATGACTATCTGACCGGTAAGGTATTCGACGGAGCGGGAAGAGGCGAGTTATATAATGACGACCCAAAGCTCAAGGATGCAAGGCTTTGCGGAACAACAGCCTCACTTTGTGGAATCGAATCAGCATCATTTGCAAATGATAAAAATAACCTTAAAAAAGCCATCAATCTTGATATGATGCTACATGCTTTCTTACTTACACAGAGTGGTATTCCGGTTTTATATAGCGGAGATGAGATAGGTCAGCTTAACGATTATGATTATCATAATGACCCGGATAAAGCGGATGACAGCCGTTATCTTCACAGAGGAGATTTTGACTGGGACAAGGCTAAGAAACGCAATGTAAAAGGCAGTGTAGAAGAGATGCTCTACACAGGCCTTAAGAAGCTTACTGATTTAAGATCTAAGAACAGAGTCTTCGAAAGCCATGCAGATACATGGATTGTCGAGACTTATAACGATCACGTTTTAGGTATAGGAAGATATTATAAAGGACAGAAGCTTATAGCACTTTTTAACTTTAACGACTCTTTAGAAATTGCCTGGATAAATGAAGAAGAGAAGTATAAAGACATTGTTACAGGCGAAGAAATCAAGGCAAGCGGAGTTAATTTAGCGGGCTATGAGTTTAGATGGTTGCTGACAACATTTTCATAATTAGACGAGGAGAAATGCTATGACAATTAAAGATATAGCTAAAGAAGCAGGTGTTTCATCCGCGGCCGTTAGCAGATATTTTAACGGCGGCTCATTGGGCAAGGACAAGCAGGAGATAATTAGAAAAGTAGTTGAGAAATACGGATACACTCCTAATCAGACTGCTCACAGTATGCGTACCGGCAAGAGCGGGCAGATCGGAGTTATCGTTCCTAAGATTCACTCAGACTCGCTTTCTCAGGTTATGCACGGGATTGCAGGCGAGCTTCAGGTAAATGATTACACTTTAATCCTTGGAATTACAGAGGGGGATCCTGAGTGTGAAGTCAACTACATTAAGACAATGCAGCTAAACAGAATGGAAGGGATTATCCTGATGGGAACTTGTATGACTCCGCATCTTAAGAATACAATAGCTCAGTGTGATATTCCGATTGTTGTTATGGGACAGGCGTTTAAGGGCGTGTCATGCATTTACTATGATGATTTCAATGCGATGAAAGATCTTGCTACGTTGATGCTTAAAAAGCGCAAGAACCTTGCATATATAGGCGCGCCCGAGAGCGATCCTGCAGTTGGAATAGAGCGTAAGAAAGGTGTTTTGAAAGCTATTGCAAATGATGGAGGCAATCCTGATGACTTAAGTTATGTTATATCGGAAGGATTTGAAGTAAGCGACGGATATAACGCTATGAACAAGCTTTTGAAGAATAAGAAGAACAAGATCGATGGAGTACTTTGTGCTACAGATACCATGGCGATTGGTGCTATGCAAGCTATGAAGGAGCATAATATCAAGATTCCTAAGGATATCTCAATTGCCGCTATCGGTAATAGTTTGGCCGGAAAGGTAGTCACTCCGGAACTGACAACCGTGAGACTCTATTTTGAAGAATGCGGCAAGACAGCAGTACAATTACTCACTTCGATGATCAGATCAGATGATTATCCTATCAGCCAGACCAAGATGGGATACGAGATTATTGAAAGGAGATCGATATAATCATGAAACTGATATTTTTAGATATAGACGGAACATTGACGGTTGCCGGTGAGAACACTCCTCCTAAGAGTGCTCTTGATGCAATTCGTAGGACACAGGCTAAGGGCAATAAAGTGTTTCTATGTACCGGCAGAAACTTAGATATGTTAAAGCCGCTTTTGGTATATGATTTCGACGGAGTTGTAGGAAGCAGCGGCGGTTACATTACTGTAGGAGACACTGTTTTATATGACAACCCGATGTCTGATGACACAAGAGATAAGGCGCTTGATATTCTTCACAGAAACGGAGTCTTCTGTACTATCGAAGCTAAGGATGGTTCGTGGGGTGATGACAACATCAGTGATTTTATTAAGAGCGGTCCGGAGGGCAATTCAGAGATAGAACGATGGAGGAAGGCGTTAGCTGAGAATCTTGGAATCAGGAAAATGAGTGAATACAACGGTAGTCCAATATACAAGATAGTAGTTATGTGTAACGATATCTCACAACTTGATGAAGCTAAGAGTGCTCTCTCTGATGAATTCAACTTCGTGATTCAGGAAGTCAAGGAACACAACTGCATAAACGGTGAGCTCGTCAACAAGGCATTTGACAAGGGACGTGGAATCATAAAGGTTGCAGAGTACTATAACTTAAGATTAGAAGACACTATAGGATTCGGCGACAGTATGAACGATTTAGAGATGATTGAGACAGTTGGAACCTCCGTGTGTATGGATAACGGAGCCAATGCTCTAAAGGAGATAGCAGATGTTATATGTCCTAGAGTAGAGGACGATGGATTGGCGAAAGCATTTGCCGAATTAAGCTTATAAAAAGATGTAGTTTTTAATAAAATATCTGTTGACAAACACCCTTAGGGGTGTTATTATGAAACTACAATGAAAACGATTTCAATTCAGTTACAAACCAACTTAGAAAGACTAGCCATTAACACTTAGTCAATCAATTTTTTTTACAAATGAAAGGAGGCCACTTATATGGCACTGAACTACAGAAAGTGTGCTGAGGAGATTGTTTCTCTGATCGGTGGAAGAGAGAACGTCGCATCTGCAGCACATTGTGCTACAAGATTAAGATTAGTAATTAAGGACAACGCTAAACTCGACAAGAAGAAGTTAGAAAATGTCGACGGCGTGAAGGGAATGTTTGAGAGTAACGGACAGCTTCAGCTTATCATCGGAACCGGAACGGTTAATAAGGTTTATGATGAGTTCTTGGCTGTTACGGGAATGACAGCAGCAACCAAGGATGATGTCAAGGCAGCTGCCGCAGCTAAACAACCTGCATGGAAGAGAGCACTCAAATCGGTCGGAGATGTGTTCGTTCCAATACTTCCTGCTATCGTTGCATCAGGTTTGATGATGGGTGTTGTCGAGGCACTTGGTAAGGCTATTCCATCGTTTGCAAGTACAGATTGGTACGCATTCTTAGATATGGTTGCCAACACAGCATTTGCATTCTTACCTGTAATCGTTGCGGTAAGTGCAGCCAGAGTATTCGGCGGCAATATCTTCCTTGCGGCGGTTATCGGTCTTATGATGGTTCATACAGGACTTCTTAACGGATGGAACGTAGGTAGTGAGGATGCTATCAACGGATTCTTCGGAGTGACGGACGGCAAGATTCCAACCTGGAATCTCTTTGGTAACATTCATATAGGCGATTATGTCTTGGGATCGATATCAAGGCATGGATATCAAGGACATGTAATCCCCGTCATGATAGCTGTGTGGTTTATGAGTAAGATTGAGAAATGGCTGCACGACCATGTAAATGAGATGATTGACCTTTTCGTAGTGCCAATCACAACAGTGTTTACAACAGGACTTTTCACATTTGTAGTTATCGGACCTATATTTGCAACATTAGAGAACTACGTATTAAAGGGAGCAGAGTGGTTGGTTCAGTTCCCACCGGGAGCAATGCTTATGGGTGCTATTTACCCGGCTACGGTTGTCATGGGACTTCACCACATGTATAATGTTATTGAGGCCGGAATGCTTTCGTCAACCGGACTTAATACATGGATGCCAATCGCATCAGCAGCTAACTTCGCACAGTTTGGTGCCTGCCTTGCTGTAGGTATTAAGTGTCATCAGGCTAAGCTTAAGACAGTTGCAATTCCATCAGCAATGTCAGCTTCACTTGGTATTACAGAGCCTGCGATCTTCGGTGTTAACTTCCGTTTCATGAAGCCATTTGTATGTGGTATGATCGGTGCTGCTTGCGGTGCTTGCTTTGGCGCAATCACTAAGATTGGAGCTACAGCTTACGGTGTTACAGGTATTCCTGGATACTTGACAATCAACAACGCAGGTATCTACACAATTCTTCTCTTAATCTCAGGTGGTGTTGCATTTGCACTTACACTCTTTGTTTGGAAGGAAGAGGAGCCTGAGACAGATGACAATAAAGTAGAGGCAGATGACAAGGATTATCTTTCAAATGTTGTAATAAGCTGTTCAGCAGGCGAGATTATGCAGCCTGTTAAGGGCGAGATTATTCCATACACCAAGATTGAAGATGATACATTTGCATCCGGTGTGTTGGGCAAAGGCGTAGGAATTAAGCCTGAAGAGGGTGTTGTCTATGCTCCTATGGATGGAGAGATTAGTTCTGTAGCTGACAGTAAGCACGCAATCGGAATTACCGGAGCTGAGGATATGGAACTCCTGATTCACGTAGGTATTGATACGGTCGAGATGAACGGAGAGGGATTTAACACTCTTGTATCAGAGGGTGATCAGGTTAAGAAGGGCGATAAGATTATGGAGTTTGATATCGCTAAGATAAAAGAGGCTGGTAAGCCGGACACAGTAGTTGTCTTGTTAACCAACTCAGATGATTATAGTAACGTAAAGATTTGATGAACATAAAATATTATATTATAGGAGGTACATCATTATGAAAGAGTTCAAGTATGTTATTACAGATGAAGTAGGTATTCACGCACGCCCTGCAGGATTGCTTGTTCAGGAGGCTAAGAAGTTTACGAGCACGATTACATTTATTAAAGGTGAGAAGAGTGCCAAGGCTACATCTTTAATGAAACTCATGGGTATGGGAATCGTTAAAGGAGATGAAGTTACAATCACTGTTGAAGGTGATGATGAGGATGCTGCATGTGCTGCTATCGAAGCTTTCATGAAAGCTAATTTCTAATAACAGTAATGTCGGAGCTTTTCATTATGAAAAGCTCCGGCTCATATATAATGGAGGTGTAGTATGATATATGGAGCTTTAGAAGCCGGCGGTACCAAGATGGTATGCGCTATAGGTGATGAGAATGGTAGAATATCTGATCAGGTTTCTATTCCAACTAAGACACCTGATGAGACAATTCCTGCTATCATTGAGTACTTTAAGGACAAGAATATAAGTGCTCTTGGAATAGCTTGCTTTGGACCGATAGATGTTGACAGATCGTCTAAGGATTTCGGACATATACTAAAGACTCCGAAGACTCCGTGGATAGGATACGACATTGTCGGTGTCATGCAAGAGGCACTTAATGTTCCTATTGGATTTGACACTGATGTCAACGGCTCTCTTCTCGGTGAAGTTACATGGGGTGCGGCTAAAGGACTTACTGATGCGTTATATATAACAATCGGAACCGGAGTAGGTGGCGGAGTGCTATCCGGTGGTAATCTTGTCCACGGTATGCTTCATCCGGAACTTGGACATATGAAACTTATCAGACACGAAGCGGATACATTTGCCGGAAGATGCCCTTTTCATAAGAATTGTTTAGAGGGATTGGCAAGTGGACCGGCGATTGAAGATAGATGGGGTAAGCCTGCTAAAGACCTTGTTGACAAGGACGAAGTGTGGGAGATAGAGAGCTTCTATATCGCTCAGGCATTAGCCAATATTATCTTAACAATAAGTCCTAAGAAGATAATACTTGGTGGCGGCGTTATGCATCAGGAGCAGCTTTTCCCGCTTATAAGGAAGAAGGTTTTAGAGAATCTTAACGGGTATCTTTCTACCAAAGAGCTTGATGATATAGATAATTATATAATTCCTGCCGGCCTTAATGATGACCAGGGGATTATGGGATGCATCAAGTTAGCTATTGATGCTTCTGATTTAGGATGACCGGGAGGTGGTTAGTTATGACGATTTATGAAGGTAAGTCTGTTTTTGAGGGAATTGCAATCGGACCGTTATACATTTACAAGAAGGAAATGCAATCTGTAAAGCGTGTTAAAGTTGAGGATACCGAGGCTGAGAAAGCGCGCTATAAAGAGGCGAGAGACAAGGCTATAGAAGAACTTAAGGCGTTATACGATAAGGCGGTTATCGAGGTTGGAGAGTCGGGTGCAGAGATATTTGAGGCTCACCAACTCATGGTTGATGACGAAGACTTTATCGAGTCGGCAGAAGGTATTATTGATACCGAAAATGTTAACGCCGAGTATGCAGTGGCACAGACCGGAGACAACTTCGCCAAGATGTTCTCGGAGATGGAAGAAGAGTATTTTAGAGGCAGAGCCGCTGATATCAAGGATATAACCGAGCGTATTATTAATGCTCTCTGCGGAGGGAGTTCGGGCGGAATCAAGTCAGACGAGCCTGTGATTGTGGTTGCGGATGATTTGGCTCCTTCAGAGACCGTACAGATGGAGAAGAGTATGATTCTGTCATTTGTCACAGTTCACGGTTCGGCTAATTCGCACACTTCAATTCTAGCTAAGACAATGGGTATTCCTGCTGTTATCAGTTGTCCGGTTCCACTGTCTGATGAGGTAAATGGTCACATGGCTATTGTGGACGGCTATGAGAGTAAGATTTATGTTGATCCGGATGAAGATGTCTTGGTTGCCAAGAGAAAGCTTCTTCTTGAAGAGGAGAAGAAAAAGAATCTTTTAGATACTCTTAAGGGTAAGGATAATGTTACTTTAGAAGGTCATAAAATCAACTTATATGCCAACATCGGTGACATTAAAGATTTAGGTTTGGTGCTTCAGAATGATGCCGGAGGAATCGGGTTGTTCAGGTCAGAATTCATTTACCTTGGATCTAACGATTATCCGACAGAAGAGGAGCAGTTCCAGATATATAAGCAGGTGACACAGACACTTGCGGGTAAGAAGGTTATTATAAGAACTCTTGATATCGGAGCCGATAAGCAGGCGGATTATTTTGAGCTTCCTAAGGAGGAGAATCCTGCTATGGGGTTAAGAGCTATTAGAATCTGTCTTACAAGACCGGAGATATTTAAGACTCAGCTTCGAGCTATCTTAAGAGCCAGCGCATTCGGTCAGATATCAATTATGTTTCCTATGATTATATCTGTTGAGGAAGTCAAGAAGATCAAGGAGATTGTTGACTCCGTTAAGAAAGAGCTTGACAATGACGGCATCTCTTACGATAAAGATATTGAGCTTGGCGTTATGATTGAGACTCCGGCAGCGGTTATGATTGCCGAGGACCTTGCCAAAGAAGTTGATTTCTTTAGCGTCGGTACTAACGACCTCACTCAGTATACGCTTGCTTTAGACAGGCAGAATCAGAGCCTGGATGACTTTTATAATCCACATCATCCCGCAATTCTAAAGATGCTTAAGATGATTGTGGATGCCGCTCATAAACACGGAGCCTGGGCAGGCATATGCGGAGAGTTAGGAGCTGATTTAAAGCTTACCAAAGAGTTCCTTGCTATGGGATATGACGAGTTATCGGTTTCACCAAGTCGTATCCTCCCAATAAGAAAGAAGATAAGAGAAACCAGTCTTTCAGAATAGATAAGTACGCAGCTCAATTGGTTATAGGTTAATCCTATAACCAATTCTTGTTTTTAAGAATTATACAAACCGTTTCAAATGTTATATAGTGATATCAACAAAGAGATAACACCTAAGAAAATGATTCAGGTGATTAACGAAAGGAGATATTATTATGAGTGAACATCAGTACAAATTTGAAACATTACAATTACATGTAGGTCAGGAGCAAGCAGATCCAACAACGGATGCCAGAGCAGTTCCTATTTATCAGACAACATCTTACGTTTTCCACAATGCACAGCACGCTGCAGACAGATTTAACTTAAGAGATGCAGGTAACATTTACGGAAGACTTACCAACTCTACTCAGGGAGTTTTAGAGGACAGAGTTGCAGCCTTAGAGGGAGGTGTTGCAGGTCTTGCGGTTGCAGCCGGTGCAGCAGCGGTTACATATTCGCTTATAGCACTTGCCAAATCAGGCGATCACATTGTAGCACAGAAGACCATCTACGGTGGTAGCTACAATCTCTTAGATCAGACTCTTAAAGGTTACGGAATCGATTCAACATTTGTAGATATCCATAATCATCAAGAGGTGGAAGCAGCAATCAAGGACAATACCAAAGCATTGTTCATTGAAACACTTGGTAATCCTGGTTCTGATATTCCTGATATTGACGCATTATCAGAGATAGCTCACAAGCACAAGATTCCGCTTGTGATTGACAATACTTTTGGAACTCCTTATTTAATCCGTCCGATTGAGCATGGTGCAGATGTTGTAATACATTCGGCTACCAAGTTCATCGGAGGCCACGGATCAACGCTTGGTGGAGTTATCGTAGACGCAGGTAAGTTCGATTGGGAAGCATCAGGCAAGTTCCCTCAGTTTACCGAGCCTAACCCAAGTTATCATGGAGTATCATTTGTAGGTGCTGCAGGAGCAGCTGCATACATTACATATATCAGAGCAATCCTGTTAAGAGATACCGGTTCTTCAATCTCTCCTCTTAATGCATGGATACTTTTACAGGGATTAGAGACACTCTCATTACGTCTTGACAGACACGTTGAGAATACTCTTAAAGTTGTTGATTTCCTTAAGAATCATCCACTTGTAGAGTCAGTTTCTCACCCATCTATCGAGAGCCATCCACAGCATGAGCTTTATAAGAAGTATTTCCCTAACGGTGGTGGTTCAATATTTACATTTGACATCAAAGGTGGTAAGGAAGAGGCTTATGCATTTATTGATGGATTAAAGATATTCTCTCTTTTGGCAAATGTTGCCGATGTTAAGAGCCTTGTTATCCATCCATATGACACCACTCACGCTGAGATGACTCCTGAGCAGCTTGCTGAGGTAGGAATCAGCCAGGCTACAATCAGACTTTCAATCGGAACAGAGCATATCGATGATATTATCTGGGATTTAGAGCAGGGATTCGAGGCGGTTAAGAATCTTAAATAAGTTCTATTTTGACATTATCTAACACCTATCTCCATAAATGTATGGCAGGCGCTCATTTGCGCCTGCTTTTTGTTGCTGAACTACGGGGACGGGTCCAATGACATTTAGCTGCGCTTGTGAACCACAGGTACACTAACCACATCATAAAATGTTACGCTTTTGTATTATGCTCTATGCTATAATAGTAGTCAGCATTAGTGTGCATATAATACGGAGGTATAAATTTATGAAGGAAATCGATTATGATGAGAGATTAGAAAATGACAATGAAGTTAAGACTGATAAAGTTATTAACATGAGCGGTAAGTTAGGCGCAATGTATAACGGTCTGCACGACATAAGCTCCAGACTAAAGTTTCTTGTAGCTGTCAATGAAAGATTTGCTGCCCAAAAAAAGAGTGGCAGAAAAATATCCCAAAAAGAGCTTAATGAATACAAGGAGATAATTTCGGATTTTCGTAACAGGTATATTCTGTCGGGAGATTCTGACATTTTGGATATGATTTTTTTAACTATGGGTCATATGAAGGCAGAAAATGACCATAAATCATACTTGAAATATCAGTCAGAGGTTAAGCTCAATAAAGAAATCGACCTGGCAGATCCTTATATAGACGATAAGTCCAAATGGATGGTAGACCAGCTGGGATTGTCAATAGATAACATGGCAATAACCACTCTGATTGATGAATTGCAGGATTTGTCTGAAGTTGACAAGGATAAGATACAAAAATCCATAACAGCAGGTGAGAACAGCTACTACAAGAATAAAAAGCTTTCAAGCGATAACGTCAGTGATATTAAGTCTTTTTCTCTTGAAAGAGGCAACTATGAAACTGAAGACATTGAAGATTGGATAGAGGAGACAAGTAGCATTAAATCAGTCAGTGATGCCATCTTTTATGAAACCTCGAGCAGAATCGGAATGGTTGAGTCGCGCTACAAAGAGGGTAAAGAGGATATAGATGTAGATGCAGACAGAATTCGTGAGGATATTATCCGCAAATACAGAGCTTCCAAAACGGTAGAAGAAAAGCTTAATGTCGTGATTGATGTATATATGCTCACTTCAATGCAGGAGTTAATTTATGGTGCTCCTTTGATAGAACAGAATTTATCCAAAAACTTCCTTGATTTATTTGTAAAAGACTATATTGCAAATGCTGACATCAAAACTATAGGCAGAGTTATTGCTGAGCTTGGCAGGATAAATACCAAAAAGATTATAGAGATAGTAAATGAGAGCAAGACTGTTGATCAGGAGTTTTCAGCCGAGGGCAAGGTCGGACAGAAGAAAGCAGATTGGTTAATTAGAAGCAGTGCTCCCGGATTATACTATACCTTTTCCGGCAATGTAGGAATGGTTTTTAAGACAATTATTGACAAGATTAGAGAAAACGGGGAAGACGGTCAATTCAATCCTGAGATTGAAGCGCTTCTTGAAAAAAACAATATTAACGAAGACATAACGGTAGAGGATTTCTTAAAAGCAAAAGGAATAACTGATGAGAAGAAAATAACCGATTTCATAAATGAGCACGGTGTAAGCTTACAAGACAAGGCTATTGATATATTTTTGAAAGAGCAGGAAAACATCAGTGAATTTACTGCATCTATTTATATGAAGCTTGACTTTATTGACGCTTATGCCAAATCAATTATAGATAAAGAAAGCAACAAGATTATATCAGATGCGAAGCTGTCAGCGCCTGATAAGGAAAAATATGCCTATAGTTTAAATTTATTTTCCGGTGAGCCTAAGACAAAAGGAATAGAGAATTGGCTTAAAGAAGAGGGCGAGTTAAGGAGTGGCGCCTTAGATGTCATATCATCCAAGCAGCTCATCAATGATTTCAACAAAAAAGTGATGAAAGGCGTTGGATATGACCAGTATATTATGCTTCATACCGGAAGTGATGTTGTAAATGGCAATAAGCAGGCATTGGAGGACAACTGTGCCAAAGCTTTGGCTGCATTACAGCTTAAAAACAGCGGAGTAAAATTTGATTTAAAAAAGATTCATAAGGTTTTTGGCGCTATAAAGCAGAGCAATGAATTCAATGCATATAGGAGCGATTTAAAAGCCCTTAAGAGAGCACTTTCTTCTCCTTCGGGTATAATTAATGCCAACGCTCAATTGTATTCTGCCTCTTTTAAGGTACCGGAGGACGGCATCAAAGACTATATAACCGAGATGAACATAATTCACAAAAACATGATGAGTAAGAAAGGCAGAAGTGACGAGTATAAAGCTGTTTACGATATCATAGAAAAGCTGGCTAAGCTAAAGTGTATATATGACTTTAATCAGCCAAATGATATAAAAGCTGCGGTTAAACAGGTAGCCGACTTGAATGCATCGCTCTTAAATGCATCTCAGAATTATATTACAGGCAAGGAAAAAATTAGAACCTATGAAGACGGCAGGGAGAGATTCAGCAATGCTCTTGACGGAATCAGTGCGATGTCAAGGTATACGCCCGGCGTAAAGGATACGGTTAATAGCATCGTAGACAGGATTAATCTTAAGCGAGATGTTAAAAAGCATCCGGGCAGAAAAGTTGATTTATCATCCTACGGCGGCAAAAGAGCTAAAGAAGCCAAAAGTGAGAGAATCAGGAAAAAACAGCCTAATAAAACTGTGCCAAACATATAAAGATAATATATAAAAGGTGGATAGATATTATCCGCCTTTTTATTTATCAGGTCAATAATTTTTTAAGGAATAATGATATACTAAAATAACCTAAACAATACCCGCATACATACCGATATATTTATTGATATACTGTATTTAGCGGCCGTAAATACACATATCATCACAATCAAATCTTAATTACATATGGAGGTGTGTAGCGATGGTTATTCAGTCAAGCACTATTTCTATGGCTTCTGACAGAAGTTATAGAGAGAATTACAGTGGACTTGCTGCTATGACTAACTTCGGGCAGGTTATGAGCGCTACATTGCCTGAAGCTAGGGATGGCAGATTTGATTCTACTGACGACCGAGACGAGTCGTATCTTTTAGCATCCTACGATGCAAGTGGCAGGTATACATTTGACGACAAGATATCTGCTAAAGATGTCACGGACATCGATTTAAATGATTCATTTTCCTATGAAGAATGTGAAGTCGAAACATATGTCAAATCAGAGACTACCAAGGCAGTTATGAAGAATGTCTTGAATGCCAAGTCGGTTTATGCGATGTCGATTAGCGAGCTCCTTAGGCAAATGATAGAGCGTCGAAGAGAGTTTTTAAACTATCTTTTGAGTCTCCCTTTTAACAGCGGTTCTTCCGGTGGCTTTTATGTTGTCAAGTCGGAATCGTTTACTTACAATTATTCAGAGGAGGAGAGTACCTCTTTTAAAGCTGACGGTAAGGTTAATACAGCCGACGGAAGAAGTATTGACTTTAATATTGACATGCTTATGAGTAGAAGTTTCAGTGAGAATTACACTTATGAGCAGGAGACTATAAGCGAAGTCTTTAAGGATCCTTTGGTTATCAATGTCAAGGGTGGGCCTGTTTCATTGGAGAATCAGACTTTTACATTCGATATTGATTCTGACGGAGAGCTTGATAATCTTGCTGTCTTAGGGGAATTCTGTGGGTATCTGGCGTTAGACAAGAACGGAGATGGGTTAATCAACGACGGGAGTGAATTGTTTGGCGCTAAGACCGGACGTGGTTTTGATGAGCTTGCAGTCTTTGATATGGATGGCAACGGTTGGATAGACGAGAATGATGAGATTTTTGACAAATTAAGAATCTGGAGCAAAGATGCAGATGGTAATGATAGACTGGTGGGAATCGGAGTTGCAGGCATTGGAGCGATATGTCTTACCAATGTTTCAACGAATTTCTCCATTAAGAATGAGGCTAATGAGACGCTTGGCAAGGTGAGAAACAGTGGTGTCGCGTTGATGGAGGATGGTAATGTAGCTTCTGTTCAGCAACTTGACATGGCAGTTCAGGCGGGATAAAGAATCATACCAATCCGTAGCGGCGAACAGTGTTCGCCGCTACGACTATACTATACAGACAATGTAAGACTAAGCTTATACTGGAACGAATCAAGCTCATTGTTATTAATGTCAAGAGCCTCCTCGATAGCATAATCGGTTAAGATATCATTTTTGATTGCAACAATTCTGTTGTACCTTCCCTCATTTACAAGTATCTCAACTGCATAAGCCCCCATCAACGAACCATACATTCTATCCTTGGCGGTAGGACTTCCGCCACGCTGAATGTATCCTAATACGGAAACTCTCGACTCGATTCCTGTCTCTTTTTGGATGTAATTAGCAAGGTCATTAGCGTCTGTAACGCCTTCCGCCAACACGACAAGATAATTGTTCTTGCCACCGACATGTCTTCTGTTGATGGCTTCAACCACGTTGTCAAAATCTCCTTCCCATTTCTCCGGAAGAATAATGGCATCGGCAGATGTCGCCATACCTGCCCAAAGTGCTATGTATCCGCGCTTCCTACCCATTACTTCAACAACTGTACATCTTCCGTGAGATACTGATGAATCCCTTATTCTGTCAATTGCTTCCATAGCGGCGTTGGCAGCGGTGTCAAATCCCAAAGTATACTCTGTACAACACATATCTCTGTCGATAGTACCAGGTATACATATGGTCTTGATGTCTTCTTTGGTAAATTCTATAGCACCTCGTAAGGAACCGTCTCCTCCGATTACAACCAGTGCATCGATGTCATGATCCTTAAGGTTCTTGGCAGCTATCTCTCTGTTCTTCTTGTCTAGAAACCTCTCGCTTCTGCTCGAGTAGAGTATTGTGCCTCCTCGGTTATTGATATTTCTGACATTGTCGATTGTAAGTTCCTTGACCTCCCAATCGATGAGGCCCTCGTAACCTCTGTAAATTCCTGTTACAGATACACCTGCGTTAATCGCACTATATGTAACTGCTCTTATTGCAGAGTTCATACCCTGGGCGTCACCGCCACTTGTAAGAACCGCAATTCTCTTGATATCTGACATTTTGTTCTCCTTTTTTGATTGAATATACAACCCATATTATATTTTATTGAGTATTCATTTTCAAGATAAAAGATCCTTCGTCGCTATGCTCCTCAGGATGACATATTATAACCGTAGCGGAGCACAGTGTGCTCCACGTATGGCGAACGCTGTTCGCCGCTACAGATTGAAAAAACGTCATTCTGAGCGAAGCGAAGAATCTTTCTCCCGAATGTAATGAGGGAGAATTCTTATTCTTCAATTTCATTATCATCGAGCGTTATATTAAGATACTGCTTCCTGTATTCTTTAGGCGTAAGGCCCGTATACTTGTGAAAGACCTCAGTAAAATAACTCTGTGACGGAAATGCTAAAGTCAAGGCAATCTCAGCCGGCCTGTACTCTGAATAAGAGAGCATATTCTTGGCGGTTTCGATCTTCTGTCTTCTTATATATTCACTTATCGAAGCACCGGTTTCCTTCTTAAATAATCTTGACAAATAACTTGGATTAAGATTAACATGGTCAGCTAAATCAGTGACTGTTATTCTCTCATGCAAATGGTCATAAATATAATCAATACACTTAGAAATCTGAAGTGAGCAAACCGCGTTCTTTCTTAAACTGTGCATACGCTTGGTATAGTCTATGCACATCTCAGGATGAAGCTCAGATATCTCTTTAGTAGTCTTGGCTTTGTCAGCTTTTTGGATGTATATATCGCTCAAACTGTATGCTTCCGAAAGATCCATTCCTCCTTGAATGCAATACCTTGCAACAAGCGCAGTGGTAATCACAAAATGAAACTTAAGATTCTGAAGAGGATCATCAGATAATCTGCCAAGTCCCGGCTTGTCAACTAAAGTATCCTTACATAGCTCCCTGACACGGTTAACATCACCTGCTTTGATAGTAGAATAAAACTCAATCTCAGGGTTATATGGAGCCCTGACAAATCCGTCTTCTCGTTGTATGTATTCTTTATAAAATAATTCCTTCTTTATACTCATATCTTCACCCCTGAAAAATCCAGTAAACGAGCGTTATCCACGCACTTTTTCACCCTGTAATTATCATATCACAAAAACGATAAAATTGAAACAAAAACGATATAATTTCATATGCAAAAATATTATATTTCGTATATCAACACATATATATGTGAGCGCGTGATTTTTTACATTTGATTACTATTTATTTTGAAAGGAGTTTTCACTATGGCAGTCGGGAAAATGAAGATTGTTAAGAAGGCATGTGCATATGTGCTTTCTGCATCGTTGGCTATCGGAATGATGGCACCTGTTACCAGAGGTAACGCAGCAGGCGAGGTTACTACCACATCTAGCGGATTTGAGAACAAATATGAGTCAGAGGGTTACAAGTTAACTTGGAATGATGAGTTCGATGGAACGGCATTGAACACTAAGGATTGGAATGTAGAGCAGCATGACCCGGGTTGGGTTAATGAAGAGCTTCAGAGATATGTAAGCGAGAAGGATATGAACGACAACATCAAGGTTAACGATGGCGTTCTTAAGATTCTTCCTACCGCAACTAAGAAAGCCGGCGCAGATTCATCTGCTCCTGTAGTTGCAGAGGTATTAAAGAGCAATGATTTTACCGAGGCTAACTGGTCAGGTAGCGCAGGTGGAGACGGTAAGGCAACATTTGATTTCAAAGGCGGTAAGGCTTTAGTTAACATCGAAGAGCCTGGTACAGAGAACTGGCATGTACAGCTTCAGCAGACAGGACTTACACTTCAGCCTGGTCATGAGTACGAGTTCAAGGCTAAAGCAACATCTGATGTTGACAGAGCAGTTGAGATTTCTTTCCTTGATCCTGATAACGGATATGATTGGTACGGCGGAAGCAAGCTTACAATCGCTAAGGGTAAAGAGAACGAGTTGACATTTAAGGCAGCTGTTGCAGCTGACAAGAAAGAGTCATCAACAATTGCATTACAGCTTAACTTCGGTGCAATCGGAGATATGGCTGATACAAGTGTTAAGGCAAATGTTACTCTTTCAGATGTTTCTGTAATTGATCTTTCAGCTGATACAAGCGGCGGTGTAGATGTTAAGAAAGCATATGACTACACTTCAGGTAGAATTAACACACAGAACAAGAAAGATTTCAGATACGGTCGTTTCGAGTCTAGATGTAAGGTTCCTACAGGTAAGGGTTATCTTCCTGCATTCTGGCTCATGGCTACAGACGAGACCAACTATGGTCAGTGGCCACAGTGTGGTGAGATTGATATCATGGAGGTTATGGGTCAGGAGATTAACAAGTCTTACCATACCGCACACTACGGATACAATGCTACCACAGGTCACAATCAGCAGCAGGGAACCAAAGTATTAAGCGGTGACGGTTCATTTGCAGATGAGTGGCATACGTTCAGACTCGATTGGGAGCCTGGTAAACTTACATGGTTCGTTGATGATGAAGAAGTTTACACTACAAGCGAGTGGTTCACAGGTAAGAATAAAGAGAGCGAGCTTACTTATCCTGCACCATTTGACCAGGAATTCTACGTAATTCTTAACCTTGCAGTAGGTGGAAGCTGGGTAGGATATCCTGATCAGGCTGTAGTTAACGATATGGCTAATCAGTCATTTGATGTAGATTACGTTCGTGTATATCAGAAGGATCCTTCAGTTTATGAGGCAGCTGAGGCTAACATAAAGAAGCCTGAGTCAGCTAAGAACAAGTTCAGAGAAGCAGATGCTAACGGCAACTACATTCTTAACGCTGATTTCGCTAAAGATATTAACGGTATTAATGCAGATGATTTATTGACTAACTGGGGACTTCATCTTGAGAGCGATGCTAACGGTTCTACTTTCAAGGTAGAGAACAACTCAATTAAGATTACTCCGGCTGCTGAAGGTTCAGTTACCCATGCAGTACAGCTTTTACAGCAGGGCGTTCCAATGTATAGAGGTTGGGAATATGAACTTACATTTGACGCAGTAGCTGATGAAGACAGAACAATGGTAGTTGATGTTGAAGGCCCTGATCACGGTTGGACAAGATACATGGCTGATACTACATTTAATATTACTAAAGAGAAGAAGACATTTACCAAGACATTTACTATGGAAGAGGCTACCGATCCTAACGGTTCGTTAGAGTTCAACCTTGGTAATCAGAAGTCAACAGCAGGTGTTACAATCTCTAATGTTAAGCTTACTCACAAGTCAGGAGACTTGATTCCTGAGGATACATCTAAGAGCGTTGCAGCAGATGGTAACTACCTTTACAATGGTACATTTGACCAGGGTGAGGCTAGACTTGGTAACTGGAATGTTTCAGATCCTTCAAGTGTAAGCGTAACTAACAAGAACAAGGTTAGAGAACTTAAGGTTACAGTTAAGGATAACAAGCCTGTAACTATCACACAGGATGAATTATCTCCACTTGCAGCAGGCGATTATGATTTCAGATTCGATGCTCGTATGGAAGACGGTTCAGCAGCAGATGGTATTGTTGCAAATGTTTCAGGAACAGAGTTTACACCTGAACTTACAAATGCTAACAAGACATATGTTAACAAGTTTAAGATTGAGAAGAATTTAGAGCGTAAGGATTCAAAAGTATCATTTACATTTGCTAAGAATGGTACCTATTATCTTGACAATGTAATGCTTGCAGAGGCATCAATGGTTAAGAATGGTTCGTTCAACTCTGGACTTGCTGCTTGGGAACCATACATCTACACTAACGATTTAGCTTCTTATGTAGTTGACGTACTTAACAATGACAGTTCATTTGTTATGACTGTTAACAATACAGGTACAGAAGATTGGCATGTACAGCTTAACCAATATAACCTCAATCTTGAGAAAGGTAAGACCTACAAAGTATCATTTAAGGCTAAATCTACAATAGATCGTCAGATTACTTACGGATTAACTCAGTATGAGGGTGCTTGGACCAACTACTCTAAGACATTTGATCCTATCGATCTTACTACAGAGTGGAAGACATTTGAGAAGACCTTCACAATGGAAGATCCTTCAGACAGCGCTGCGAGATTCAATTTCTCAATGGGTAAGATTGGCGACAGAGTTATTACAGATAAGCATGAAGTATTGATTGATGATATTACTTTAGAGGAAGTTACCGATGCTGAGCCAGAGCTTGTAAGCGCTAAGATTACAGGTAAGGTAGTATCTAAGGATGCATTTAGCGGATGTACTTCTCTTGAGTCAGTAACAATCGGTAAGAAGGTTACTAAGATTAATGCAAATGCATTCAAGGGATGTAAGAAACTTAAGACTATCAAGATTTATGGTAACAAGCTTAAGTCAGTTAACAAGACTGCATTTAAGGGATGTACCAATAAGAAGTCAGTTAAGGTTACGATTTATGCGAAGAGCAAGAAAGTATACAACAAGGTTGTTAAGATGATTAAGAAAGCGGGTCTTAAGAAGGTAACCTACAAGTATAAGAAAAAGAAGTAAAGATAATTTCTCATATTCGTTTTCCCCTACTATAGAAGGCGGTGGTCATTGACCACCGCCTTCTTCGTGTTATGATATGTCATTCTAAGCGAAGCGAAGAATCTTTCTCCCGAACGTAATGAGGGAGAATTTCTTATTACTTCTGATTCTTAACCATGGTCGCTAATGTGCTCTGCAACACATTAAGAATCGATGTATTATCCTGGCTCTGTCCGGTTCCGTAAAGACTACCCAACGTAGAGCTTAACATATCCGTATTGGAAGTTGATGATGACTTATTGCTCATCTTAGAAACAATATCAACATAATCATCTACAAAATCAAGATAATCCTCGTAGGAATATCCGGAATTGGACTTCTCAACAGTTGCGGTGCTTTCATTGGTCGAAGTGGTAGATACGCTTCCGCTTATCATATCTGTCTCCATGTTGCTTGTGAGATATATGTCTCTATCTGCTACATGTTCTAGCATCTTGTCTACTTCTCTGTCACGCTTGATGCGCTTGATGTCTTCTTTGGTAAGGACGGACCTTGTCTCCTCGGTAACATCAGTCAGGAGAGGATCCTTGTCAACCGATGGCTTCTTATATGCGTTGCCACTGTTGTCTATCTTAATCTTGTCTGCTAACTTCTCGTCAGCACCCAGTCCGTTGTAGTAGTAGTTCAGGACACGCTTGATTGCGGTCTGGGTCTCCTTATATGGAGGCACTCCGCCGTACTTGTCGACCGCGTTGCTTCCTGCACCGTATGCTGCAAGAGCGAGCGTGATATTACCTTTATACTTCTTAAGGTGGGCTGCTAAGAGCTTGGCACCACCCATAATGTTCTGTTCAGGGTCATAAGGGTTGGTAACACCTAATGACTTGGCTGTTGATGGCATAAGTTGCATAATGCCTATCGCGCCTGCGCTTGATACAGCATTGGCCTGAAAACGAGATTCTTCGTATCCAAGCGCCTTAAGCAAATCAACATCCACTCCGTATTTCTTGGAAGCTCTGTTAAATATATCATTTAGCGAGGTTGAACTCTTGGCACCACCTACAATCTCATCACTCTTGGTGGTCTTAAGGTAGGTGTCGAAATCAACTTCTTTGTTGGCATTGGTCTTGCTTTGTGCAACCTGGATGGCTGCTTCTGCTCCGCCGACAGGAGAAACTGTTAAATTAGGCATGTGTGTCTCCTCTCTTAATTCATGAATATTCTACTATTATAAATAAATTCTTGGTCTTTTTCAAGAGATATAATTGTCATCCAGAGCGTTAGCGAAGGATCTTTGACCTTCGGAGAAGGTCAATATAACTACAGTTTTCTAAAGATAAAGTTTTTGTTCTCCCTCATTTCATTCGGGAGAAAGATTCTTCGCTTCGCTCAGAATGACACAAGCTCCCTCATGGTCAGTTAGCTTTGTTAGGCCTTCAATTTTATTGCACATAAAATGCAACTATGGTAAGATATAGTTATGTTTTTCGGTATTAAATGAATGATAAAAGGAGGATAAAACATGAGATGGATGAGAGCGTTGTTTCAGCCACCTATAGGACTGGGGGTTGACGGAAGCAGAGTGACAGGGTGCAAGGAGCACATAGCCTTGTCTAGAGAGGCAGCTACTGAAGGTATGGTTCTTCTTAAGAACGACGACAGCGTTTTACCACTTGACAACGGTACCAAGGTTGCACTTTTTGGTAAAGGAACAATCGATTATGTCAAAGGTGGCGGTGGATCAGGTGATGTAACCGTTAGCTATATCAAGAATCTTTATGACGGCCTGAAAGAGAAAGAACAACAGGGTAAGGTCACCATATATGAGCCTTTGGCAGAATTTTACAAAGATTACGTAAATGCAGAATACAAGAAGGGTGTAGCACCCGGAATGCTTGTTGAGCCTGAAGTTGACGAAGAGCTTCTTAAGAAGGCAGCGAATTATACAGATACCGCTATTATCAGTATTTCAAGATATTCGGGTGAAGACTGGGATAGGTGCATTAAAGGTGTAGATGGACCTTCTGTTATTGAGCAACTTGATGAGACTCCGGATTTCTTCCCTGGAACCAAGCAATTTTTGGAGCGAAGCGAAGAGATATTCGACAGAGGAGATTTCTATCTTACTGACAAAGAGCAGGCTATGGTTGATAAAGTAACTGCTAACTTTGAACATGTTGTTGTTGTGTTGAATGTCGGCGGAATGGTAGACAGTGCATGGTTTGCTGATAATGACGATATTTCATCAGTTCTTATGGCATGGCAGGCCGGTATGGAAGGTGGTCTTGCAATCGCGGATATCTTAGTTGGTGATTGCTCTCCTTCAGGACGCTTGACAGATACATTTGCCAAGGAGATAACTGATTATCCGTCCACAGATGAATTCCATAAGAGTATTTATTATTCGGAATATACTGAGGATATTTTTGTTGGATACAGATATTTTGAGACTGTTCCGGGAGCGGCTGACAAGGTTAATTATCCTTTCGGATTTGGACTTAATTATACTGATTTTGATTGGGAAGTTGTTGATATTGAACCGGGAGATATAGTTGATATTGAAAACGTCTCTTTGACCGCTGAACAGGCTAGGAACATAGACATCTTAGTTACTATTAATGTGACAAATGTAGGAGACTACGACGGTAAGGATGTCTTACAGCTTTATTATGAAGCTCCTGTCAATAAGCTTACTAAAGCTAAGAGAGTGCTTGGTGGATTTGCTAAGACCAGGCTCTTAAAGCCGGGTGAGAGCCAGAGAGTTACAGTCAGGATATCGGTTCCTGAGATGGCTTCATATGATGATACCGGCGTGATAAGCAAGTCTTCGTACGTTCTTGAAGCCGGAACATATAAGGTATATCTTGGCGCAGATGTAAGGGATGCTTACGAGCTTGTTTCATTTGACATAAGTGAAGATGTTGTCGTAGAAGAGTTAAGTGAGATATGCAAACCATTAAAGCTTTCTAAGAGAATGAAAGCAGATGGAACTTATGAAGATTTAGATGTTTCAAATTATCCGGAAGATGCAGATATCCTGCCTCGCGACGCTGTTGACGCCTACGAGGGAATGATTCCTTATGTTATGGCTGAGCCTAACAGACAGTTTGTTCCTTGGATTCCTAACGATAATCATGGTTTTGAAGAGGTTGCTAACGGAGAATTAAGTCTTGATGATTTTATGAAACAGCTTAGTATCGATGAGCTTATTCATTTGACATGCGGACATAGAGGTACAGGTATAACTAACACAGGTTCAATGGGTTCTATATTCAGATACGGAGTGCCTACAATCAACACGGCTGACGGACCTGCTGGACTTAGAATAGATCCTCACTGTCATGTGTATACGACTGCATTCCCTTGCGCTACCTTGCTTGCATCTACCTGGAACGAGGATATCGTAACCAAAGTGGGTGTTTGTGGCGCTAGAGAGGTTAAAGAGCAGAATATTATGATTTGGTTGACACCTGCTATGAATATTCACAGGTCACCACTTTGCGGAAGAAACTTTGAGTACTACTCAGAGGATCCATATCTTGCAGGTAAGATTGGAGCTGCGATGGTTAGAGGTATTCAGTCTCAGCACATTGCTGCATCCGTTAAGCATTTTGTCTGCAATAACAAGGAGACGAACCGTAAGGAGAGCGATTCTATTATATCAGAGAGAGCTTTAAGAGAGGTTTATCTTAGAGGTTTTGAGATTGTTGTTAAGGAGTCAGATCCTTGGACGATTATGAGTAGTTATAACAAGATAAATGGTATTAAGGTATCTGAAAATCACGATCTTCTTACAGACGTCTTAAGAGGAGAGTGGGGATTTAACGGTATTGTTACGTCGGATTGGTGGAATCATTCTGAGCATTATTTAGAGATTAAAGCAGGAAATGATGTCAAGATGATGACCGGATATCCTGAGCGCGTTAAGGAAGCTTTGGATAAAGGTGCAATCACCGAAGATGAGATTAAGATTTGCGCTAAGAGAGTCTTAGAGATGATTCTTAAGATGGATTAACATATAAGTACCCAATGGGGGCAGTCCCCATTGGGTACTTAATAATAATATGAAAGGTTAACAACTATGACACTGGATGAAGTAAGAAGTAATATTGATAGAGTAGACAAGGAGATAAAGGCTTTATTTAAAGAGAGAATGGAGCTTGCTGATAATGTTGCCAAGGTTAAAGCTGAGACCAACGACGAGATTTTTAAACCGGATAGAGAGATTGCGATTATCGATAATTTAACCGGGGATGTTGACGACAATATCAAGAAAGAATACATAGCTTTAATCAAGCGTATTATGGAGATCAGCAGAAAGTATCAATACGGAAGAACTCTTGAACTAAGAGGTGGATTAGATATTAGATATATATCTAATGTTCCTGAGATTAAGAAAGCAGCAATGATTAAACCGGAATTATACATTTGCAATATGATGTCTAAGGATGATGTTATCACGGTTGATTCATTTGACGAAGTTGCCAATCTCATAGAGGAGGGCAAGGTAGATTCCGGTATTGGTATACTGGAAGATGTCAGCGTTAAGGCTTCTGACGAATTGCATTTTATTCTGGTCAACAGAGATTTATATATTAACCGTTGCGATTTGATTGAGAGCGGCGGAGTTAAGCGTAAGGTTGTTATGTTTTCTAAGGATTTGTATGTTGACGAGAAACATAACAGAGTGAAGATTATGTTTGTGTGTCATAATAAGAGCGGAGCTTTGGCAAGTATTCTTTCGATGATTTCTGATTACGGTGTCAACCTGACAGAGATTCATTCCAGTCCTAATCAGAAGGCAGAATGGAACTATGAATTCTTCGTTGAGATTGAGGCTAACTTCTTAAAGCAGGAGACCAAGGCTTTGATATTCCAGCTTATGAATGAGACCGAGCAGTTTAAGATACTGGGAAGTTATGCGTGTACGGGAGATGTTTAGGAGGTTTGGCTATGTTTACGGAGCATGAGATTGCGATTCCGTCGGTGCTTAAGGTAGGAGACGGAATGCTTAGCAATATGGGAGAGATACTTAAGAGCAAGGATATCTCGCACGTTGTTTTATATTTTGGAAATGGATTGATTGACCTGTTTGGAGATAGGGTTGTCAATTCGGTTAATGAAGCGGGAATTAAGATTCACGAGATGAAAGAATTAGACAGCGTTGATATTGATGACATTATTGACTTGGCATTTTCTGTAGACAATGAGGTGCAAGCTATATGTGGAATCGGTGGTGGCAAGGTAATCGATGCAGCTAAATATGCGTCGTATCTTAGAAAGATGCAGTTCATCAGCGTTCCGACATCAACTAGCAGTGACGGCTTCACATCATCATCTGCATCTCTTCTGGTCAACGGCAAGCGTACGAGTGTGCCGGCCAAGATGGCGTACGGAATTATTGTGGATACGGGCGTGTTAAAGACCGCTCCCGTTAAATTCATTCACTCCGGTGTCGGAGACCTGACAGCCAAGATAACGTCACTTTACGATTGGGTCTATGAGGAACAGTGTGGAGCAACTGTTATCGATGATTTCGCGTTAATGATTGCCAAAAAGGCCGTTAATTCATTTGTCAGAACTCCTTTCGAATCAATTACTGACGAGTTGTTTTTAAAGGAACTGGTGGATTCTTTGGCGATGAGTGGTATTGCAAATGAAATCGCCGGTTCATCAGCACCTGTAAGCGGAAGTGAGCACCTTATATCCCATGCACTTGACTCGTTTTTGGAGAGACCGGAGCTTCATGGTGTTCAGGTGGGGATTGCGACTTATCTTATGGCTTTGGTTCAGGATCATAGGGTAGATAGAATCAAGAAGATATTTACGGATACAGGATTCTTCGAGTATGTAGGAACGCTCGGAATGAAGAAGGAGGATTATAAGAGAGCTGTCGATATGGCGCCGTCTGTCAAGCCGCACCGACACACATATCTTCATGAGGAGAAGTACAGAGAGAAAGCTAAAGAGTTGATAGACAGTGATGAGATCTTAAATAAGATTTTAGTTTAACTGCAATTTTTTATAAAATTTTTAAAAATGTTATTGACATTTAACTGGTGTTAGTGTATATTAACATTGTAGTTAGTAAACTCCTTATTTGTATATAACCGGTGGATATGTTGTTTGATCCGCCGGTTTTCCTTATTCTTGCTTATTAAGGTGAATATATGCTAAAATACACTATAAATGTTGACCTTCTTACGAAGGTCAAAGATTCTTCGGAGCTAAAGCTCCTCAGAATGACTCATTTATTCCTGTCATGACTTCGCGAAGCGAAGAATCTTTATGTTCCTCAGGATGACATAAATGAATTAAGTGTCATTCTGAGCGAAGCGAAGAATCTTTATCATTAACATAGTTTAGGATAACAACCACATTATAAGGAGCATATCATGATATACAAGCATAAAGTACAATACTACGAAACCGACAAGATGGGCATAACTCACCATTCCAACTATATCAGATGGATGGAGGAGGCAAGGGTCGCATACCTTGATTCTATCAACCTAAGCTACGCGAAGCTTGAAGAGTCAGGGATTATATCTCCGGTGGCTTCTGTTGAGTGCAACTACAAGAAGACGTCGACATTTGACGACGTAATTGACATTAAGATAAGTGTTACCGAGTTCAAAGGAGTTAAGCTGAAGCTTAAATACGAGATGACTAACGCAGACGGAGAGTTATGCTGCGTAGCCAACTCTATGCATTGTTTTTTAAATGCTGAAGGTGCGCTTATCAATATTAAGAAGGAATATCCTGATATTTATGATATCTTGTCAAATGAAGTCGAAAGCCAATAATTTACTTGACATTTTGAGTTCATTTTCATACAATGATAATGTTTAAGGAGAAATCCTGATATTATACATATTATAATGCTATGACGAGACTAACCAACTCAGAGCAGCCTGTGATTAAGCAGGACGGGACATCCCGTTACAGATGATTTTTAAGGTGCCTCATGTATTTGAGGAATTAGGGTGGAACCGCGATTATATCGTCCCTGGCGTTTTAACGTCAGGGATTTTTTCGTCCCTAAGATTTTTATATTATATTTTAGGAGGATGGTTACTATGAAGATCACACTTAAGGATGGCTCTTTTAAGGAGTACGAGAGCCCGATGTCTGTCAGAGATATTGCTTCTGACATCAGCGAGGGATTAGGAAGAATGACACTTGCAGGAGAGGTTAACGGAGAGGTTGTTGACCAGAGAACAGTTATATCTGAGGATTGCACCCTGAATATCCTTACATTTAAGGATGATGCCGGTCAGAGATGCTTTAATCACTCTTGCGCACATATCTTAGCGCAGGCAGTTAAGAGATTGTATCCTGATGCTAAATGTACAATCGGTCCATCTGTGGATCAGGGATTCTATTATGACTTCGATATGCCTTCACTTTCAAGAGAAGATCTTGACAAGATTGAAGCGGAGATGAAGAAGATAGTTAAGGAAGCTCATCCAATTGAGAGATTTGAGCTTTCGAGAGAAGAAGCATTGAAGCTTATGACAGAGAAAGATGAGCCATATAAGATTGAGCTTATCAATGATCTGCCTGAGGGTGAGACACTTTCATTTTACTCACAGGGAGAGTTCACCGATCTTTGCGCGGGACCTCACGTTATGAATACCAAGGAGATTAAGTATTTTAAACTCACATCTTCTTCGGGCGCATACTGGAGAGGCAATGAGAACAACAAAATGCTGGTGAGAATCTATGGAACAGCATATCCTAAGAAGGCGGATTTAGAAGAGAGACTTGAGTTTTTAGAGAATATAAAGAAGAGAGATCATAACAGATTAGGTCGTGAGATGGAACTCTTCATAACTGTAGATGTAATCGGACAGGGACTTCCACTCTTCATGCCAAAGGGAACCAAGGTTATTCAGACCTTGCAGCGTTGGATTGAGGATTTAGAGGACTATGAATGGGGATATGTGAGAACCCGTACTCCTCTTATGGCTAAATCTAATCTTTACAAGCTCTCAGATCACTGGTTCCACTATAAGGATGGAATGTTTGTATTAAATGATGATCTTATGAGTGCAGAGGATGCCATTGAAGATCAGAAATTATACAACGACACAAGTGTTGCAATGAAGAACGCTCAGGAGAAAGTTTACGCAGACAATGATGGAAGAGAAGTTATGGCACTTCGTCCTATGACTTGTCCTTTCCAGTATTTTGTATATAAAGCTAAACAGCACAGTTACAGAGATCTTCCTTATCGTATGGGTGAGACATCTACGCTCTTTAGAAATGAGGATTCAGGAGAGATGCATGGTCTTACAAGAGTAAGACAGTTTACAATCTCAGAGGGCCATCTTATATGTACACCTGAGCAGATTGCAGACGAGTTTAAGAACTGTGTAAAGCTTGCTAAATACTGTCTTACAACATTGGGATTAGAGGATGAGGTTACATATCGTATGAGTAAGTGGGATCCGGCTAATCCTGATAAATACTTAGGAACTGCAGAGGATTGGGATCACGTTCAGAATGCGATGAGAGAGATACTTGATGATATCGGTTTAGAGTACACTGAAGAAGAGGGCGAGGCTGCTTTCTACGGACCTAAGCTTGACATTCAGGCTAAGAACGTTTATGGCAAGGAAGATACGATGATTACCATTCAGCTTGATATGTTCCTTTCTGAGCGTTACGATATGTACTATATAGACAAGAATGGCGAGAAGCAGCGTCCATATATCATTCATAGAACTTCAATGGGATGTTATGAGCGTACATTGGCTTGGCTTATCGAGCATTATGCAGGAGCACTTCCTACATGGCTCATGCCTGAGCAGGTTAGAGTGCTTCCACTTTCTGATAAGTACCTTGATTATGCTGAGAAGGTTAATGATGAGCTTAAGAAGAACGGTGTTCATGCCACTGTTGATTATCGTGCTGAGAAGCTTGGATATAAGATTAGAGAGGCAAGACACGAGAAGATTCCTTACATGCTTGTTGTAGGTGAGAAGGAGAGAGATGCTAACACTGTTTCTGTAAGAAAACGTGGTGAAGAGAAAGAGCAGGGAGCTATGCCTCTTACTGAGTTTATCGATAAGATTTGCGAAGAAATCAGAACCAAAGCACATGATTGATAACTTATGTCAATCACAATAATGTCATTCTGAGCGAAGCGAAGAATCTTTGCCCTTCATACGAAGGGCAACATATAACAAACTACTATTTAGGAGATAACTACTATGGAAGAGAACAAGAAGAGAATGTTATCAGGCATTCAGCCTAGTGGAGACTTACACCTAGGTAATTACCTTGGCGCTATCAAGAACTGGGCAGAGAGAGTTGATGACTATGAGTGTTACTATTTTATGGCAGATATGCATACTATCACTGTAAGACAAGTTCCGGCTGAACTTAGAAAAAGATCTCTTAATCAGCTCGCACAGTATATAGCCTGTGGACTTGATCCTGAGAAGAACACTCTGTTCTTACAGTCGCATGTTCCTGCACACGCACAGCTCGGCTGGGTACTTGATTGCTACACAATGTTTGGCGAACTTTCAAGAATGACACAGTTCAAGGACAAATCAGCCAAGCATAAGGACAACATTAACGCCGGACTTTTTACCTATCCTGCACTTATGGCAGCTGATATTCTTCTTTATCAGGCGGACTATGTACCGGTTGGTGAGGATCAGAAACAGCATATTGAGCTTACAAGAGATATTGCACAGCGTTTTAACAGCATTTACGGAGATGTCTTTAAGATTCCTGAGCCATTGATTGCCAAGACCGGTGCAAGAATCTATGGTCTCACAACACCTAATGACAAGATGTCTAAGTCTATACCGGAAGGTTGTGTATTCATTATGGATGATCCGGATACCATTAATCGTAAGTTTAAGAAAGCTGTTACGGATTCTGATACAGAGAATCCTGTAAGATTTGCACCTGAGGAGAAACCGGGTGTAGCCAACCTTATGAATATCTATTCTACAGTTACAGGTAAGAGCTTTGAAGAAATCGAGGCTGAATTTGCAGGCAAGGGTTATGGCGCATTTAAACCTGCAGTTGCTGAGGCTGTAATTGAGAGTTTAAGACCTATCAGAGAAGAAGCAGAGAGGCTTATTAAGGATAAGGCATACTTAGAGGATGTATATAAGAAGGGTGCGGAGAGAGCTTCTTATATCGCCAACAAGACCTTGAGAAAGGTTTATAAGAAGGTAGGATTTTATCAGATTTAATGTTAATAGAAGGCTTCGGGGATTCCTGAAGCCTTTTTTATATTGTATCGATTGTCATTAGTGTTATAATTGGTTTAAATATTGAAGATTCAAAAATTTTAAGAATAATGTCACTTTTTTAGTTAGTTGTGCATATTAATAGTGAAAGGGTAATTCGAATCACTCATATAACTAAAAAGGAGGTTTGTGATGGCTAATGTAAGTAGCGACTTAGAGGCTGTTATTAATAAGTACAGTGATATGTTATATAAGATATGTTTTGTGATTCTCAAAGATGAACATGATGTCAAGGATGTCTTACAAGAGACTTTTCTTGCGTACCACACTAAGAATCCGATACTTCAAAGTGAAGAACACAAGAAAGCATGGCTTATCAAGGTTTCACAGAATAAATGCAGGGAATTCTTGAGATTTCATAAAAGACATTCTACGGTACCACTTGATAATATCGATGAGACAACGCTTATTACAAACGGATTAAGCGGGGAAGAAAGCGATTTATTATCATTAGTATGGAACCTAAACTACAAACTAAAATCAGTTGTTATACTCTATTACATTGAAGGGTATTCAATTGATGAGACCGCCAGGATTCTAAGCATTTCTTCACATGCAGCTAAGAAAAGATTAGAAAGGGCTAGAAAGAAACTTAAACAGGAATATGAGGAGGGATTAGTATATGAGAAATAGTATAGACAAGAGGATATTATCCAACATTGAGATAAGTGATCAAATGAAGCAGGATATTTTGGAAGGATGTAAGGAAGGTGCCAGAGCAGGAGATATTAAGTTCCGCTATTCTACAGCGCTTATGGCTGTTATTCTTGTGGCGGCATTTAGCCTGACAACTGTAAGTGTAAGTGCTGCTGTAATAACGTTTAAGCAACGCCTACAAGGCATGAGTGAGAGTGAAGTAGCGGCGTATACGACAGAGGTTGACAAGGATACTTTTGTTTCGTTGGATGAAGGATTTTCAAGGGAATTAAGTAAAAGCGAAATTGAAAGGAGCCTTGTTCTTGAGAGAAAGTATTATGATGATGGCATTTTCCCTGAGAAAGAAATGGCGCATTATAAGACAAATGCTGAAAGAGCTGATGATGAAGTCGCATATGTAGAGGAAGACAATAAGGTATATCTTCCTGCTGATGATATGTCGGATGATCAATTGCTTCAATATATCGATCATGATGCGAAGAAGAGATATGTCAACATTCAGAATCTTGAGGCTGAAGGAGTAGAGCCCGGACGTGGAGTGGCGCTCGAGTCAACTAAGGTAGAAGAGGGAAGTGGTGAGAGTAAAGCTGTTGATGTGTCTAAGAAATTAATCAAGAAATCATACGGTGTTGACATCGATGATAGCTATGTTGTATTGGTGTCTTATTTTGGAGAAGAGGATGATGAAGAGATTCCTGTATACAATCTTTTTATATACCAACCGGGTCTTGGATATGGAGATGAGTATAATGTAAGGGTGAAGGCTGATGACTTTTCAGTTATGTACAGTGGTTGCTATAATTATAAAGGGGAAGTTAAACCTTTGAATTAATAAAATTGCTAAGATTCTTCGCTTCGCTCAGAATGACGCATATATAAGGACGGGTTTTGTGAAATGCAACAGAGCCCGTCCTTAAATTATTTGGTGCAATTTGAGGCGGAATGTGGTAGAATATTAGGAAGTTAACAGTTAATATAAGTTATCGGAGGTGGACGCGTAATGAATCTATCTAATGAATTTCATATAGCATTTTATGCGGCCACGATTACTATATGTATGACTGTTTTGCTTTTTACTTTTTTACAGAAGAGGACAGACCGCCCGCAGAATAAGCTCTTTGTTGTTATGATAATCATCTTGACTATGAATGCTATATCATCAACGGGAGCAGCGTTAACTCAACCGAAGGCGGCATACAATTCGTCAGCGTATATTTTGCTTGAGATTTTCCAATTCTTATACTTCTTTCTGCATACTGCACTGTGTCCTATATTTTATTATTATGTACTGTGTGTTACCGGTGTTATCAGAAAGAGGAGCATGTTTCGCAATATCATCACCGGAATTCCGCTTCTTATAACAGAAGGGTTTGTTATTGTGAATCCTTTTTTTCACTGCGTATACTATTATGATTCCTATTTTAGTTTTAGCAGGAACTGGGCAGAGGCGCTTATTTATGGTGCTGCCGGTCTTTACTATGTGCTATCCTTGTCGGAACTTCTATTCTCATGGAATGCCATAACCAAAAGGCGTAGTGTAGCGATAGTGTATTTCTTTATACTGTCGCTGGGAGGTATTCTTATACAGTTGTTTGATATCAATATCAAGAGTGAGTTGTTTGCAGAGTCGATAGCACTTATGGGCATTA
Source organism: uncultured Lachnospiraceae bacterium (assembly GCA_947169385.1). Lineage (GTDB taxonomy): Bacteria > Bacillota > Clostridia > Lachnospirales > Lachnospiraceae > NC2004. Next base: position 63,903 of record CAMVPR010000002.1, on the reverse strand, counting down.
TGCTTGCTGTGGAGAGTGAGGACGACAGACTTGATTCCGACACCAACATCTATAATCGCAAGGCACTACAGATGGATGTACATAATTCCATAGCGCTTAATGATGATATGAGACTGCTCTTTATCAAGATTGCCAATTCTGAAGTTGTAGAACGATTAACCGGTTCTGCTAACAACGATGTTATGACTACCGCAATCTCTAAGTATTTGACATCATTGGTTCCTAGGTATAACCTGTATCATCCCAACTCTGACACATTTGTAATGACATTTATCGGATGTGAGGATGAAGAAGTTAACGATATAGTAGATAGGGTTAGTAATCGATTTAAGGATAAGTGGGATATATTAAATGTCGAGCTGATTCTTAAGGCGGCGATTATTGATACATCTCTTCCCGGAGAATTAAACACTATCGCTGATGTTTTGTTTGTTGCGGACAAGCTTATTCCTGCTAATGCTAATCCGGAGGATATAGATATCGCTTGGATTATGAGAAGGGCTGAGGTTGAAAGGGCTGTTAAGCGCAACTTAAGAGAAGAGAAGTTCGAGGTATATTATCAGCCGACGTATAATCTTGTTGGTCCTTCACTTCATGGAGCGGAAGCGCTGGTCAGGATGATAGATGACTCAATTGGGTTCATATCGCCTGAAGAGTTTATTCCTGTTGCCGAGCAGATGGGACTTGTAGAAGAGATTGATGACTTTGTGTTAAATGAAGTATGTAAGTTTATCAAGAGTGGTATCCCTAGTAGTAAGGGTATGGATTGTATTAATGTCAACCTGTCGGTTGTTCAGTGCTTAAGTCCGGGATTCTTTGAGCATACTGTTAGAATCGTAGACAAGTACGAGGTTGATCATGCTATGATTAACTTTGAGATTACGGAATCTGTCGGAGCTGATGATTATCAGGTGCTTTCTGAGATAGCTAAGAATCTTAAGACAAGCGGATTCAAGCTTTCTATGGATGATTATGGTACCGGATATTCCAACATGGAATCGATATTTGCCCTGGATTTCGATGTTGTTAAGATTGATAAGAGTATATTGTGGAGCGCCGAGAAGAACGCTAACGGTCGTACAATCCTTAAGAACAGTATCAATATGATTCACGATCTTGGGGCAGCGGTGTTGGTTGAAGGCGTTGAGAAGCAGGAGCATATAGATGTGCTGACGTCACTGGGAGTTGATTATCTTCAAGGTTACTTCTTCTCTAAACCGGTTCCTAAGAGTACACTTCTTGAGATTATATAATAAACATCGGGTAGGTTTAACCTACCCGATTGCTTTTATCTTGCCTGTTGCATAAGCCTTAACGGAAGCTTTGGCACCTCCGTCAAATGTTACCAACTTGTAGCCGGCATTCTTAAGTTCGTTCATGGCCTTAGGGCCGAAGTTTTTGGAGATGATAACATCAACTCTGATACGTCTAAGCTGCTCAATGACAGCGCTTGTATCTCTTGAGTATAACGACAATATCTGCATTCTGACTACCTTGTCTTTATCGATTGCGTATATCCAAAACGCATCTCCCTGTTCAAAATTAGTTACAGACTTGCCATCATAAGTTACGGCTACAATCTCGGTTGCATAAACAGTCTTAATTCTGTCGAGTATTCCCATAGATTCACCTTTTAAACAAGCCTTTCTTGACGTGTTCTTTAGAAGTCATTCCAAGATAATCATATCCAAGCTCCGTAACTGCGTCCTTGACTTCTTCTTCGTTAAGCTCATTCTCGCTTATAATTACTGCCTGTTTCTTCTTGTGGTCGGCACTAACCTTCTTGATATTAAACTTCTTTCTGAATGTCTCATTAACATGAGTCTCGCACATGTTACACATCATACCTTCAATTGATACTGTTGTCTCTATCATGATTATTCATCCTCCTTAGGTCTCTTGACAGTCACAATAATCTCTGAATCTGAAGAATTACATCCGGCACATCCGCTGCACGAAGCACCATCACAGCCTCCTTCTTGTTTCTTAGGGGGTATTAAATCTTTTATGCATAACGCAATCAAAACGCATACCGCTAACAAAACTATAAAGAATCCCATAATAATCCCACCTTAATCTAATAAAAAGGTGGGGCGACTTAAGCCCCACCATTACTAATATACACTAATTACTTGTCAGATGCAACATCTGTAAGATTGTGAACTTCGTCGTCAGCGACATATCCCTTTCTGAAAAGGAAGAAGATTAGGAGACCAAGTAAAATGAATCCGAATACAGTGCCAACTCCGAAACTTAACGTTCCTGTAAACAAACCACCAATCTGGTAAATCATCAATGCAAGTACATATGCCCATAAGGTCATATATCCGATTGCGGCCCAGGTCCATTTGGCATTGTTCATCTCACGCTTAATTGCACCGATAGCAGCGAAGCATGGTGCACAGAGCAAGTTGAATACCATGAATGCAAATGCAGCAATCGGTGTGAAGTCATCAGCAACTCTAGGCCAGATGCTCTCACCTTTTTCACCCAATTCCTCGCCTGTAGCCTCTTCATCATAATTATAAAGCACACCGAAGGTTCCTATAACCTCCTCTTTTGCTACAAGACCGGTAACTGTTGCAACCGCAGACTTCCATGTTCCGAAGCCAAGAGGCTTGAATAAGAATGACATTCCATTACCTACAGCAGCAAGCATAGATGAATCCATAGGAGCAACATCCTCTACAGGAATATTCATTCTATCAGCAATATCATTAACAACTGACTCAGTAACGATTGATTCGTCTGCAAACATATCCTCAACCATACCGAACTTGCCGTTTATGGTTCCAAAAGAAGAGAAGAACCAGATAATGATTGATGCAATGACGATGACTGAGCCTGCTCTCTTAATGAAAGACCAGCCACGCTCCCAGGTTGCACTCAAAACATTTCTTACCGAAGGCACATGGTAAGAAGGAAGCTCCATTACGAAAGGAGCAGGCTCACCGGCAAATGCCTTGAACTTCTTAAGAATTATACCTGAAAGAATAATAGAAAGAATTCCGATGAAAAATGCTGATGTTGAAACCCATGCCGACTGGTTGAACAAAGCACCCGCAACAAGTCCGATGATAGGAAGCTTAGCTCCACAAGGGATAAATGTTGTAGTCATGATTGTCATCTTTCTGTCTCTGTCATTTTCAATGGTTCTTGAAGCCATGATACCGGGAACACCACATCCTGTAGCAACCAAAACAGGGATAAATGATTTACCTGAAAGTCCGAACTGTCTGAATATCCTGTCCATAACGAAAGCTACACGAGCCATGTATCCGATATCCTCCAAGATAGAGAGGAAGAGGAAGAGTACAAGCATCTGAGGAACGAAACCGATAACAGCTCCGAAACCTGCTACGATACCGTTCTGGATAAGACCGTATAACCAGCTTCCGTCATCAACATTGCAAGCAGATAAAATCTTATCAAAAAGACCGGGAACCCACTCACCAAAGATTACATCATTAGTAAAATCAGTAGCCATTGTACCGATTGAAACAGGCCATCCACCCATCGCTACAGCATATATAATGAACATAATCGCTGCAAATATAGGAAGACCCAAGATACGGTTAGTAACAATCTTATCCACCTTATCAGATGTGGTCATGTGGTCTTTGGTAGCTTTCTTCTTAACAGTACCTTTGGTAATATCTGAGATTGCGTTATATCTCTCGTTAGTGATGATACTTTCCGAATCGTCGTCAAGCTCCTTCTCAAGGGCGGTGATTACATTCTCGACCTTCTGAGCTAAGTTGCCGGAGAGTTTAACTGATTCTGCAACTTTCTCATCCCTTTCAAAAAACTTAACCGAGAACCAACGCATAAGATTGGAATCTACTCTGTTGGTTATTATATTACCGATTTCTGATAATGCATTTTCAACTTCATTTGAAAAATTAAGATAAGAAACTGATTTATCTGAAGCCTTGGCAACTTCGATTGTTGCGTTGATTACTTCTTTAATACCTGATTTCTTAAGTGCGCTCACCTCGTATACAGGGCACTTAAGCTTCTTAGATAACTCGTTTATGTTGATTGTGTCGCCGTTTTTCTCAACAAGATCCATCATATTGACAGCAACTACAACCGGGATATTGAGCTCTAATAACTGAGAAGTAAGATATAGGTTACGCTCAATATTGGTTCCGTCTATAATATTAAGAATTGCATCTGGTTTTTCATTTACCAAATATTCACGAGCAACAACTTCCTCAAGTGAATAAGGTGATAATGAATAAATACCCGGAAGGTCCTGGAGAGTTACATCTTTATCTCCCTTGATCTTACCCTCCTTCTTCTCAACTGTAACACCGGGCCAGTTACCAACGTACTGGTTGGCACCTGTCAGTGCGTTAAACAAAGTGGTCTTACCGCTGTTAGGATTGCCTGCTAAAGCAATAGTGATTGCCATGATTAGTCTCCTTTCATTTGCTTATAATTATTACTCAACGATTATCATTTCGGCATCAGCTTTTCTGATTGATAATTCATATCCTCTGACATTTAACTCAAAGGGATCGCCGAGTGGTGCAACCTTACGGACATATATTTCAACACCTTTGGTGATGCCCATGTCCATAATTCTTCGCTTTACAGGTCCAACACCGTCAATCTTAATAACCTTGACCGTGTCGCCTACTTTGGCTTCTTTAAGCGTCATTATCCGTTACCTCCTTAGCTTGATAATATTATTTAATTGTAAAATCAAACCATAATCTTGCCGGCCAACTCGCGGCTTAATGCTATTCTTGAATCCTTGACTTTAAGTATCAGATCCTCGCCGGATTTATTGACGATTGTGATTGCGCTTCCAACATGGAAACCCAAGTCCTCAAGATGCTGCTTAGCTTTGGCGTTACCGCCGATTCTTTTAACTTCGTATTCTGTATTATCGTCTGCAAATGTTATAGGCATAGTGCATCTCTCCTTATTAATCCACCAAAATGTTCACTTGCGTTATCAAATGTTTATTTGTATTATCAAATGTTTACTTGTGCTATCGAATGTTTAATGTTATTATCTGTAGTTAGTATCATTTAACATCTCTAGCGAATTAATTATATTTAAATATTATGGAGTTGTCAAGGATTATTTTTTGATTGGTTGTATTAAGCAAAAACTTGTTATATACTACGCATAGTGAGGTGATATCATGGAGCAATATAATGTAAGTGGCATGTCATGTGCGGCGTGTCAGTCGAGAGTTGAAAAGGTTGTTTCTAAAGTAGAAGGAGTTGAGAAGGTAAGCGTAAGTCTTCTTACTAACTCAATGTCGGTAGAGGGAGAGTATTCATCATTAGATGTTATAAAAGCAGTTGAGAAAGCAGGTTTTGGCGCAACCAAAAAAGGAGAGGATACAGTATCCGACGTTCAGGTCGACGAGATAAAAGTGATTCGTAACAGACTTATTCTTTCTGTCATTTTTATAATCCCATTACTATATGTCTCTATGGGACATATGCTTTTTGGATTTAAGCTTCCTTCTTTTATGGAAGGTAATCATATGGCGATGGGACTTTATGAGTTGCTTATTACTGTTATAATTATGATAATTAATCAGAAGTTTTTTGTCAGTGGTTTTAGAGGGCTTGTTAATAGGGCGCCTAATATGGATACCTTGGTTTCACTTGGTGCAACGGCTTCATTTGCCTTAAGTGTATATGAATTGTTTGTAATGAGTAGAGGATATGTAGATGGCGATGAAAATGTTGTAAGTCATGCGATGATGGGACTTTATTTCGAAGCTGCGGCTATGATTCTCACTCTTATTACAGTTGGAAAGTTTCTGGAGGCTGTGTCTAAGGGACGAACTAAGGATGCGCTTAAAAGCCTTATCAACCTTACACCGGCAACTGCTGTTGTATTAAGAGGTGGTGAGGAGAAGACGATTGACGCTAAGTTCGTTAAGGTTGGAGATTGTTTTGTTGTCAGACCCGGTGAGGCAATTCCTGTAGATGGTGTAATAATTGAGGGAAGCTGCGCTGTTGATGAGGCAATGCTTACAGGCGAGAGTATCCCTGTCGACAAGACGGTAGGGGACTATGTGTCTACCGGAACAATCAATCAATCGGGATTTATCAGATGCGAGGCAACTAAGGTAGGAGAGGACACGTCTCTTCAGAAGATTATCAAGCTGGTTTCGGATGCAGCAGCCAGTAAAGCTCCTATTGCCAAGGTCGCTGATAAAGTATCCGGGGTGTTTGTTCCGATAGTTATGATTATTGCAGTTCTTACTACTGTTATCTGGCTTTTGGTTGGAGCAGATTATTACATGGCGCTTGAAAGAGGAATAGCTGTACTTGTTATAAGCTGTCCTTGTTCGCTTGGGCTTGCAACTCCGGTTGCTATTATGGTTGGTAACGGAGTTGGTGCTAAGAACGGTATTCTTTTTAAGACTTCGGAGGCATTAGAGGTTACCGGAAGTGTGAGTAGTATTTGCCTTGATAAGACCGGAACGATTACCAAGGGAGAGATGGAAGTAACAGATATAACTACTTTTAACGGCGCGAGCGATGAGGAGGTGCTAAGTATAGCAGCCTCACTTGAGTCGATGAGTGAGCATCCGATCGCCAAGGCGATTGTTGAATGCTATGACGGTGATGTTAAGGCGGTGAGCGGTTTTGAGACTTTGACAGGCAATGGAGTTAAGGGCATAATTGATGGTCGCGATGTGAAGGTTGGAAGCCTTAAATTTATCGGAGACGACATTGATAGGGAGGTGCTTGATGAGATTTCATCGTTATCTAATCAAGGGAAAACTCCTGTTGTAGTGACTGTTGACAGCGTGGTTGTAGGTGTTATTGCTGTTTCAGATACTTTAAGAGAAGACAGTGTGGATGCCATAAATGAGCTTAAGAAACTTGGACTCAACGTTTATATGTTAACAGGAGATAATGATATTACTGCAAATGCAATAGGTGCGCAGAGCAAGGTAGACAGTGTTATATCAGGTGTATTGCCGGCTGAAAAAGCAGATAAAGTCAGTGAGCTTAAGAAGGACGGAAAGGTTATGATGGTTGGTGACGGAATTAATGATGCGCCGGCTCTTACATCTGCTGATGTCGGATTCTCTATCGGGCATGGCACGGATGTTGCCATTGATGCGTGTGATGTAGTTCTTACGAAGAATTCTCTTATGGATGTTGTTAAGGCGTATAGATTGTCTAAGGCAACGGTTAGAAATATTCATCAGAATCTATTCTGGGCGTTCATTTATAATATCATCGGAATCCCTATTGCGGCAGGTGCTTTGATTGCTCCGCTTGGAGTTTCGTTAAGCCCCGAACTTTCTGCGGCTGCGATGAGCCTATCAAGTTTCTTTGTTGTGAGTAACGCGCTGAGACTTAATTGGTTTAAGTAGTTGTTGAATATGGGATGTTTAGGATGTATAATATAGTGAAGGATGTAGTAGCGGCGAACATTGTTCGCCATAAAGGATAGTATATATGTAATATAATAATGGATAATGTAGTAGCGGCGAACATCGTTCGCCATAAAGAATAGCATATATGTAGTATAATAATGGATAATGTAGTAGCGGCGAACATCGTTCGCCATAAAGGATAGTATATAAGGAGTTTATTATGGAGACGTTTTTAGGTAGTAAGTCAAGAAGGAATCTAGCTGTAGATATTATAATATTATCTGTCTGCATTTTGTTTATAGCTGCAGGAATATCTGTTACGGGTACAGATATCAAGAAAGGTGATGATGGCTTGTGGGCGGACTTTGTATTGGATGCGCTATTCCTCTGGCCTGTCGTCAATATTTGCATTAAGAGATATAAGAGTGGACGTGCCAAAAAGTACGCATTTGTCATAAGTCAGAACCGAGATAATGTTATGAATATCGCTGAATTACGACAGGGACTTTCTGTTTCTATGGGCAAGGTTATTCCTGAGCCGGCTATTGAGAAGGAGATTATTTCATTATTGGCTAAGGGGTATTTATGCGGAATCTCGTACGATATTGCAAGTAAGAATATTATTATTCAGATTATGAGAACCAGTCAGCCAATCGAAGGACAGAGTGTGGTGTGTCCTAGTTGTGGTACTGTCAATACATTGATAAACGGAGATGTCTTTCAGGCAGGGCAATTTGTTAGGTGTCAGGCTTGCGGCAACCCTCTTAAAGGATAGATTATGATACCTGAATACAGACTTAAGCAACTTAATGATTATCAGAAGATGGAAGAGCAGCTGAGGGAAGTTGACAACTTAGATTACACTCCGAGCATACTTCTTCACAGTTGTTGTGCGCCGTGCTCGTCACATGTGATTAGTGTTTTGAGTCCTCATTTTGATATTACTATTTTGTATTATAATCCTAATATTGAGCCGTATGAGGAATATCTTAAGCGCAAGGAAGAGGAGATACGATTTATAGGTGAGTATCCGGCTTCTAACAAGCTTGACATTATTGATTGTGATTATGACAATGATAAGTTTCATGAGGTTGTCAAGGGATTAGAGGACCTTAGAGAGGGTGGTAATCGTTGCTTCATATGCTACGAATTGCGACTTGATAAGACTGCCAAGACAGCCAAGGAGCTTGGTTATGACTATTTCGCAACGACTCTTAGTGTCAGCCCTTATAAGAACTCTAAGAAGCTTAACGAGATAGGGCTTAAGCTCAGTGAAGAATATGATGTCAAGTACCTTATATCCGATTTCAAGAAGAAGAATGGGTATAAGCATAGCATCGAACTTTCTAAAGAATACAATCTATACAGACAGGATTATTGTGGATGTATATATTCAAGAAAGGATAGGGAGTAACGCCCTATCCTTTTTAAACTGTAGCGGCGAACATTGTTCGCCACTTATGGAGCACACTGTGCTCCGCTACGATTATATCATGTCATCCTGAGGAGCACAGCGACGAAGGATCTTATTATAAAGATATTCCCTCAAGGTCGCACGCCTCGATGGTTGTAAGCTCAGCATCCTCAGGCTTCTCAATCGACACGATTCTTGTGGCCTGATTGGTTATTGCCTTCTCAAGATAATTCCTGACATCTCTTGCATTTGCAAATGTATCAGGCTTGTCGGCAACCCTCTTGTTAAAGAATTCTTTAGCAACATTCAATGCGTCTTTGGAAAGCGTGTAATCCTGCTTCTTGCACATTGACTTAAGAATCTCGATAAGCTCATCTGCGTTGTAATCTTCAAACACAAGAACCTTGCTGAAACGAGATCTGAGCCCCGGATTAGAATCCATGAATTCTTCCATGAGCTCGGTGTATCCGGCACAGATTACGATAAGATCATCTCTGTGATCCTCCATACCCTTAAGGAGCGTATCAACCGCTTCCTGTCCGAAATCCCCCTGCCCCTTGTTGTTGGTAAGGGTATAAGCCTCATCTATAAATAGGATTCCGCCTAAAGCAGAATCAATAACTTCAGCAGTCTTAGTGGCGGTCTGACCGATGTAACCACACACAAGACCCGAACGGTCAACCTCAACCAAATGTCCTTTTGAAACAACTCCGATACTCTTATATATTCCTGCTAAAAGCCTTGCAACTGTAGTCTTACCTGATCCCGGATTACCGGAGAATACCAGGTGCTTGTTGACGGCAGCGGTGTTAAGCCCTCTGTCTTTTCTGATTGCCTGAACCTTAACCAGGTTGGTAAGCTGATTAATCTCTGTCTTGACTGACTCTAGGCCGGTAAGAGAGTTAAGCTCTGCAAGTAGTTCCTCTGTGGTCTTCTCGGGTTCAGCTTCCTTGACAGGTGCATCAAGATTGGCGGCCAAGTTCTGATCAGGTCTTAACAGAGCGTATTCTTTTAAGAATTTGTCAAATGTTAACAGATACTTGGTAAGAGCATCAATCTCTAAGTCAGTCGGTTCCGGACTGTTAGCTATGTAGTTCTGTCCGATTGCTCTGAATGTCTCTACCAGTGTCTTGGCTTTCTTGTTGTCGTATCTATCGTTTGGAATCTTCCTTCCTGCATCAGCCAACACAAAATACTTAAGAACGTAAGGTATCTTGTTAGCATATATGGCAGGGGTCAATTGTCTCAAATCATATAACTTCTTAGCAGCTTCTGCTGTCATGTTGACTAAGAGTTCTTCCTTGATGAACGAAAGCTCAGAGTCTGTGATTTCTCCGTCTGCAAATGCAAGATAGAGTGTAAAATTAAGGAACTCTTGCCTTAAGTTCTCGCGAAGAGAGTTGGCGAGCTTATCCTTGATGACACCGTTAGCTTCTATGTAGTCGCACATCTCATAACATTTGTATATTGATTCGGTAAGTTCCATGGCGAACCTCCTTTTAAACATTATAATCACATTATAAGTTTATATCCCTCTTAAATCAAGGATAATCTTTTAAGATCCTTCGTCGTAATATATCTGTAGCGGAGCACATTGTGCTCCATGAATGGCGAACAATGTTCGCCGCTACGATTGACGCTTATCCTGTCATTCTTAATGCTTACTGTCAAAATAATTCAAAAGCCTGTGGATGAGTTCTAACTCTTCTGAATCCAAATGCGACACGTCAATTTCTTGACTGTCAGTCATCCCAACAAGATAATCCAAAGAAACGTGAAAATACTGCGCAATAATAATCAATCTGTCAAGTGAAGGCACGGATAATCCCATCTCCCAAGCATTTACGCTTGTTCTGCTAACTGATAAATGCTGGGCTAACTCAATTTGCTTAATTCCCTTCTTGTCGCGTAGTTCTTTGATTCTTTCAGCTGTTTTGATCTCCATACCGTTAACTCCTTGTCGACTCTTTGTAAGAAAAGTATATGAGAATTGTAGTGAAGTACCGCTTATCACTAGTGGTAAGCAACACTGATAAAATATTTGCTATCATTAATAATACAAGAGAGGTATATTCTCTTAGGGTTTCTAAGAGTATATATATAGTGCGTGCGATTACGCCATAACGCGCGGTGGTGTATATTAAGCACTAATTGTTACGTGAATAATATGAATAACAAGAACAACAACTTATTTTTAAGGAGGAAATTTATTATGAAGATGAACAACAAAGGTTTCTCTTTGGTAGAGCTTATCATCGTTATAGCTATTATGGCTATTCTTGCCGGTGCTTTAGCTCCTGCTCTTATTAAGTATATTGCTAAGTCAAGAAGATCAAGTGATGTTAACAATGGTGGTACAATTCAGTCAGCTATGCAGACTGCACTTTCGGATGAGACCGCAAGTGATGATGCTCCTTATAATACAACATCATGGGCTGAAGTTCCTTCATCTGCTACTGGTGCTTCTGCTAATAAAAAGTATTGGGCAGCTGTTGATAAAGACCTTAGTGGCGGACTTGCTAATTTTGCCACTCTTAAGACTACTAAATTAGCAGATGGAACTAAGGTTGATCATACTAAATTGAAGTTTGTTTATCAGTTGTCGAGTGACGAGGCTATTTCCATTGGAATTAAAAATGCTGATGGTGGTGCAGTTTATATGATTATTCCTAATCTTGATCCGCAATTTGATGGTAAAGCTAGCGGTAACGCTACCGCTAATGGTAACTGATAGCATTATTTTAAGATAGTATCACCCGGAAGAGGAGATTTGCATTTATTTACATTACGGTGCACAGTGATGTTTCTCTCCACGCGAATCGCTCTTCCGAGTTGCTATAAAACTTTTGTGTTTAAGTTAATAAGTTACACAGTAAAGAGGTAACCTTTTGGTTGCCTCTTTTGTTGTACAATCGTAGCGGAGCACATTGTGCTCCATGAATGGCGAACACTGTTCGCCACTACGATTGACGCTTAATGTCATTCTGAGCGAAGCGAAGAATCTTTTAAGATCCTTCGTAGCTACGCTCCTCAGGATGACATGGCTTATCCCGATACACCACACCCGTAGCAGAGCACATCGTTCACCATTAATATTATGGAGCACAATGTGCTCCGCTACGACAATCTGTATATCTTTATAATTGAATTGGTTAGTGATATGTTATATAATTGTAGGTAGTTATCAGCGCCTAGGAGTGATTATATGATTACAATTTTAAAGGGCAAGTACCCTACATTTATCTTACATACTAAGAATACCAGTTACATTATGAAGGTCATGCCTTCAGGACATGTTGAACATATATATTACGGTGGCAGGATACATCTTGACAACGTAGATGGAATAGTTGAGCAGCGCGAGTTCGCACCGGGTTGCGAGACGGTTTATTCTTCCGATTTTAAGAATCTGAGCCTTGAGAATGTCTGCCTTGAGATGTCAGGACTTGGTAAGTCTGACACCAGGGAGCCTTTTGTTGAGCTTATAAGAAGCGATGGCAGCAGAACTGAGGACTTTCTATTCGATACCTACGAAGCCAAGGAAGGCAAGGAACCTATCGAGGATCTCCCTTCATCATATGGCAATGCAGATGAGGTCGATACCCTCTTGGTTAATTTAGTAGACAGACACTACGGGCTAAGACTTACACTTCAGTACTCTGTTTTTGAGGAAGCAGATGTTATCACTAAGAGCGCAAGAGTAGTTAATACAAGCGATTTCCCGGTCAGGATTAAGAGACTTATGAGTAATCAGCTTGACTTTGAACCGATGGCAATGCGCTTTCACACATTTACCGGAGCATGGGCAAGAGAGATGCACAAGAACGATATTGAGGTCGGCGAGGCTAAGCTTGTAAATGAATCAAGAACCGGTAATTCCTCTAACAGAGCGAATCCATTTGTAATGTTATCAGAACCAAATACAACCGAAGATTATGGCGGATGTTACGGAATCAATCTTGTATACAGCGGCAATCACTATGAGGCGGTCGAGCGCAATTCCTACGGCAAGATTAGATTTGTATCGGGCATTAATCCGGCTACATTTTCGTGGCATCTTAAGGCGGGATATGCATTTCAGACGCCGGAATCCGTTATGACATACTCTGACAAGGGATTTAACGGTATGAGCCAGAATATGCACAGCTTTGTAAGAAAGCACATTGTCAGGGGTAAATGGCAATATAAAGAGAGGCCGGTCCTTATCAACAGCTGGGAAGCTTCGTATTTTGACATAAATGAGAACAAGCTGTTAAGACTTGCGAAAGCTGCCAAGGATGTAGGAATCGAGCTTTTCGTTATGGATGACGGGTGGTTTGGCAACAGAAATGACGACACATCATCTTTAGGAGACTGGACGGCCAATACCAAGAAGCTTTCTTCGGGTATTGCAGGCATTTCCAAGAAGATACATGATCTTGGACTGGATTTTGGTATCTGGGTTGAACCCGAGATGGTTAATGTCAACAGCCACCTCTATAAAGAGCATCCTGACTGGGTTATAAGGATTCCGGATAAGCCGCATTCAGAGGGGCGCAATCAGAGAATACTAGACCTTACGAGAGGTGACGTTCAGGACTATGTTATAAATGCCATGTCCAATGTATTCTCATCGGGTGATATTAACTATGTTAAGTGGGACATGAACCGCAATTTTACTGATTTTTATACGGCAGCATTATCTCCTAAGAGACAGGGAGATGTGATGCATAGATATATAGTTGGTCTATATAGAATTATGGATGTGTTAACCAAGCGATTTCCGGACATTCTCTTTGAGGGATGCGCATCAGGCGGTAACAGATTTGACCTTGGAATACTAAGTTATTTCCCGCAGATTTGGGCAAGTGATGATTCTGACGCAATAGCAAGAGCTGAGATTCAGACGGGTTACAGCTACGGATATCCTATGTCTACGCTTACGGCACATGTGTCTGATATCCCTAATCATCAGACTTTAAGGCGCACTCCGATTGAGACGAGATACCATATAGCATTGCTTGGTGTGCTGGGGTATGAGTGCAACCTTAACGATCTTAACGGAGAGGAACTTAAGAACATACGCCAGCAGATTAAGATATATAAAGAACATAGGCATACACTGCAATTTGGCACGTTTTACAGGAGAAGTTCAGTATTTGACAAGAAGAATTACTCGACACTTCTGCCTAATACGGCCAATGATTTTGAGTGGACTGTTGTAAATGAAGATAAATCTTCGGCTATCGGTGTCATTTTACAGACTCTGGTTCATCCTAATACGGAGTACGCTTCATTAAATCCTACGGGACTTTTAGATGATGCGTTTTATAGAATCGAGGGAAGGGAGATTACTTATAACATTAAGGAGTTCGGAAGTTTAGTTAATCAGGTTTCTCCTATTCATGTTAAGCAGGATGGAATGGTTCACAATGCGATAGCAAGGTATATTACAATGAACGGTGAGAACGAACAGCATTTGATGTACGGAGATGCAATGATGAGGGTAGGAGTGCGGTTAAGACCTGCATTTGCCGGAGTTGGATACAATGACAATATAAGATTCTATCCGGATTTTGCATCGAGGTTTTATGTTATAACGAGGGTCAATAAGAAACAATAGGAGGTACTTTTTATGGAGAGAATTGCTTTTAACGATGACTGGGGATATGTTGATTCATTTACCGAGGAATTCATCAGTAAGGATGGAAGAAAGAAGCCGGATAAGGTTAGAATTCCGCATACAGTATCGACTACGCCGTTTAATTATTTTAGTTCCGATGTTTATCAGAAAGTTTCCGGCTATGTGAAGATTTACAATGCACCTAAATCTCTTAAAGGTAAGAGGGTGTTTTTGAACTTTGCGGGTGTGGCACATTCAGCATTTGTCTATGTAAATGGAGTATTGGTCGGCGAACATAGAAACGGATACACAGCATTTGACGTAGAGCTTACCAACGCCCTTAATTATGGAGAGGACAACAGAATCGTAGTTAAGGTCGACAGTCGGGAATCTCTTAATATTCCTCCTTTTGGATATGTTATAGATTACATGACTTACGGTGGCATCTACAGAGAGGTCACACTTTTGATTAAAGATGAGATGTACATTAAGGATGTGTACGCTAAACCAATTGTGCCTGATGGCTTGGCGCTTCCGGGCGAGTTTAAGAATAATAAGTCTATGGGTATGAAACTTAATTCCTTTACGTTTGATGCGACATTGGCGCTTAGTATAACTTTAGACGGACTTGATGAGGCGGCAAGAAACAGCGCAAGCTACCGGGTTAAGCTTGTTGATGCCAAGACCGAAGAGATTGTATATGATTCAAGGATTGAGAGTGCAAATGATGACGAAACCCCGGATGATGTCACGATATTTAGGGTTCCTGCGGGATTTGACGAGAATACATCTGTCTATGACATTTTCGTAAATGTAAGCAATGTTAAGCTTTGGGATACGGTTATTCCTAACAGATATAAGCTTACCATCGAGCTTATGAAGGGTGATAAGGCGATTGACGAGTTTAATCAGACGATTGGATTTAGAAGGATTGAGTTTAGAAATGACGGATTCTACCTTAACGGCAGACATGTTAAGTTAAGGGGACTCAACCGACATCAGAGTTATCCTTATGTCGGATACGCAATGCCAGAGTCAATGCAGAAGCTTGATGCTGACATCTTAAGATTGGAGCTTGGGGTTAATGCTGTAAGGACATCGCATTATCCGCAGTCTAAGCATTTTATCGAGAGGTGTAATGAGCTTGGACTTCTTGTGTTTACGGAGATTCCGGGATGGCAGCACATTGGTGATGCTGAATGGAAGAATCAGGCGGTTGAAAATGTTAAAGAGATGGTTGTTCAGTACAGAAACGAGCCGTCAATTATTCTTTGGGGCGTAAGAATCAACGAGTCTCAGGATGATGATGAATTCTACTTAAGAACCAATGAGGCATGCCATGAACTTGATGATACAAGACCTACAGGTGGTGTAAGATATCTTGAGAAGAGCAGTCTCTTAGAGGATGTTTATACATTTAACGATTTCTCTCATGATGGTACTTCGTCAAATGCAGTCAAGAAGAAATCATCCGTTACCTCTGATGTTACCAAACCTTACTTAATCAGTGAGTACAACGGTCACATGTATCCTACCAAGCCTTATGATGACGAGGAGCACAGGCTTGCTCATGCATTAAGACATGCGGATGTTATCAATTCCGTCAACAAAGAGAAGGATATTTTGGGTGCGTTTGGATGGTGCATGTTTGATTATAATACACACAAGGATTTTGGCAGCGGTGATATGATATGTTACCACGGTGTTATGGATATGTTCAGAAATCCTAAGCTTGCGTCCTATGTTTATGCGTCACAGCAGAACAGAACTCCTGTGTTGGAGGTAAGCTCGAGCATGGATATAGGAGACCATCCTGCGGGATGTAGAGGAGGCGTATACATTTTCACAAATGCTGACTCTGTGAGAATGTATAAGAACGATGTCTTCATCAAGGAGTTTACGAGAGCAGATTCTCCTTACAAGTTTATGAAGCATCCACCGCTTCTCATTGATGATTATGTGGGAGACCAGCTTGAGACGATAGAGGGCTTTGAGCCTAAGAAGGCTGCACTTGTCAAGAAAGCGCTTAACTATATAGGACAGTATGGAATGAATCATTTGCCTGTTAATATTCAGGCTGACATGGCTAGGGCGATGGCGTTTTATCATATGACATTTGCAGATGCATACGATTTATATCAGAGGTATGTAGGCAACTGGGGTGGAGAGTCTAACTCATTTAGATTTGAGGCTATCAAGGACGGCGAGATTGTTAAGGAAGTAACTAAGTCTACGATGACAGAGCTTCATATCGAGGCTGTTATCGATCACGAGGAGCTTAAAGAGGGCGACACCTATGATGTTGCTGCGATAAGAGTTAGGGTTCTTGATGATAACGGCAATGTGGCTACTTACTTTAACCAGCCGCTTAGTATTAAGGTTAAGGGCGCAGCTGAGCTTATAGGACCAAAGCTTATGAATATTGCAGGCGGTATGGGTGGCGCTTATATCAAGACCATCAAGGAAGTCGGCGAGGCTACCATAAAGATTGCGATGCCTGAGGGATATGCGGATAGCGTTAAGCTCAGAGTGAATGTGAGTGAGTGATGAGTATCAGATACATGTCATTCTGAGCGGAGCGAAGAATCTTTATCCCGAATGCAATGAGGGATAATTGCTATTACAGTCTTATGTTTGTTTAAATGTGTAGAATAATTGGCCTTCTTCGAAGACCAAAGATCCTTCGCTTACGCTCAGGATGACAGATTGTTTTATGTAGTTTCAACATCGGTGATCACTTAAAAG
Source organism: uncultured Lachnospiraceae bacterium (assembly GCA_947169385.1). Lineage (GTDB taxonomy): Bacteria > Bacillota > Clostridia > Lachnospirales > Lachnospiraceae > NC2004. The sequence goes on along the minus strand of CAMVPR010000002.1, from coordinate 46,773 downwards.
AGTTCTTGATTATTTTTATAAATTAAACTACAATAGTAATGTATGCGCAATTTTGAATATGGAGGTATTAGACATGAGCAAATTTATTGATGAATTTAAGGAGTTTGCCCTTAAGGGTAATGTAATGGACATGGCTGTCGGTGTTATTATCGGTGCGGCTTTCGGTAATATTGTCACATCATTCACCGAGAATCTTATCAATCCATTGATTGGATGTATCGGTAACCCTGAGGTTAACGGGTTTGTAGTTAAACTTATCAAGGGACAAGAGCTTAATATTGGTGCGTTTCTAACATCAATCATCAACTTTCTTATTATGGCTTTCGCCATTTTCCTTATGGTAAAGGCTGTTAACAAGCTTACATCTCTTAGAAAGAAGGAAGAGGAGCCGGCACCTGAGACAGAGAAAGAGTGCCCTTATTGCCTTAGCAAGATAGCTATCAAGGCAACAAGATGTCCTCATTGTACTTCAGAGCTTAAGTAATAATTATATATAATACAATAACAATCGGAAAGCAGGTTTATTATGGGCGGATTTTTTGGCGTTGCAAGCAAGGAGAATTGCGTTTTTGATTTATTTTTCGGAATAGATTATCATTCACATTTGGGAACCAGAAGAGGTGGAATGGCTGTTTATGACAGCGAGAAGGGCTTTGACAGAGCTATTCACAACATAGAGAACTCACCTTTTAGAACCAAGTTCGACAAAGATGTCAAGGAGATGGAAGGTAACTACGGTATCGGCTGTATTTCGGATTATGAGCCACAGCCACTTATTGTAAGATCACATCATGGAACATTTGCAATCACTACTGTCAGCAAGATTAACAACAGTGACGAGATTGTAGATAAGCTTTTTGAAAACGGCAACTCGCATTTTCTTGAGATGAGCGGCGGAGATATCAATGCTACCGAGCTTGTGGCTGCTATAATCAATCAGAAGGAGAACCTCATAGATGGTATTCAGTATGCTCTAGAGCTTATCGATGGCTCTTTGTCACTCCTTCTTATGACTCCTAAGGGAGTGTATGTTGCCAGGGATAGACTTGGTCGTACCCCTGTAGCTATTGGTAAGAACGAGAGTGGATATTGCGCAAGCTTCGAGGATTTCGCATTTATGAAGCTTGATTATGAGAAATATAAAGAATTGGGACCTGGTGAGATTGTTGTTCTTACCGAGGATTCGTGTAAGACATTGGTTGAACCCGGCGAAGATATGAGGATATGTACTTTCCTTTGGGTTTACTATGGATACCCGTCAAGCAGCTACGAGGGAATCAGCGTTGAGAAGATGCGTTACAACTGTGGTGCATGTCTTGCTAAGCGTGATACGGTTAAGCCTGATATAGTTGCAGGTGTACCGGATTCCGGAACAGCTCATGCGGTTGGATATTCTAACGAGTCAGGAGTACCATTTTCAAGACCTTTTATCAAGTACACTCCTACCTGGCCTAGATCGTTTATGCCAACTATACAGAATAAGCGTAACCTTATCGCTAAGATGAAGCTGATTGCTGTTCATGACCTTATCAAGGACAAGAGCATGTTGCTTATAGACGATTCTATTGTAAGAGGTACTCAGATGCGAGAGACAGTTGAGTTCTTGTACGAGAATGGTGCTAAGGAAGTTCACATCAGACCGGCCTGCCCACCGCTTGTTTATGCATGTAAGTACCTTAACTTCTCTAGATCTCAGTCGGAGATGGATCTTATTACAAGACGAGTTATTGCTGATTTAGAGGGTACTAAAGATGTTTCTGATGAGGTTCTTAAAGAATATGCAGATCCTGATTCTCCTAAGTACGAGAAGATGGTTGAGGAGATCAGAAAGGAACTTCATTTTACAAGTCTTAGATTTAACAGATTAGACGATATGATAGAAGCTACAGGACTTCCTAAAGATAAGCTTTGTACTTACTGCTGGGATGGTAGAGAGTAGGAGTTAATATGGATTATTCTAAGGAGATGGAGCTTGCTAAGGAGTTGGCAGTTAAAGCCGGTGAGGCTATCATGAAGGTATATGAGACGGATGATTTCGATATTTCCTATAAGGAGGACAATTCGCCTCTTACTAAAGCTGACCGGGCGGCCAACGACATAATTGTTCCTGCTTTGAAGGAAGCATTTCCTTATTATGCTGTGCTTTCTGAAGAAGAGAAGGACGATTTGAATCGATTAGACAACGATTATTGCTTTGTGATTGACCCACTTGATGGAACTAAGGAGTTCATTAAGAGGAATGGTCAATTTACCGTTAACATAGCACTTTCCTATAAGCACAGGACTGTTATGGGAGTGATTTATGTTCCGGTGAGCAAGGAATTATATTATGGCTACAAGGGCTTTGGTGCTTATGTAGACAACGAGAACGGCAAGGGAATCAGACTTAATGTCAGTGATAATGTTGACAAGACTGCGTTAAGGATGGTTATGAGCAGCTCTCACGGAGACGAGAGGGTTGATAGCCTTGTTGAGAAGTATAACATTAAAGACCATGTTTCAATGGGTAGCTCTTTAAAGGGATGTATAATTGCAAGTGGGGAGGCAGATATATACTACCGATATAAGCCGACTATGGAGTGGGATACAGCGGCGATGCAACTCATTGTTGAGGAGGCAGGAGGCATTTTTAGACAGACCGACGATTCCGAAATGTTGTATAATAGAGAGAACAGTGTTAATGAGATAGGCTTTTATATTCTTAATTCAATTGAGAATAAGCTTAGCTTATAGTTTTGTGATTAGATAGGGTGAAAACATGTCAGATAGTTGTGGTGTTTGCAGAGAACTTACCAATATAATTGATGAGATTAATATTCATGATTGTGATCCACAGAGTGTTCATGCCAAGATTGTTAGCATTTTAAAGAATTATGCTCATCAGCTCTACCTCGGTAGGGTTGAGGTTACAGAGTATATTGCTCCTAATCTCTTCTTTCCGCTAGGAGATAAGAGGAAGTTTAAGAGCGAGTATTCTCATATAGATGACGACGATGATAATTCTATCATTTTCGAGATGGATGAGCTTATTCATACAGTATGTACATTTAAGATTCAACCTGAGGTAGGACATGTGTGGACTGACAGCGAGAAGAATGCTGTTATGAGGGTTAGCAAGTTGATTGCTATTGTCATCTCAAGAAGTGAGTATCTCTCATATTTAGATAGAGTTGAATATCTTGATACCATGACCGGTCTTATCAATTCAAGCGGAATGAGAAGAATAGGTATATCTCTTCAAGATAAACAGCTTATAGACAACTATGTTGGTGCATGGGTTAACCTTAAGAGTTTTAAGTACACTAACAAGAAGTTTGGTCCTAAGGTTGGAGACCAGATTATTAAGTATTTTGGTAGTGTGTGCAGGAAGATTGTTGAGAATCTTGAAGGTGACAACTATGTTTCGAGATTCGGAGGAGACAATTATTTCTTCCTTGTTTTAAGAGAGAATGCATCTAAGGTTCTCGAGGGAATCAATAATGTAGAATATACATTAGAGATTTTTGATGAGAAGACGATTATAAAGGTTCCGACAAGAGTTGGATTGTTTGATAATTTTAATGGATCAACCATGGCAGATATTATCGCCGGAACCAACTTTGCGTTAGATATGGCAAGAACTAAGAGCCTTGACGTGGTGTGGTTTGATAAGGATATGGGCGAGAAGATCATGCACTCTAAGCGCATGGTTGTTGAATTCCCAAATGCAATGAAGAACGGTGATATTGTTCCATATTATCAGCCTAAAGTGTCTGCAGACGGAAGAGAGTTGTGTGGAGCTGAGGCTTTGGTGCGTTGGAAACAGGGTGATAAGGTATTACCGCCGGCTGCATTTTTATCTGCTATTGAGAGAGAGGGAAGTGTTAGGGAACTTGACCTCTATATGTTAGAATGTGTATGTAGAGATCTGAGAGATTGGATTGACAGGGGTATTGAACCTGTCAGAACTTCTGTCAATTACTCAAGGGTTAACTTATCCAATCCTAAGCTTGTGGATCAGACTATTGACATCATTAAGAAGTATAATATCGACAGTAGATATATTGAGATTGAGATAACTGAGACAGTAGACAATGAAGATGGTGATATATTAGCTGAGTTTATGAGCATGATGCGCGCCAATAACGTTAAGATTTCTATGGATGATTTTGGAACAGGATACTCTTCATTGTATCTATTTAAGGATAGGACTTTTGATATTGTCAAGATTGATAAATCATTTGTTGACAATATTACTAAGGATCTTCCTAAGGACAAGATAGTTCTTAACAATATGATTAGGATGCTTAAGGAGCTCGATGTTGAGATAACTGCTGAAGGTGTTGAGACCGAAGAGCAGATTAGCTTTCTTAAGAATTGTGGCTGTCAGGTTATTCAGGGGTACATATTTGATCAGCCTCTGCCACATGATGAATTCGAGAAGAGGTTAGTCAATAGAAAATATTAGGAGGCGGTTTATATGTTTAAGAATCTTTTTTCTAAGAACAAAGGGGTTGAGGAACCAAAAGAGGAGAAGGTCGAAACTTCTGTTGACAGTGTTGTTAAAGAGCCTGAATTTGAGATTCCTAAAGTGCTTGTTAACAAGAGTATAGGAATGGAGAACTGCGGAGAGATGGAGGACATGCTTAAGGAGATGCTTGAGATGTTCGTTGATACCAAGGCAGAGAAGAAGAGCGAGATAGAAGAAGATTATAAGAACGAAGATTGGGTTAATTACCAGATTCACGTTCATGCATTAAAATCAACTTCTCTTACGGTTGGACTTGAGCCGCTGCATTATCTTGCCAAAGATGTCGAGCTTAGCGCTAAGGAGATGCTTGCGGATGAGGCTAAGAAGGAGCAGAATATTGCATTTATCAAGGCTAACCATGACAATCTTATGAAGCTTTATGACGCTTCCTGTAATGCAGCTACAGAGCTTGCGGATAGTATAGTAGTTGATTAGTAGAATTCTGTCATGACTTCGCGAAGCGAAGAATCTTATTAAGATCCTTTGGAACAAGGTTCCTTAAGGTGATACATAGTTTTTTTGTTATATATTGTTGTTTATACAGACTTAAGTTTTACTTAGGTCTGTTTTTTTTACTTTCATTTTACTTTTATGATATATCCTTCTAATCGTAGTTAATAAAACTCATTAGATAGGAGAGATAAGATGGATAAGATTGCGGATAAAATTGTCAATTTAAGAATTCCGATACTAATCTCAACGATGGTACTTCTCATTGTAATGATTATTTGCGCATTTAAAGTAAAGATTAATTACAATATGATGGATTATCTTCCGGAACAAGCCAATTCGACCAAGTCGATAAAGCTTATGGAGGATAACTTCGACGAAGCAATGGCGAACTGTAACGTCATGGTTGAAGATGTATCAGTTACAGAGGCGCTAGAGATTAAGGACAAGCTTGTTAATACCGAAGCTGTAACCGATGTAAAATGGTTAGATGATGTGGCAGATGTATCGACGCCTTTGAGTATGCAAGACAAAGATACAGTGGAAATGTATTACAACAATAATGATGCACTGTTTTCAGTTGCTATAGAGGAAGGGAAAGAAAGAGAGGGTGTTAATGCAATTAAGAAATTGTTGGGCGACAACGCTTATCTGACAGGAAATGCAGTCTCGCAAGCTACTTCTCAGAACCTGGCAGTTTCACAGGCAACTAAGTCTATTATGCTTATAGGTCCGTTAATCATCATAGTTTTGTTGCTGGCAACGACTAGTTATCTAGAACCGTTATTATATCTTAATACGATTGGAATTGCGGTTGGAATAAACTGGGGGATGCAGATATTCAATGGTGAAATGTCATATGTAACCATGGCTGTAAGCCCAATCTTACAGATGGCTGTATCCTTGGATTACGCAGTGTTCCTATGTGGAAGTTTTGAAGAGAAACGAAAGCAATATGACAGTGTAACGGTGGCTATGAAGGAGGCAATCAAGGAATCATTTAAGGCGATAACTGCAAGCGCGGCAACAACACTTTTTGGATTCGTGGCATTGATATTTATGGACTTTAAGGTTGGAGCTGATATGGGAATATCGTTAGTAAGGGGTGTGGTATTAAGCTTCTTGGCTGTAATTCTTCTTATGCCTGCACTCTTGCTTATTTTCTACAAAATATCAGACAAATTAAAACATAAAAGAATCCTTCCTGATTTTAGACATTCAGGAAATGTATTGTTAAAGCTCAGAATACCTGTGCTGATTGTAATTGCAGCGTTATCAATACCTGCATATTTGGGGCAGCTTAACAACTCATTTATATACGGTTCGGGCGAGCCTGACCCTAAGAGTGAATTGGCAACGGATGCCGACAGAATATCTGAAAGCTTTACAGACCACACTATAGTAGCGCTTGTACTGCCTAATAACGATTCAACGGCTGAGACGCTACTCTCTAAAGAGCTTGAAGGTAAAGATTATGTTACAGATGTAATATCATATGCAAATGTTGTAAGCAACAAGATTCCGTCCGCTTGGATCGGAAAGGATGTTACCAAGAGTTTTTATTCAGATGATTTATGTAGAATAATTGTATATACCAATACTGCAGAAGAAGGAGAGCGGGCATTTGAAGCGGTGAATGACATAAAAAAGACTGCATCTAAATATTATCCTGAGGATGAAATTTATATGTGCGGACAGAGCGCTAACATGTACGATATGAAGAAAACTGTTGAAGCGGATAGCAAGAGAGTTGATCTAATAACCATATTGGCGGTATTAATTGTACTTCTAATAGAGTTTAAGTCTATAGCGCTTCCGGTGATTATGGTATTGGTTATTAAGATTGCTGTATGGATAAATATGTCGATTCCTTACTTTACCGGAGAACCGCTTGCATACATAGGTTATCTGGTTGTCGGAACGGTTATGATGGGTGCGACTATAGATTATGCAATACTTCTTACGGAACATTACATAAAATACAGAAAACAACTTCCTAAGATGGAGGCGATGAAGAAGACTTTAGGACAGGTTGTTAAATCTGCAATGGTATCTGCTATGATTTTAGCGGTTGCAGGTTTCTCACTTGGGATGTCATCGTCAGAACAGATAGTTAAAGCGCTAGGGCTATTGTTAGGAAAAGGCGCACTGATAGCATTTGCCTTATCAATAACATTATTGCCGGCATTGTTGTTGCTTTTTGATAAGGCGATTGAGAAGACTACATATAAGGCGAATTTTTGTAAGAAAGAATCTAAAGAATATGAAGCGCAAAAAAGAGGCGTGCTTGTGTAGAATGGAGGAATTAATATGAGAGTAAAATCAGTAATAGCAATGGTGATGACAGCAGCGTTGGTGGTATCGACAGTGTCATTTGGAGTGTATAAAAGCAACCATAAGGAGCCTGTGGTTAAAGATGTAAAAGCGGCAAATAATAATGCTGCAACCAATAATAAGCTTAATTTAAGTGGAGATGCGATTTACACAAAGGATGAAAACGTATACGGAGTTTTAAACCTTGATGGAAGTGTGTCGGAAATCTATGTGGTTAATCAGTTTGAAGTTGAAAAAGAGGGTGTTATAAAGGATTTGGGTAATTATGAAAATGTTACTAATCTAACCAATCCTGAAGAGATCGTTACCGACGGAAATGAGCATAGTTTCGTCGCTGATAAGGGATACTTTTACTATCAGGGTGAAGTTGGTAATAAAGAGATGCCTTGGACATTTGATGTAAAATATTATTTAGATGATGAAGAAATCCTTGGAGATGAATTAGCCGGAAAGAGCGGAAGGTTTAGAACTGAGATAAAGGTTAAGAATAGTACTAAAGAGTATAGTGATTTTTATGATAATTATCTCCTTCAGATTTCAATGACGCTTGATAACGAAAAGGCTTCTAATATTAACGCTTATGATGGACAGATAGCAGATGCAGGGATTTCTAAACAGATTAATTATACAGTGCTTCCCGGCAAGGAGGGAACTTTTAAGTTGGAGGCTGATGTAATTGATTTTAGCATGGCAGGAATATCTATTGCTGCTGTTCCATATTCTATGAATGTAGAATTACCTGATACAGACTCTATGGCCGAAGGACTTACTAAGCTGTCGGATGGTGTTTCTAAACTTGATGAGGGAGCCGGTAAACTAGATGATGGTGTTTCAGAGTTGGCTGATGGTGTCGAGAAATATGTAGGAGGAATCAAGAAGTTCAATACAGGCTTAAGCACGGTAAATGAGAATTACTCCAAGTTAAGTGAAGGTGGTACCAAGATTGTTAAAGGATCATCAGGAATTAATAGTGGATTAGCTCAATTATCAAAGAATAAAGAAAGTATAGACAGTGGTTCAGATTCAATTAATAAGGCACTGTCCGGCTTAAAAAGCAGAATATCAGATATGGATCTTTCAAGTCTTAGTGACGAAGACAGAGCGATACTAGTTGGAACAATCAATTCTTTAGCGGATAATTACGGTGAGTTTAACAGTGGCATTAAAGCATATACTAAAGGAGCTGAGAATATCGCTGATGGATATAATAAGTTTGATAGTGGATTAAGTGATTATGTGTCAGGCGTTAAGAAAATGGGTGAAGGGATTGATAAGCTTTCTGACGGAAGTAAGAAACTTGCCGACAACGGAGGTAAGCTTTGTGATGGATTAAAAGAACTATCATCCGGACTCAGTGATTATAAGGAGGGTACCGGCGAGTTTGCTGATAAAGTATCTGATATGCCGGATGAGATGGACAAGCAGATAGATGAAATGATGAGCGATTATGTTAAGGATTTTGATGCGGTATCATTTGCAAATGATAAAAATAGCAATATCAACGCAGTTCAGTTTATCATAAAGACCAAGGATATAAACAAAAAAGAAGTTAAGAAGGAAGCATATAAAGAGGAAAAGTTGAGCTTTGTTGAGAGGGTTGCTAAATTGTTTAAATAATTATAAAATGTAAGAAATGTGAGTAGGAGGCGTCATTATGGTTAAGATTTTGTTGATTGAAGATGAAAAAGCTGTAAGGTTGCTAACCAAGGCTAAACTTAAAGATAAATACGAAATCTTAGAGGCGGCTAATGGTGAGGAAGCTTTGGATGTTATGGACTCCGTGAAAGTAGACTTGATTATTGCCGACATAATGATGCCTGAGATGAACGGCTATGAGTTTGTTGAAGAATTGAGAGCTTCAGGTGATGTAACTCCTGTTATTATGCTGACGGCCATGAATACATTTGAACATAAAAAGAAAGGGTTCTCGCTAGGGATTGATGATTACCTTACCAAGCCTATCAACTATGAGGAACTAGAGTGGCACATTGAAGCGATTCTTAGGAGAGTTAAGATAAGCAGTGATAAAGAGATTGTTGTCGGGGAGTTTTGCTTGTCTGAAGAGACTAAAGCCGCTCTGTATAAGGACGAAGTAATAGATTTGACGGACATCGAATTTAAGCTGATACATAAGTTTTTGTCTTATCCTTCGGTTATATTTACCAAGCAGCAGATTATGGATGATGTGTGGGGATATGACTCTGATTCGGATTATAATACTATTAAGACTTATATTAACAGACTTAGGAATAAGTTTGCTGATTGCAGTGAGTTCGAGATAGTGTCGGTAAGAGGCGTTGGATACAAGGTAGTGTTAAATCAGAAAGAGGTATGATATGAGAGATAATAGCAATGATTATAAGGATGATAAACTCTTTTCCTTAGCTCGTATGAAATGGGTTTATTTGGCAGGAATGATAGTAGTCATAGGAGGTGTAATGTCCTATGGCTTTATTTGTTATTTTGTGTTTGATTTTGACGAGGAGAATTCATTGTCAATGACATTTATGATTCCTCTTATGTTGGTTGTATACTTTTTTGTAATCAAGATTATCAAAACAGGAATGGAGAAGAAACTTAAGAGATTGATAGATGGGATTCATGAGGTTGCGTCGGGTAATTTGGATTACAAGATCGAACTTCGCGGGGCTGAAGAGTACACCAGAGTTTTTAGTGAGTTTAATGACATGGTTTTAGAATTATCTAAAACTAAAAGCGAGATGGAATCATTTGTCAACGAATTCGCACATGAATTTAAGACTCCTATAACTGCGATAAGTGGTTTTGCGGAGTTGCTTTACGAGACGGGAGATGGAGTTGAAGATGAAGAGAGAATGCAGTATTTAAGCCTTATAAAAGAGGAGTCTGACAGGTTGTGCAGCATCTCGAAGGACACACTTTTGTTATCTAAGGTTAACGCCATGCAAATATTAGAAAATAGCGTGGAGTATGATGTGTTTGAGCAGATTAGAAGATGTGTGATTCTCTTAGAGAAAGAGTTTGATAACAAGAGACTAAATGTCGAGATGGATGAAGATACAATTCTTAAGATAAAAGGCAACCCCGAGCTTATGGAGCATGTATGGATTAATCTTTTGACAAATGCTATTAAGCACTCGCCTGGTAGTTCGACTATATATATCAGGTCAGGTGCTGAAGCGATAAAGGTTTTGGGACTGGAAGGTTATGATTCATCAAGTGTAATAACAATTACCGATTGTGGTCACGGAATGGATGAAGAGACATTGAATCATATATTTGACAAGTATTACCAAAAGGATAAGTTTAGTCCCGGTAATGGTATTGGGCTCTCGATTGTTAAGAGGATTGTTGAGCTTAACAAGGGTGAGGTGAAGGTCAAAAGTAAGCTGAACGAGGGGACAACATTTGCGGTTATAATGTGATATTTGCCGGGTGTTGTAAGGTGTGGCTTGACTTTGGCTATCGAAGAGGTTTAATTGTACAGATTTGAACTAGTTAAGCTCAAATCTGTATTTTTGTTTAATGTCCGGATATTTCTCGCGGTCGACTTCGCTCATAAACATATCGTAAGGTCTGGCACACATAAAGTCTTTATCGTAGAGTGCCTTATACACGATGAGTTTCTCCTTGGTTTCTGTGTGCTCTGCAATACCAATAATCTGATAAAGGTACATATTGGTTGCAAGTTCTTCGGCGCTTAATGTCTCTCTCTTAAAATGTTTAACAATGTCTCCCGGTTTAAATTCACGTGTGTTCATGATTGTACTCCTATATGATAAATAATATGTTTAAATGATAACATACTAAGAATCCGATTCCAACAAAAAATTAAGATCCATGGCGAACGATGTTCGCCGCTACGGGTGACGGTATAATTGTAGCGGAGCACATTGTGCTCCATAAATGGCGAACGATGTTCGCCGCTACGGGTGACACGGTATCAGTATTATGTTTTTGATTTTTATATCATTATGTGCTATCATAAGTGCTGTTTGATAAAATTTGACAATAATTTGAAGGAGATTTTGACATGGCTTCCATGCGAGGAATTACTACTACAGTTAACGAAATCAGAAAGAAAGTATTCTCTGAAGTTGCAAAGCTTTCATACGAATATGAGGAGGGAAGTCTGTCTGAGATGGAGCAGATTCCGTACCGCATTATTCCGGGAGAAGTGTCTATATATAGAGAGAGCGTGTTCTTAGAGAGGGCGATAGTTAAAGAGAGAATGAGGCTTGCTATGGGACTTCCGCTTAGAACTGCAGCTGAACATTCTCCTGTATCTACAGGTGCCGAGGAATGCGTTAAGCCTGAGAAGTACTATCAGCCTCCGCTTATAAATATTATTAAATTCGCTTGTCACGCTTGTCCGGATAATGAGGTGCGTGTAACTGAGTATTGTCAAGGCTGCTTGGCTCATCCGTGTCAGGAAGTGTGTCCGAAAGATGCGATAACATTTAAACATGGTCGTTCTTATATAGATCAAAGCAAATGTATCAAATGTGGCAAATGTGCTAAGGTGTGTCCATATAACGCCATCATAAAGCTTAAACGTCCTTGTGCAGAGGCTTGCGGAATGAACGCAATTAAGTCTGATGAGCACGGAAGAGCTGAGATTAACCAGGAAGAGTGTGTATCGTGTGGAATGTGTTTGGCTAATTGCCCATTTGGAGCAATCGCTGATAAAGCTCAGATTTTTCAGACTATCCAGGCTATACGAAGTGATGTTCCGGTGTATGCGGCGATTGCACCTGCTGTTGCGGGTCAGTTTGGCAAGAAGTTAACTCCCGAGAAGATAAGAGTTGCTTTTAAGAAGTTGGGATTTGAAGATGCTGTTGAGGTGGCAATCGGTGCAGATCTTTGCACGATAGAAGAGGGAGAGGCCTTCTTAAGAGAGGTCCCTGATGAGCTTCCGTTTATGGCTACATCTTGTTGCCCTGCATGGTCAGTTATGGCTAAGAAGTTGTTCCCTGAAGAAGCCAAATGCATATCGATGGCGCTGACACCGATGGTATTAACCGGTAGATTGTTGAAGAGAGAACATCCGGGATGTAAGGTTGCATTTATCGGACCTTGTTCTGCTAAGAAGTTAGAGGCGAGTAGACGATCAATCAGAAGTGATATAGACTTTGTTTTGACATTTGAAGAAGTAATGGGAATGTTTGAAGCTAAGAATGTCAATTTTGAAGATTTAGAAGAGTATGATGCAATGCATGGAGCGTCTGCAGACGGTAGAGGTTTCGCTGTCAGCGGCGGTGTTGCTTCTGCAGTTGTCAATTATATAAAGGAGAATCATCCTGAAGCCGGAGAGATCAAAGTACAGGCTGCGCAAGGTTTAGCAGAGTGTCGCAAGATGCTTACGGTTGCTAAGACCGGTAAGTATAATGGATATCTATTAGAAGGTATGGCGTGTCCGGGCGGTTGTGTTGCCGGTGCCGGAACCATACAGCCTATTGCCAAGTCAACAGCTGCTGTTAATCAGCATAAGAAAGTCAGTACGAACCAGCACTCGAGCCAGAGCGACTATCAGGATATTCTAGCTGATCTGGAAGAAGATTTATTTGAAGCACCTAATCAGGATTAAATATGACGGAGGTTGGTTGCCAACCTCCGATTTTATTCCTTTTTTGTGAAAACCAACCTCCGATTCTATTCCTTTTTCAAGAAATTTAACCTCCGATTCTATTCCTTTTTCGAGAAATCTAACCTCCGATTTTATTCCTTTTTGTTGACAAAGCCTTGTATTTAGCGTATTGTATAGTTGTCAATCAAATGTTGAGGTGATTGTATGAAAAGGAAGATATATAATAGACTTCTTGCGTGGAAGAACAGTAACAGTAAGAAGCCCTTAATGATTAAAGGAGCTAGGCAGGTAGGCAAGACTTACATAGTTAGAGAATTTGGAAGGAATGAGTATGAATCATTTATTGAACTGAATTTTATTCTTAGTCCGGAATATAAAGATATTTTTGATGGTGAATTGTCGGCAGAAGAGATATATAAAAGATTATCAGCTCAAGTTAGAGGAGTTACACTTATTCCCGGTAAAACACTCATTTTTTTGGATGAGATACAGAACTGTGGTAATGCTAGAACTGCAGTTAAGTTTTTATCTGAAGATGGTAGATTTGATATAATTACTTCAGGAAGCCTTTTAGGACTCACTTATGCTGAGAATGGTGATGATGCTGCTGAGGAACCGATATCGATTCCGACGGGATATGAGGAGTTCATAACACTCTTCCCTATGGATTTTGAGGAATTCTTGTGGGCGGATGGATATAACAAGGAAGCAATTAGTTTGCTTAATGATTATTATAAATCAATGGAAGTAGTTCCGAATTCAATCAATGATAAGTATACTCAGTTATTTAGAGAATTCATAGTTGTTGGTGGAATGCCGGAGGTAGTAGAATCGTACGTTAACCATCATGATTTCAGTGAAGTATCTAAGATTCAGAAGCAGATACTTGATAACTATAAGCTAGACATTTCTAAGCATGCTAAAGGAGCAGAGAAGACTAAGGTTAGGGCGTGTTATGACACTATCCCTATACAGTTGGCTAAAGAGGTAAAGAAGTTTCAGTACTCGATTGTAGAGAAGAAGTCTACAAGTAAGAAATATGGTGGAAGCGTTCAGTGGCTTATAGATTCCTCGCTTGTTAATCCCTGTTATAATATTACAACTCCTGAGATTCCATTGTTGGCATATGCCAAGGAAGAGCAATTTAAGTTATATGCAAATGATACCGGACTTTTATGCGAGATGTATGGATTTGAAACAAAAAGAGCCATATTGAATAACTCTATTAGAGGATTTTTTAAAGGTGGCGTCTACGAGAACGCTATAGCGTGTGAACTTGTTAAGAACGGATATCATTTATATTATTATAAGCCAAATGATGATAGGGAATTGGAATTCCTTATAGAAAAAGATGGAGAGGTGATTCCAATCGAGGTTAAAGCGGGGAACAATTCGACTAAGTCGCTTAATGAGTTTATTGAGAATTATAAACCAACTGTAGGCTATAAGTATATAACTGGAAATGTTGGTCTTAAGGAATCTAAGTTAAGTCTGCCACATTACATGGTGATGTTTTTAAGACCTAAACATAATGTATAATAAGTAAAATGATTGTATATGGAGATAGTAAATGATGAACAACCAAAAAGCATTTCCTCATGCTATGACATTTAAAGAATTAGTATTTTATATAATTGCAACCATTATTATAGGTGTGGGGCTTGTTATAATAAGAGATGATTATTCGGGCATAATAGGGGCAGTAATAGTGTGCCCTGCGATAATCGGGTACTTTATTTATGCGTATAATAAAGAGAAGAAGTCAGATGCTAAGGCAATTCAGGTTAACAGGAGTATAACTGAAGGAGATTATTTTGAAAGCTCTGAATGGCATGCTAAGTACGTGGAATACATCAATCAACATCCGTTTGAGCGACCTGTGTTTATGAATATGAAACAGGATCTTCTAAAGAGATTCAGGCGACGTGAGTATCTGATGTGGAGCGCGTTTCTAGTGTTCTTGATGTTTTGCAGCGTGTGTGCTCTTATGATGGGAAGGTACGTGGTTGCGTTAATCGGCGTGTCAATCTTTGGAGCGTTACTTTATATGGAGATTTCACTATATATTGGAATGCCGGTTAGAAGATGGCTAAAGAAAGATATTGATTATGATGCGTTGCAAGCTTCTTATATCAAGAGTCGCATGTTAACTTATAAGAAGAACGGTCTTGCATTTGGTACGACTCATATTCATGCGTTTACTGAGAAGAAGATATATGCCATTGATTATAGGTTGGTAGAGGGGTTAACGAGAAAGGTCGTAAGACTTAAGAAGTATGAAGATGGCATTTATTCATCGGAAGAGTATCAGCATTACGCGGTAATTCATGTTAGACTCCCGGAGTCAGGTAATATTGTCGACGTCGAGATTGAGCTTAACGAGTATCAGGTGCAGATGGCGATAGATAATTATCCATCATATAAGTTGGGTACGAATGCTGATGATAGTACTGTTGTGTCTGAGTCAAATGATAATGTGGTGGTATAATGTTGACATTCATGTCATTCTGAGCGAAGCGAAGAATCTTATTAAGAATTTCGTTGTTTAGATCCTAAGGATGACATATTTATGTTGACAAATGTTGTGATTTAGCATAATATAGCGAAACAGAATAATAAATTTCGGAGGAATTACCATGAAGAGAATAACAAGATTAATAGCAATTGGTTTATTGTTATTATTAGGCGTGTCACTATGTTTTAACAGCACATCTGTAAGTGCAAGCACTAAATCATCAGCTGCCAAGTACCTAAAGGGAACTTGGGCCACTAATTCAATGGGTGAGTTTGGAGGCGAGCTACAGCCGCAGTTCTATGTTATGTTTACTAAGAATTATATCAAGTATGGTCATGCCAGTAATGGAGAATTTAGACTTGATCATAAAGATAAGATAATTAAGGTAGAGAAGGTCAAGAAGAAAAAGAACTGTTACAGAATTAAAGCTAAGTCATCCATCGGAAGCAAGTATATGTTTCAAACCGTAAGTAAGAAACAGGTAGAATATTATGGTACCTGGAAGAAATCTAAGATGAAAGATACATACTCCGGAAGTGCCTCACTTGCAAAGACTACCATTCCTGTAAGTGATGATAACGTATTAAAGTAGAATAAGTTAATACTATGAAGCTGCGGTTATTGACTGCAGCTTTTTTTATTGCCCTTCTTCGAAGGGCAAAGATCCTTCGCTGCGCTCAGGATGACGTTAATATCCCGCCCGTAAGGGGAGTTACATTTGTCACTCGCAAGACATCCTACATGGTGACAAACGACACTTTAAGGAGGTAGGGATAAAACATATAATGTACCCATAAGATAAAGTAATTCATGCGCTACGGCGCTTTAAGGAGGGATTCTTATGGATACAAAGAATTATCAAACAACAATAACAAGGATACTTATGGGTGTTGGCATTGTATTCGTAGTGGTAGCGGTTGGTTTGTTTATCACTAAGAGCTGGAATTATATGTCAGATCTTGCTAAGGATGCAATGTTACTCATAGTAGCAGCCGGCTTCTTCACAACAAGCAGGTTATTCAGAGTGAAGAAGAATCTAACAGCAGTATCATCAGTGTTCTATTACTTAGGTGCAATATTCATCGGAGCATTCAGCGTGCTCGCCCTCGGCGGAATCCACGCTCATCAGGCGCACACCAACGCATTGCTTTTAATATTTGCAGATGTAACGGTAGTGTCATTACTTCTTTTCAGACTATTCTTCGTTAAAAATGCAATTGACGTTGTCACAAGCGTAGTAATGCTTCAACCACTTCCGTTCCTTATGGGTGTGTTAAATGAATCATTTGCAATGTTTGTATTGCTCTCTGGACTTCTATTTTTGGGAGTGACCGCTCTTTACATCTTCTTAAATTCGTATGACAATATGAAGCTTGCGGTAACCATACTTTACTGGGTGCAGTTTTCAATTAGCATGTTAATTACAGTGATGACTGTATTTCAGATGGGGTACGCTAGAGTTGATGACAACGTAGCGATGTTTATGGCAGCGGTTACATTTGCAGCATCAACAATGACATATCTTCATAGCAGAGATAAACACGGGGAAAGGGGATTCAGAATCTGCCAGACATTCTCAATCGGGTTCTTCGTAATAGCTTTGATCACATTTGTAGCTGACTTAAATGAGTTTGTATGTACTCGCTATGCAGCCATTGATGAGGATTTGCTTGCAATAGTTGTATACTTCTTCTTACTTGCAACATTACTTCTCTTAGACAGAATCGAGGCGCTCTTTATATCATTTTCAATTACAATATGCATGTGGATAGCTCAGTTTTTCTTGTACGATCTCCCATATGTTCCGTTAATCACGGCAGTGTGCTTCGGCATGATGCTCGTTAAGCAGAACGCATTTAATGAGAGAAGCTTTGATGATACCTTGGATCTTGGAACCTATAGCGGTTATTCAAGTAACTTCAAGATGATGGATTTCGTTAAGTATACTTTGGCAAATGCTGTTGTCGGCGTTATATATGTTGCAAATGATGAAATCTACGATATCGGTGATGGAAGTTGTTTCATGATCTTTATAATCTTCACACTTCTTACCGTATCCCTTATGGTGCATTCAGAGAAGGTTAAAAGAGTTTTAGGTGTTATCAATCTTTTAAATGCAGTATCGTGTGTGGGATTCTTAGATGTTGTCAATGATTCTCATACTATCCTGGGTACAGAAACAAGCTTTTACATGCAGATAATGAGTACTTCGTTTCTCTTGGCTGCATTTGCTCTTAAATACTTACTGAAAGAAACAGAAGAGAAAACAATAAGAAATATTCAATTTGTAATTGTTACTATGGTATTTTTAGGAAATCTGTCTTATAATCTAGATGATGGAGACATCTTCACACTTCTCTATACAGGCGTTGCAGCGCTTATTGCATTGGCACTGGGAGCCCTTAAAGAGAGCAAGAGATATGTTGTATTATCAGCTCTTACAATGTGTGCTTTGGTTATTTATCAGACAAGAGACTTCTGGCTTTCAATCAGCTGGTGGGTATACCTCTTCGTGGTAGGATTGGCACTTATTGCATTTGCAGCAACGAGAGAGTGGAAGAGAGCTTAAGGAGATAGTATGGACTACGTATATGGAATAATATTTATGCTTGTCACCGTCATGATCGCAGTATCTATGACGGTGCTCAGGCTTTTAGGAAGAAAATGCAAATATAACAGATATTACTATTGGTTCGAGGCGTCTATATTTGTGTGGTGCGCGTCTCAGCTTATGATTGTTTTGGCGAGCAAGACATATATGCTTGATATAGCTTATGCGATAGGTAACACAGGACTATGTCTTGTCGGAACACTGTGGTACAAGTTCGTGGCTGAGTACACAATTATTGACGTTAAGTATAAGCTTTTTAGGATGTTTTGGCCGGTGACGATATTGACTTCGCTGTTTCACGAGTTGATGCAACTGTCTAATCCGTTTCATCATTTGTACTATGGCGATTTTAATATGACCAGAGTAGGGTACGGTATTCTTTTTTACACTAATATCGGAACAACTTATCTTTACGTTATTTCCGGTGTTGTAGTGCTTTATCTTTATATGAGGAAGACCAAGAAAGAGAGCGTTAAGGCGAGAGGTCTTGTGCTTGCAGCAGCTTTTTTCCCTCTTATATTTAATGCGCTTAGACTTTTTGGAATCGTGTCGGTTAAGTATGATATAACATCGGTAGGATTTGGAATTGCGGCGGTTCTTACCTTGAGGGCAACGATTGTCTATAGATTCTTAGACGTTGATGTAACAAGAAAGTTAGAGGTAGCCAATGTCAAGCTTGCTCTTTCTGAGGAACGCAATGCTATAGCTCAGCGAGTGCATGACACGCAAGGGCATACACTCACGATGCTTAACTCTTACATCAAGCTTGCGGATGTGGCTCTTTCAAATGAAGATTATGACAAGGCTTCTTCTTATCTAAAGGATGCCAGGGAATTGACGAGCAACGGAATTAAGGAGCTTAGGGAGTCTATTAACTCCATGAAGGAGGAAGAGAGTTACGAACTTGTGACGAAGGCTGTTATGCAGCTTGTCAACCAGGTCAAGGAACTTGATATTTCCGTTATCGTAAAAGGCGAGGATGATGAGAGATATTCACCGCTTTCTAGGATTGTATATGATACATTAAGAGAATGTATTACCAACACTCATAAGTATGCAGAGGCTACAAGTATGAATGTCATACTGAGATTTAAGGAAGATTCGCTTGATATGATTGTCGGAGACAACGGCAAGGGAGTCAAGAAACTTAAAGAGAACAACGGAATCAGAGGGATTAGAGACAGAGTGTACAAGGCTCACGGAAAGGTTAACTTTATTACCGGTGAGAATGAAGGCTTTATGACAAGAGTAAGCCTTCCACTTTCTAACGAATAGTATGGAGGATGTTGAATTGATCAGAGTTATTATTGCGGATGATATGCAGATATTAAGGCAGGGACTTAAAGCTATATTGGAGCAGGATGATGAGATTGAAGTAGTGGCAACAGCATCCGATGGCAAGGAAGCATACGAGAAAGCTAAGATTAACAAGGCGGATGTAGTTCTTATGGATATGCGTATGCCGGGAGTTGACGGGACAGCGGGTATCAAGCTTATCAAGGACAATAAGCTTAAGACCAAAGTCCTGGTGCTGACAACATTTGACGATGAAGAGACGGTTAGAAATGCGCTGGCCGTTTCGGCTGATGGATACATTTTAAAAGAGCTTCCTGACGAGCAGATTATAGCCGCAGTTAAGCAGGTTAATTCGGGATTGGGAGTTTTTGGTGGTTCGGCTTATCAGACCATGAGGCAGAATATTACCAGGGTTGAAGTTGAAGACAGTGAGGGATATTATAATTCAGATGGCGAGGAGATATTCTTCAACGACAGAGAACTTGATTTTATGAGGCTTGTGGCTCAAGGGTATGACAACAAGGAACTTGCGTCGGCACTTTACCTTGCAGAGGGAACAGTAAGGAACCAATTATCTAAGCTTATGGATAAGGTTGGCGTCAAGGATAGAACTCAGCTTGCAGTGTATTCCGTTAAGAATGGTCTGGATGAATAAATACCCAAAGGGGACTGACCGCTTTGGGTACTTATAAAGATTCTTCGCTTTGCTCAGAAGGAGCTTGGTTCAATAAATAATCTTATAGGGGTAAGTAACATGAAACGAGTTAAACTGTCACAGATAATCGCTCTGATTATCGCGATAATTCTATATATACTTAGCGTGTTCTTTGGATTCTACATGGTAAGCGGTGATTCGATGGAGCCGTCATTTTATAACGGAGACGAAGGCATCTACCTCAAAGGGCGTTTCGCACATATCAAGGAGGGCGACGTCGTTTTGGTACACGACCCGGATACCGACGAGGGTATAATAAAGAGGTGTGTTGCAGTCGGCGGAGATACGGTTTCGATGGAAAAAGGCATCTTGCTGGTTAACGGCGAGGAAGTCGAAGAGGATTACACTCTTGTACCGATGGGAGAACACGATGATATTGCAGAAGTTACCTTGAATGCAAATGAGATATATGTAATGGGAGACAATCGTGGCAAGAGCTACGATTCAAGGCTTTTCGGAGCGCTTAATAAAGACAGCGTTGACGGAGTTTCGGTAATCAATCTCTCGAAGCACGGGTTAAATCGAGAGATTATAATATTTGTAATAGTGTTGGCTTTCTTTGTGGCACTGTTTACATCACTATTTCAAAGGAGGAAAGAAGATGAGTAAGGATTCTACCTACATTTTATCGCTTGATCAGGGAACAACCAGTTCAAGAGCGATATTATTTGACAAAGGTGGCAATATCATTTCCATGGCACAGCAGGAGTTTGAGCAGATCTACCCCAAGAGCGGCTGGGTTGAGCAGAATGCGAGGGAGATATGGTCTTCGGAGCTTTCGGTTGCAATAGAGTGCATCAACAGGGTCGGTATCGCAATCACGGATGTTGATTCGATTGGTATCACTAATCAGCGCGAGACTACAATCTGCTGGAATAAGAATACAGGCGAGCCTATATATCATGCGATATGTTGGCAGTGCAGAAGAACTGCGGATATGATTGATGAACTGAAGAAAGATTCAGAACTCTCGGATTATATCACGAAGACCACCGGTCTTATACCTGATGCCTACTTTAGCGCAAGTAAGCTTTCGTGGATTTTGGCAAATGTAGATGGTGCGAGGGAACTTGCAGAGTCAGGTAATCTACTCTTTGGAACAGTCGATACCTGGCTTATCTGGAATCTTACGAAAGGTAAGGTTCATGCGACAGATTACAGCAACGCGTCAAGGACTATGCTTTATGATATCAACAAGCTTGACTGGGACGACAAGCTACTTAGCTACTTTAATATCCCAAGGTGTATGATGCCTGAGGTCAAGCCTTCAAGCTATATTTACGGCAAGACAGACACTTCGGTTCTTGGAGCTGAGCTTCCTATCGCCGGAGTCGCCGGAGATCAACAGTCAGCTCTTTTTGGACAATGCTGTTTTGAACCCGGTGATGTCAAGAATACTTACGGAACCGGCAGCTTTATTCTCATGAATACAGGACATGAGGCAGTTAAGTCCGAACACGGGCTATTAACGACGATTGCCGCGAGCACATCCGATGAAGTTGATTATGCGTTGGAAGGCAGCGTATTTGTTGCAGGTGCCGCCATTCAGTGGCTGAGAGATGGATTGGAGGCTATCAAGTCCGCACCTGAGAGTGAGTGGCTTGCGAAAAGCGTTGCAGACTCGGATGGTGTCTATGTTGTACCTGCATTTACAGGGCTTGGTGCTCCTTATTGGAATCCTTATGCTAGGGGTTCAATCTTTGGCGTGACAAGAGGTACTACCAAGGCACACCTCGTGAGAGCGACGCTCGAATCAATAGCGTACCAGACTAATGACGTGATAAATGCCATGATGTCCGATTGCAATAATGAGCTTAAGAGCATCAAGGTTGACGGCGGAGCAAGCGCCAATGACATGCTTATGCAGTTTCAGGCGGACATCACCGACACTGACGTTGTCAGACCTACTTGCGTTGAAACTACAGCACTTGGCGCGGCATATCTAGCCGGCCTTGCTACAGGTGTTTATAAGAGCAAGGAGGACATTAAGGCGAGTGGGGTTAAGATTGCAACATTTGCACCGGCTATGACTAAAGAAGATAGAGATTCTAAGCTTTCCGGCTGGAAGAAGGCGGTCAAAGCAGCAATATATTGGAGTGGTGAGGAATAGAAATTTAATTCAACTCGCTCTTGTTTCACTTTTTTAGTTGTGGTATTATATGCTTAGATGTGTTTCGGTGAACACATAATAAATTAGGAACCCGCTTCGTCCCATAGGAAGCCTGGTTCCGGAAAGAAGGTTTAATAATATGTTTTTAGAGATTGAGAAGGTAGTCGGAAGAGAGATCTTGGATTCAAGAGGCAATCCTACTGTTGAGGCAGAGGTTACTTTGATCGACGGAACTGTTGCAAGAGGTACAGCACCTAGTGGAGCTTCTACAGGTGAGTTTGAGGCGTTAGAGCTTCGTGATGGCGACAAGTCACGTTATCTTGGTAAGGGTGTTTCTAAGGCAGTAGCTAACATCAACGAGAAGATTGCTCCAGCATTGGAGGGTGTTGATGCTTCTGATACCTACAAGGTAGACAAGGTTATGATCGACCTTGACGGAACCAAGGATAAGTCTAACCTTGGTGCTAACGCTATCTTGGCTGTTTCTATCGCAGCAGCAAGAGCAGCTGCAACTGCACTTGAGATACCTCTTTATAGATTCCTCGGTGGTGTACAGGGTACTAATCTTCCTGTTCCTATGATGAACATCATCAATGGTGGTGCTCATGCAGATAGCGCTGTTGATACTCAGGAGTTCATGGTTATGCCTGTTGGCGCTCCTTCATTCAAGGAAGCTTTAAGACAGTGTGCTGAGGTATTCCATGCACTTAAGGCTCTCATTAAAGAGATGGACGACGTTACCGCTGTTGGTGACGAGGGTGGTTTCGCACCTAACAAGCTTTCAAGCGATGAGGAAGCTATCGAGAAGATCTTAGAGGCTATCAAGAAGGCTGGATATGAGCCTGGTAAAGACTTTATGATCGCTATGGACGCTGCTTCTTCTGAGTGGAAGAGCGAGAAGGGCAAGGGCTTCTACAAGCAGCCTAAGTCTGGTAAGGAGTTCACATCTGATGAGCTTATCGCTCACTGGGAGAGCTTAGTTGACAAGTATCCAATCATCTCTATCGAGGATGGTCTTGATGAAGAGGATTGGGAAGGCTGGAAGAAGATGACTGAGAAGATCGGTCACAAAGTTCAGCTTGTTGGTGATGATTTATTCGTTACTAATACAGAGAGACTTTCTAAGGGTATCGAGCTTGGAGCTGGTAACTCTATTCTTATCAAGCTTAACCAGATTGGTTCAGTTTCAGAGACATTAGAGGCTATCAAGATGGCTCACGCTGCAGGTTACACAGCAATTTCTTCACACCGTTCAGGTGAGACTGCTGATACTACAATCGCTGATTTGGCTGTTGCTCTTAACACCAATCAGATCAAGACCGGTGCTCCTAGCCGTTCTGAGCGTGTTGCTAAGTACAATCAGCTTCTTCGTATCGAGGAAGAGCTTGGCGATTCAGCTTGCTATCCAGGAATGAAAGCATTCAACGTTAAGAAGTAATCATTTCCTGATTAATATGGGATTTTATACTACCTTGGGCTTGCCCAAGGTAGTTTTTTTTATACAAATATGTTAGAATAAGAAACGGATTTTATCTTTTGAAGGTGAGCGTATGATATTAGTCAAGGTTGGAAGTAATCATATAAAAGAAGCTATAAGAGAGCACTACGGTGAAGAAGAGGTTGAACTTGTTAAGTCCGGAGTGTTCATGACCAAGAAGAGAGATGCCAACGTAAGCGCCTACATTTACATTGGAAGAGGGCATGCAGGGAGCTTTAGGGCACCTGGTCGAAAATGCTTGCATTTAGCTAATACCATATGGGACGAGGTGGAGGATAGGTTCTTCTATCCCGATATTCTGTATCGAAACGATATGCCTGAGGTTCAGGTTGTGACAAGAGCTGACAATCCGTTACCGACTGCAGCGATTCCTTCAGCTATGAAGCTTGGGAATACTCCGCTTTTATATGATGCGGAATGTTCTTATGTATATCAAGAATTGTCCAAGATGTATAAATCTCACGAGGTTTCAATTATGTTGATTCCGATTAACAGTCCCGAGGATGCTGTCAGTGCGACCAACGGTAGCTATTATACTGATGAGTTTTATAAACCTTTATTTGACTATATAGATACATTGATAGATGTTAGAGTTAATGAGATTCTCGGGAAGCCTAATCCTATGATTGAGAGGGGAAGAGTCATATATCTTGACAATCTCATTAGCGAATTAAAATGCAGCGAAGCTATGGCGAATCAAGTAAGGCAGTTGTTTAAATACTGGGTTGCCAAGAATATACCGTTTGAGATAGCGATTGAAAGGCTTAAGTATCAAGGAGTGTTGCCGGCTAAATCCAAACGCGAAGGAATGATGATATTAGATGAACTTAAAAGACAATTGTTATAACCCTAACTTTACGCATATATATGTAGAGGAGAAGGTATTTGAACTTGATGTAACTAGGAATATTATCTCACTTTTTAAACGTGCCAACGTTATTCCAATCAGACATTACAAGGATGTTTTTAATAAGAATTCTCAGGATTCTCTTAAGCAGAAAGAGTCGATTAACCTCATATTAGCTGAGAAGCCGGATAACTTTATATATCCAGGTGCTAAGGTGTGTCAGAGTTTCGGCAATGCGCATTTTTATTATGCTTCATCTGTTATGAATTGTGTGTTTGACTGTGAGTACTGTTATCTAAAAGGCGTGTATCCTTCGTCTAATGTTGTGATTTTTGTAAATGAAGATGATTTGTTTAGGGAAGTGGAATCAATCTTAGAGGAGAACGAAGCTTACATTTCTATCTCTTATGACACGGATCTTCTTCCTTTTGAACCGCTTACACATCATGTCAGACATTGGATGGAATTTGTTGATAAGCATGATAATCTTACGATTGAACTTAGAACCAAGTCCTCTAACGGAAGACTCCTTAGCGAGTTGAGACAAGGAATTAATGCGATAGACAGGGTAATTCTATCATTTTCTTTATCACCTAATTCTATTGCGAATGTTTACGAGAAAGCCGCTCCGTCGCTTATGGCCAGGATACAGTGCGCAATGGTTGCCAAAGAAGCAGGCTACCCTATAAGAATTGCATTTGATCCGATGATATATGATGTCAACTGGAGAGATCAATATAGAGGTCTGATTGCAACGGTTGACAGATATCTTGATTTGAAGAGTGTTTATGATGTTTCGGTAGGTTCCTTTAGAATTCCCAAGGACTATTTAAAACGCATGAGGAAACGTGACCCTGACTCATCAATCGCTCAGTTCCCTTACATGCTTGAGGATGGTGTATATCATTATGACAATGACATCATGGAAGAGATGGAGGGCTTGATGGTTGAAGAACTGTCAAAGTACATTCCTAAAGACAGGATATTTTTGTGGAAGGAATAATAGATATGAATAATGCTTTGGTAACAGGCGCTTCCTCAGGGATAGGGAGAGCTATAGCTGACAAGCTTATAGAGATGGGATACCATGTTTACGGCATCGGAAGAACATTTGATAAAGGTCAAATGTTACCGCTGACCAACTTCACTAAGATAGAATTAGACCTTAGAGATACCGATACATTAGTGAAGACTGTTACGGATATTAATAAAGATAATCCTATCTCGGTTCTGGTTAATTCAGCAGGTGCCGCTTATTACGGCCTTCAGGATTCTGTTAATGTAGATATGATTAAAGAGATGACTAAAGTCAATCTTATGGTTCCTATGATATTAACTAATCTGTTAATTAGGACTATAAGGGATAACAAAGGAACTATAGTCAATGTATCATCGGTTACCGCAACCAAAGCGAGTCCTCACGGTGCGGCATATGGAGCGACCAAAGCGGGACTTACTTCATTTTCCAAAAGTATATTTGAAGAGTACAGAAAGTTCGGAGTCAGAGTCATTGATATTAAGCCTGACATGACTAAGACTAATCTATATAGAAATGCAGATTTTGCGCCTGATGACGATTGCTTGGCATCGCTTGATCCGACGGACGTTGCTGAAGCGTTTTACAATATTATGAAATTAAGAGAAGGAGTGTGTGTCAACGAGATTACGCTCACTCCGCAACTAAAGAGGATAAAGAGAGGTTGATATTATGAAGTACAAGATTATTGCGCTTGATATTGATGGAACACTTACCAATTCCAAAAAGGAGATTAGCAAGAAGACTTATGATGCTTTGATGGATTATCAGGACAGAGGCGGAATTATTGTGCTTGCTTCCGGAAGACCTACTCCGGGACTCAAGAGGTATGTCGAATGGCTTCATCTAGACAACTACGGTGGCTATGTTCTTTCGTATAATGGTGCTCACATTGAAAATGTTAAAACAGGCGAGGTGGTGCACAATCAGACAGTTCCTCTCGAGTACATAAGGGGTCTTTATGAGTTCGCTAAAGAATACGATCTCGGAATCGTTACATACAAGAATCAATTCGCGCTTTCCGGTAACGGAACTGATGAGTATCTTCTCTACGAGGCTAGGCTCAATGGTTTGAGTGTTAAGGAATTGGACGATTTCGCGGATTACGTTATCTTCCCTGTCAACAAGGTGCTTATGACCGGCGAGGGTGAGATGCTTGCCAGAAGAGAGAGGGAACTTGCCAAGCAATATGCGGGGCGTTTGAGTGTGTATCGCTCGGAGGATTTCTTCTTAGAGATTATGCCGCCAAATGTTGACAAAGCACAATCGCTTCTGCATCTTCTAAATGAACTTAATCTTACTCAGGGTGAGTTAATAGCTTGCGGGGACGGGCACAACGATAAGACGATGATTGCGTATGCAGGGCTCGGTGTTGCCATGGATAACGCGAAGAATGAAGTCAAGGCTGTTGCGGATGTGATTGCACCATCTAATGATGAAGACGGTATTGCCTATATTATAGATAAGTATTGTATATAAATTACGCGGCGATTATAATCGCCGCATTTTATTATTTCTTCTTGGATTTATTAGGTTGTTTTGGCTTTTCTTCTTTTATCTCCTTGTGATAAAGTTCAGCCTCAATCTTATCTATTATTTCATCGCTGTCTTTGGTTGAGATAGCAATAAACTTATCTTTGTCTATGCTCCTGTCCTTTAATCTGTTCTTGGTCGCCTCTCTAAAGAGCGCGTAGAATACAGAGCATGCTGGGATGAATACTAATATTCCGGCAACTCCGAATAAGCTTGCTCCTGCGGTGACTGCGAATAATACCCAAAGTGATGGAAGTCCTATAGAACCGCCTACAACTCTAGGGTAGATGAGGTTGTTCTCAATCTGCTGAAGTACGAAGAATATAATTATAAAGTATAATGCCTTTATCGGATCGACGATTATAATCAGGAATGTTCCGATTCCGAGTCCGATAAATGCACCGAATATAGGTATTAAAGCTGAGATTGCAATTACAACTCCGATTAACATTGCGTAAGGAAGTCTGAATATCAATAATGTCACAAAGAACATCATTCCTAAGATACACGCCTCGATACACTGTCCTGATATAAAGTTGGAGAATATTCTGTTGGACAATCTTGCGATGTATACGCATCTGTCGGCAAATGACTCCTTGAACCATCCGTAAAGAATCTGCTTAACCTGACCGGCGAGCTGCTCTTTCTGAGTAACCAAGTATATAGAGAAGATAAATGCAATCACTCCGTTGGTTAAACTTCCTGCGATTGATGATATGATTCCGGTTCCTGATGATACGACGGTAAGACCGTAGTTCTTGATAAACTTGACAGCATTTCTCTGAATCATGTCACCGTCAAGACTCAAGTTGCCAAGCGCATCCTTTAACATCGGATATTTCTCGGCGAGTGAGCTTATCCATGTATCAAAGCTGTCAAATGCTGATGGAATCTTGTTGATAATCTGAGTTATTGCGTTACTTACCTGAGGTACTACTACAACCAAAGCAAGTGTAATAACAGCTACGATAAACAAAAGGGTTATGATATACGAAACGCCTCTTCTGTATCTGTCGAACTTCCTGCTGTTAGGTGCAAGGTGACTCTCGACAAATCTTAAAGGTACAATCATGACAAATGCTATACATGCGCCTAAGATAAAAGGCGAAATAATCGTGTAGAGATTAGAAATCATTCCGAAGAATGACTTATAGTTGATTGAAATCGTGTATAAGATTATGCCCGAAAAAATCAGCAGTAGCATGCGCTTGAACGTAATCTTGCTGTTATTGGTATCCATTTTAACTCCTCCATTTTATAAAGTAACTATATACTATCACAATTTGACTTGTTGTGCCACCACATATTAATAAAGAAGTGACATTTGCCTTATACTATGGTATAATTAACGGATGGTTAGGAGTGTTTCTATGAAGAAAGATGAGATTACAACTATATATTCCCAGAATGACAAGGTTATCTTAGAAGCTGCCATGCAGGAGGTTATGTTAAGAATTAATCTCATCCGTAAGCAGGAGGTGGCCATGGGGCTTAGTGATCCTGTTGAACATGTTAAGGGACGCCTTAAGTCAGAGAAGAGCATGATAGATAAGCTTAAGAGAAAGGGATATCCAGTGACGAGCGAGTCAGCATTTTCGAATGTCAGAGATGGCGTTGGAGTAAGGATTGTGTGCATGTTTGTTGATGATGTATACAGACTTGCTGACATCATTAGAAATCAGGGAGATTTTCTTGTCGTTAAGCAGAAGGATTACATAGAGAACCCTAAGAGCAACGGATACAGAAGCCTTCATTTGATTGTTAAGGTGCCGGTACATATGGTGGACGAGATTAGGAAGGTATTTGTTGAGATACAGATTAGAACAATCGCTATGGATACCTGGGCAAGTCTTGAACATCAGCTTAAATACAAGCAGAATGTCAAGAATCAGGAACTCATAGTTGACGAGCTTAAGAGGTGCGCGTCTGAGCTCGCGTCTACGGATCTATCGATGCAGATGATTCAGAAGATGATTCAGGACAGCGAATAAAGGAGTTTATTACATATACTATGAAATTATTATTAGCAGAGGACGAGGTTGAGCTTTCTAAACCTTTGGTTGCGATTCTTACTCACAGTGGGTATGAAGTTGATGCAGTCTATGACGGCGAGGAAGCATTTGACCATATAATGAAAGGCGCGTATGACGGGATTATTCTTGACATTATGATGCCTAAGATGGACGGAATTGAGGTTCTTGGCAAGCTTAGAAGTGAGGGTATAAGGACTCCGGTTCTGATGCTTACAGCCAAATCATCGGTTGATGACAGGGTTTTGGGACTTGACAGTGGTGCCAACGATTACCTTACCAAGCCTTTTGCAATGCAGGAGCTGCTTGCAAGAATCAGGGCTATGATCAGAGTCGGCGGTGATTCATTGGTTAAGACAGAGGATAACACAATTTCTTGCGGTAATGTGGTGCTTGATAAATCAGGACAGTTTATTACCAATCAGGACACTACCCTTCATTTGGCGGGTGGTGAGATTACTCTTTTAGAGATATTTATGAGAGAGCCGGATGTTAAGCACAACCTTGAGGATATTATAAGAGCGTGGAGTGAAGCCAACAAGGAGAGAGATCTTTTTGATGAGAGTGCGTTGAAGCTTTATGTTTCATACCTTGTAAGAAAGTTAGAAGCTATCCACGGCAATATAACGATTACAGGTGATGAGGAAGGATACGCACTGACACAACTATGAGGAGCGTGATTTGATGGCGGAACGAATTAGACGAAAGTTCATGTTTGTTGTAATATTGACATTTATCATAGTTGTGGTCATTTTGCTTGGAGTGGTTAATCTCTTGAGCCTTACTCAGATTTATAATAAGTATGACACGATGCTTAATATAATCGCAGACAACGGCGGAGATTTCCCTGATCTCAAGCACATTAAGGACAACAACGCTAATTTAGGATTTGCCTATAGGCTTACAGATGAGTCGAGATTTGAGAATAGATATTTTTATGTCAGTATTGAAGAGAATGAAGAGGGCGACGAAAGCACAACGACTATTGTCAACATGGATGTAGATCACATTTCACTAAGCACGGAGGATGTCGAAGAGCTTACGGATGAAGTGTTTTCGCTTAATAAGCATAGAGGAACGATATCTAATTATAGGTATTACATGACCAAGGATGATAATATTACCAATGTTTATTATATAGATATCACTTCGGCTATGCAGGGATTCAAGTCATTTCTCTATATATCGCTTGCGATTGCATTTGTCTCAATGATTCTTGTGATTGTGATTTCAAGGATTGTTGCTAGGCCGGTAATGTCGCCTATTATTGATTCAATGGAGCAGCAGAAGAGGTTTATTACTGATGCGAGTCATGAGATTAAGACTCCGCTCGCTATCATTTCTGCCAATACTGATGTCTTAGAGCTTATGCACGGCAAGAACGAGTGGACTGAGAGTATCAAGAAGCAGACCGTTCAGTTAGATGCGCTCATTAAGCAGCTACTGATGCTTGATAAGCTTGATTCTGTTGATGCTAAAGATGCGCTTGTTGAGATGAATATGAGTGAGAAGATATTAGAGTCTGTCAAGTCATTTGAGACACTTGCTAAGTCTAAGGGCAAGACTTTGACTCATGATATAGAAGAGGGCATTATTATTAACGGTGAGCCTACTGCTATCTCGCAGCTTGCGTCAGTTCTTATCGAGAATGCTATCAAGTATGCTTCTGACGGCAGTGACATTGAGGTTGAACTCAAGAAAGATGGCAAGCATGCAGTATTTTCGGTTATCAACGAAGGAGAACCTATAGATGAGGAGGAATTATCCAAGCTATTCAGAAGATTTTACAGAACCGATACCTCAAGGACGCGTAAGACAGGTGGATTTGGCATAGGTTTATCCATTGCTCAGTCCATAGTTGATGCGCATAAAGGTGAGATAGAAGCAGTCAATCTTTCTGATGGCAGGATTTGTTTTAGGGCAAAGATATGATTAAGAGATACTTATTGATTGTTTTAGTTATAATATGTTCATTATCATTTATGATTCATTTTAAAGCTACTCACTCTGCTAAGGAGAGACTTAGAGAGGCGGGGATTCGCTATTACAGAATGGGTTGGTATGATGATGCTGATGAGTGCTTCTCGTTGGCACTTAAGCAGAAGGAAGCATTTTCTCTAAGAAGTGATAAGGATATTTATTACTACCTTGCTGACGGCGAGATGAAGAGAGGCAATTATGCCAATGCGATAGTCTATTATGGCAAGCTCATTAATCTCGGAGAAGATGGCAAGGACCTATATGGCAATATGGGGTTATGCTACCATGAGACAGGCAAGGATAAAGAGTGTTACGATAGCCTTAAGAAGGCAGCTTCAGCGTCCGATGCGGACACGGAGATTATCTATACATTGATGGTTACCTGCCAGAATCTTGGTTACTTTGATGAGGTTCAAAAGTACGCAGATGAAGGCTACAAGCTTGTTAAGAAGTCGCTTTCTACCGAGAGTAAGGAGATTATGACTAAGGAGACCAAGAAGTCAGACAAGGTTTCTTCTAAGGTTTTAAGAGAGCTTAGGGAGTACGGTACATTTGCATATTTATCAGGTGAATATACGGTTGCTTATACATGCTATGATATACTTATGAAGCAGGGACATACGGATGTAACGCCTTATGTAGCATGTTGTCTTGCCGATAAGGGCGAGTATGAAGAAGCACTTGATATGCTTCTTGATTATACTTCGGCCAATGAAACCAATGCTTTATGTGATGCCAAGATTGTGTATTGCTATATGCAGCTTGGTAAGTACAAAGAAGCGTTAGAGTTAGTTGATAAAGCTATGTCTTACGAGGGACAGGGAGCCCTTAAAGAGCTCTTGTATGAGAAGGGCGTAGCTTTAGAATATACAGGGGATTTTAACGGGGCGTATGAATGTTTTAAGGAATATGTAGGTAAGTACCCTGATGCTGAGAAGGCTAAGAGAGAGTATGACTTCTTATTGACAAGGATATGAAATAATGCGTAGCGGAGCACATTGTGCTCCACGAATGGCGAACGATGTTCGCCGCTACGGATAAAAAAGAAAGGATATTTTATTATGAAGATCAGAACAAGATTCGCACCAAGTCCAACAGGAAGGATGCACGTAGGTAATCTAAGAACCGCATTATATGCGTACCTGATTGCCAAGCATGAGGGAGGAGACTTTATCTTAAGAATAGAGGATACCGACCAGGAGAGATATGTTGAGGGTGCGGTCGATATTATTTACCGTACAATGAAGGCTACAGGACTTACACACGATGAGGGACCTGATAAGGATAAGGGATATGGACCTTATGTACAGAGTGAGAGAGTTAAGAGCGGTCTTTATATGGACTATGCCAAGAAGCTTATCGAGCAGGGTGACGCTTATTATTGTTTCTGTGATGAGGAGAGACTCAACAGCCTTAAGACTTCTGTAGATTCAGATGGCAAGACTATCAGCAAGTATGACAAACATTGCCTGCATTTGTCTAAGGAAGAGATTCAGGCCAATCTTGACGCAGGTAAGCCATTCGTGGTAAGGCTTAATGTTCCGGAGGAAGGCGAGACAAGCTTCGATGATGAGATTTACGGACATATAAGTGTTCCTAACAATGAGTTGGATGATATGATTTTGATTAAGTCTGATGGATATCCAACATACAATTTTGCCAATGTTATCGATGACCATCTTATGGGAATTACCCATGTTGTACGTGGTAACGAGTATCTTTCTTCCTCTCCTAAGTACAACAGAATCTATGATGCGTTTGGATGGGAGATTCCGGTTTATGTGCATTGCCCACTCATCACTAACGAGGAGCATCAGAAGCTTTCTAAGAGAAGCGGGCATTCATCGTTTGAAGATTTGACTGAGCAGGGATTCTTGACTGAGGCGATTATCAATTTCGTTGCGTTGCTTGGTTGGTCACCTACAGATAACGAGGAATTCTTCACATTAGATGAGCTTGTTAAGGCATTTGATTATCATCATTTGTCTAAGTCACCTGCGGTATTTGATTTCACCAAGCTTAAGTGGATGAATGGCGAGTACATCAAGAAGATGGATTTTGAGCCGTTTTACGAGATGGCTAAGCCTTATATTGATGAGGTTGTAACCAGAGATGTTGATAAGCGTCGTATAGCGGAGCTTGTCAAGACTCGTATTGAGGTATTTCCTGATATTAGGGAGCAGATTGATTTCTTCGAGGAATTGCCTGATTACGACATTGCTTTATATACACATAAGAAGATGAAGACCAATCCTGAGAATTCGCTTGATATCCTTAAGAAGATGAAGGCTAAACTTGAGACGTTTGATGATTGGAGTGAAGAGGGACTTCACGATTATGTAATTAATTATATTGCTGAGCTTGAGATTAAGAATGGAATGGGACTATGGCCTCTTAGAACTGCGGTTTCAGGTAAGGCTATGACTCCTGGTGGAGCTTTTGAGATTATGTATATTCTTGGGCGCGAGGAGTCTCTAAGACGTATAGAGATAGGTATTGAGAAGTTAGAGGCTAATCAATAATTAGGAGGAGACATGGACTGGAAGAAACTTATTGACATATTAAAAGGACATAAAGTATGGATTCAAACGCATAATTTCCCCGATCCTGATGCTATTGCGAGTGCGTATGGATTGCAACAGTTTCTCCTTTATCATGGAGTTGATTCTGAGATTTGCTACACGGGAATGGTTGACAAGATCAGCGTGACCAAGATGTTCACTACATTTAACATCGATGCCAGTCTTGTAGAGCACAGCGAAATCAAAGAGTCAGATTATGTAGTTTTGGTAGACGGGCAGAAATATAATGCCAACTTAACTGATATTCCGGGTGATGAGGTTGCGGTTATAGATCATCATAAGACTGTCTATCCTTGTGAATACTTATATAAGGATGTTAGGATTGTCGGTTCTTGCGCAACTTTAATCGCTGAGTATTATAAAGTGAGCAATACTCCTATGAGCGATACGGTGGCTACTGTTCTGTCGTATGGACTTAAGATGGATACCGATTCTATGAACAGAGGTGTTACGAAGCTTGATATTGAGATGATGGAATTTCTTTTTGATAAGACTGACCAGGATCTTGTTAAAGCTCTTTACAGCAATGATATGGAACTTCAGGATTTGAGAGCGTACGGAGCTGCGATTGAGAATATCCAGATATTCGGTGCTGTTGGATTGGCGCGTATACCATTTAATTGCCCTGATGCTTTGATAGCTATGGTTGCTGACTTTATAATGAGGCTTGAGCAGGTGACATTGGCTATTATTTACTCCGAGAGAGAGGATTGCCTTAAGTTTTCTATAAGGTGTGAAGATCCTGATGTTCATGCCGGAGATATGACAAGAGATGCTCTAAAGGGTATTGGAGATGGTGGCGGACACTTTTCGATGGCCGGTGGAATTATTCCTAATGAGAATAGGATTGATGACAGAAGTATTGAGGATAAGACCATCTACGAGCGTTTTATGAAGGCTTATGAAGCTAATGTTATAGAAGTTAAAAACAAGCAACTTAATAATTTAAGTAACTAAGAGGGTATTATCTATGAAGAAACTTAAGCTTAAATCAAGCAATGGAATCGACACACTTAATGTGCTTTTGTGGGAAGTTGACAATCCTAAGGGAATAGTTCAGATTGCCCATGGAATGATTGAATATGTTAAGAGGTATGACAGATTTGCAAGATTCCTTAATTCTAAGGGATTTGTCGTTGTGGGCGCCGACCACTTAGGCCACGGCGGTACCGCTATGTCGGATGATGAATTAGGCTATATGAACGGAGCTTGCGCAGATGTTGCTATTGTAAGAGATATGCATAGAGTAAGTATTGCTATCAAGAAGAAATATCCTAATTTACCACTCTTTTTGATGGGACATTCTATGGGGTCTTTTCTGTCAAGAAGATATGCCATGAGTTACGGCAACGAGATAGATGGACTTATTCTTATGGGAACCGGAGAGGAGAGTAAGGCTAGTGTTATTATGGGTAAGTTCGTTTTGATGCTTAACAGCCTAATCTTTGGTGAGAGACACAGAAGTACATTGCTGGAGCTTATGATGTTAGGCAGATATAATCTTAAGTTCCTTAACGAGAAGTCTAATCGTGCTTGGCTGAGCGTTAATAAAGACAATCAAGACAAGTCAGGAAGCGATAAGTATTGTTCTTATCAATTTACCAATAAAGGCTACAGGGTGCTATTGGATACGGTGAATTATATAATTGATAAGAATCATGTGAGCTTAATTCCAAAGAATCTTCCGATTCTTTTTGTATCCGGTTCTGACGATCCTGTCGGTGCTTTTAAAAAGGGAGTTAATAAGGCAGCGGACAAGATTATTGATGCGGGTGTAGGAGACGTTGGACTTATCTTCTACGACGGATTTAGACATGAGATACTTAACGAAGATGAATACGAGCTTGTACATAACGATATTTATGAGTGGATTAGCGATCATATGTAACTGATTCGCGTATATGGGGTGATCTGATGGGCAAAGCTAAATCATTTGCAAAGAGATACAAAAAAGGGATATTAAAGTACATATTGACGATTATTACAGCAATTGGAACGTGTTTTATGATTGCTGATGTTGACTTTGCTACCATGGATAACCCGATTATGTATGGTTTCTTTATTGTGCCTCTCATTATACTTACCGGGCTTTATGGAATCAATATTGCAACATTTGCATTTTCTATGATGTATGTATTTGAGTTGTTTAATGATTTTGGTAATTGCTATGCGATGTTTGGTTTTGCGGGAGCGTTTATTATTACATACTGGTTGATGTATGAGAGTATATTTAGAAATGTGATAAAAAGCATGGTCAGTGCTGTCATTTACGGTGTTGTTTTGTCTTCGTTTTACTTTATCACGGTGAATGTGTATAGCAGTACTGATGAAATAGTATCAAGACTTCCTATGATTATAAAAGGTGTTCCTTTTATGATGGTGCCATCTTTGATTGCAGTTTTGTTTCTACATATCATGAATGTAAGTACGATCAGTAAGATTAAGACGTTTTTTCCGGGCACCAGGCTTACTTATCAGCAGTCTAAGCAACTTCACTATTACAATGAGAATGGTATAAGATACAGTCGTATTATGAGTGTTTCAAGGTTTATTATGGGATGCTTTGCTGTCGCAATGGGAGTTTTGGTTACGCTTTTTGCAATCAAACTCATAGCTACGGTTAACAGAACCGATGATATGTCCGGACGCGTGGTTAATATTATGTTTTACGGATGGAAGGGACTGATTTCTTCTGTTGTTATAAGGCTGGGTATGATTGTATTTTGCAACGGAGTTATATTGGTTGTGATTGTTGATCATGCGTTAGAACGTTGGCTTATAGGTCCTCTTATTGATTTGTCTTCGGCATTTAGGAGTTTTGCTAAGGCTGAAGGTCAAGACAGATGGCTTGTTGCGGATAAGCTTAATCGAATCGGTGGCATTTATCACGATGAGATAGGAGACTTGAGGGACTCATTGGTTGAGACGACGGAGCAGATGTTGCACTATGTTGACCAGATTAATGCCAACCAGTTCTTAAGAGATGATTTAAAGGTTGCCAAGACGCAGAATGAAGCGAAGAACAACTTCCTTTCGACAATGTCTCACGAAATCAGGACGCCGATCAATGCGATTATCGGTCTTGATGAGATGATACTTAGGGAGAGCCAGAATCCGGATATTCTAGGGTACGCCGAGAGTATTCGCACAGCGGGTAACACACTTATATCCCTGGTTAATGATGTTCTTGATTTCTCGAAGATTGAATCCGGCAATATGCAGATAGAGTGCATAGAATACGGACTTTCATCGATGCTTAACGACATAATCAATATGATTGAGCCTAGGGCTAACGATAAAGGTCTTGACCTTATAGTTAATATTGATGAGGAGATACCTAATCTCTTGTACGGAGATGAGATTAGACTCAAACAATGTATTATCAATCTTTTGACAAATGCAGTTAAGTTCACAATGGTTGGCAAAGTAACCTTAGATGTTGGATATGAAATCATCGAGGACAGTATTATCCTTCTTAAGTTTTCGGTTAACGATACGGGTATAGGAATCAAGGAATCCGAGATGAATAAGCTCTTTATTCCGTTTGAACGAAGTGAAGAGCACAAGAATGCCAATATAGAAGGAACCGGCCTTGGCCTAAGCGTGGCGAGAAAGCTTCTTACCATGATGGATGCGGAGCTTAGGGTCGAGAGTAAATACGGCGAGGGGTCAACATTTTCATTCGGAATAATGCAGAGGGTTATCAAGAGTGAGGCTATTGGCAAGATGAATGACAATTACTCCGATTCCTTGGAGAGCAGAAAGGTTTATCAGGAGACGCTTCACGCTCCGGATGCCAGGGTGCTTATTGTCGATGACGTCAAGATTAACCTGACGGTTATGAAGGGACTTCTTAAAGAGATTAATATTAAGATAGATACGGCGTCTAGCGGTATGATGGCGCTAAAACACCTTGACAAGAAGAAATATGATTTGGTATTTTTAGACCATAGGATGCCGGAGATGGACGGAGTAGAGGTCTTAAGAGAACTTCGAGAGAGAAAGGACTCAGTCAATATAGATACACCGGTTATTGCTCTTACAGCTAACGCTGTGGCGGGAGCGAGGGAGACCTACATTAACGAGGGCTTTATTGATTATCTTTCGAAGCCGGTCGACAGCAGTAAGTTAGAGAAGATGCTTATTGAGTACCTTCCTGAGGATAAGGTAATATTGCCGGATAATCCTAATTTTGCACCTACTACTATGAAGTCGGTTAACACGAACTTCCTGTTTGATGTAGACAATCCGCTTAAGGATGTCAGGTTTGCAGAAGTTAGCGGAGTTGATTTGAAGGAAGGCTTAGAGCATTGCGTGCGTGAAGAGATTTTGATTGAAGCTATTCAGGATTTTCAGGCAAATGCAGTCTCTAAGGCAGAGAAGATAGAAGATTTGTTGGCAGCGCAGGACTATAACAACTACACAATTGAAGTCCATTCGCTTAAGAGCTCCGCAAGACTTATAGGAGCAACCAAGCTTTCGGAGGGAGCTGCTTATCTTGAGGAGTGCGGTAACTTCATAAGAAACCGCGAGGACAACGAAGTTATGCTTATGGATAACGGAAGAGATGCGATATCTGAGGTTCACGGATTGACTCCTAGATTGCTTAATTTGTTAAGAAGTTACGAGTATCGGCTGGCAGCGTTTGAAGACATCGAGTATGAGGTGTTTGATGAGAGAGAGACGATTTCGGAGGAGCAACTTCTTGAAGCATACGCAGGAATTAGAGAGTTTATAGATGCATTTGACTTCGAAAGTGCGGAGAGCATCATAAAAATGTTAGAAATTTATAAAATTCCTGATAAAGAACAAGAAAAATATGATATAATCAAGAAAATGGTTAATAATATAGAGAGAGAAAAACTACTGGAGGTCTTAGATGGATAAGGACATTTTATTAATAGGGGATAATCATAGTTTTATGGTTAACGCAATAGTTAGTGGCTTGAAGCGCGAAGGATATGAAGTAAATGTTACTATTCCTGATGTAGAACTACTAAGTAAGATTAAGAACAGACCTAAGTTTTGGATACTATATCTGAACGAGAAGACAGAGGACATATCTAAGGTGTTAGTTTATATTAATGATGCAATTTCTGAAGAGGAGCTTAGGTTTTTCGTTGTATGTTCAGATGAGCAGAAGCTTATGGTCGAGAATGTTATACCTAACTCCAAGGTTGCCAAGTTCTTTAAGCGTCCACTTAACGTCAAGGTTTTAGCTGAACATCTTGATGAAGAACAGGAAGAAGAGCATGAGAGAGACAGACTTAAGAAGATATTGATTGTTGATGACGATCCTACAACAATCAAGGCATTTTCGTCGCTTCTTTCAGAGAAGTATCGTGTTTATATGGCTAACTCAGGTATGAGTGCGATTACTTTCCTTGCCAAGAATGATGTGGATTTGGTTTTGCTTGATTATGAGATGCCTGTGGCTTCGGGTCCTCAGATTCTCGAAATGATTAGAAGCGAGAAGGCAACGGCACATCTTCCTGTTATGATGCTTACTGCTAAGCAGGACAAGGAGTCTGTTATGAATGTCATAGAATTCAAGCCTGACAAGTATTTGCTTAAGAATATGGCGCCAATGGACATTGTTAAGAGTGTTGATGATTTCTTTAACTCTTTATAATTTTGTTGCGGAGCACGGTGTGTTCTAAGAATGGCGAACGATGTTCGCCGCTACGTTAGGCATGTAAATATTTGTAGCGGAGCACAGTGTGCTCTACATAGGAGAGACATAATGAATGATAGAGATTTAGAATGGCGTATGACCTCGGTTAACCATGTGATTAATGATGAGATTATTGATCTTAGACGCATGAGTTTCGAGCTTCCTGATGGTCAGGAATTTGCTCCATTTTACAATTATTCCAGAAGAGATTATGTGGTAATAGTAGCGACCGATGAACTCGGTCGCTTTATAACTGTAAGGCAATATAGACACGGTATCAGGAGCGTGACCAATGAATTTCCGGCCGGTGGAATTGAGGTTAAGACCAATAGACCGCTTGATTCGAGGTCTGAACCTATTGCTGATGAGGGGATACCGCTTAAAGCAGCAATAAGAGAGCTTAGAGAGGAGACCGGATATGAGTCTGACGAATGGGAGAAATTGATTGTGGCTCCGTCGTCAGCTACTGTAACAGACGATTACGCCTATGTTTTTAGAGCCAAGAATTGTAGGAAGGTTCATTCTCAAGACCTTGATGACACTGAGTTTGTTAACGTGGCCTTAAGAACAGGGGATGAGATAGAAGACTTAATCAGATCAGGTCATTTCGAACAGTGCGTACATATTATGGCGTATTATATGGGAAAATGAGAGCTGTTTTCCGTAGGAGTACACTCGGCCTATTTTGTAAGGTAGGAGTATTAATGGTTGATAACGTGTCATTCTGACGAATAATATGTCATCCTGAGCGAAGCGAAGGATCCTTGCCCTTCTTTAGAAGGGCAATTATTATTTATCTCCTTAATATCACATATTCTTTATGAATAATCACGAAAACACGCTAATTTCAGATTGATTTTATGTCGATTATCCTATATAATTGAAATAATAGTGGGGTGGTGGCTTTATTTGTGCGCTTTGAAGGAGAGCGTTAAGGTCGCTGACTACGTGACTTATTGTTATGTTTAATTAAGGAGGCAATGTTTATGAAGGAAAGGTTTCTAAAGAGAGCGCTGGCATGGATGCTGGCTATGGCGCTTGTGTTACAGGGGTTTGCAAGTGTTGGAGTTAGTGCTGCGGAAGGTTGTTCGATTACTGATGTGAAAGTAACTGGAAATAACAGCTCTGGGTATACTGTTTCGGCTAAAGTCACTAATACAGATACGATGGCGCATAAATATACAGTTGTTTTCACTCCGAAGCTTAGTAATGGGAATGCTGTTTCACATACTTATGAAATTAATACTGAACGAATTTTGGCGGGGGATTCGGCGGTTATTACAAAGAGTGGATTATCAAAAAAAGATTTGACTGGCTTAGATTATTTAGGCAATGGAGAAGATTCAGGATGGCAAGAATACTATGTTGCTAGTGTTGAAGCCGACGCTTATGTTATGCGGATTAGTTTGGGTTCGTATGACAACGGTACTGTAACCGGAGAGCTTATACCTAAGTCGGACGGAACCTATGATATGGTTATTACTTCAACCAAGGCGCTTAATTCAGTCGCTGTAATATTTGGTGGATCAATTCATAATTTTACAGATTTAGGCGGAGTAAAGTCATATACTGAAAATTTAACATTTCTCCCGGCGGATGGCAATTTCACTGCTTCTTTACATGGTGCAACCTATGGTGCCTACGAGGAGAAAGGATATTATACCAACCTTCACGGTGCGGCTCCGATAACATTTGATGAATTGGGATATGGAAGCGATGGCAATGGGCATTATTATTACTACTTTGACTTAACGAATACTGATGACACAAGAACGTTATCTTCTGTAACAGTTACGGGTACTTTTACAGGTATGAGCAGTGTTTCTCTTACTGACTGTGGTTTAGGACCTGGAGAGAGCGGAAGATTTAAGTCTGCGTTGATTACATCTTCACCAAGTTCGATGAATGAGTATAGTTTGGTTAGCCCTGTGTTAATGTCAGAGGAAGCTCCTTCTTTAGATGGAATTCAGGATCCTAAGGTGACAACCACTAATGTTGGTAACAAATGTGTTGTATGGGCTAAGGTTAAGTTCGGTAAGTATTATATTTCAGGATCTACTGCTAAGGAAGATATTTATTGGAGAGTATTAAAGGTTGAAGGTAACCAGGCTATAATTATGGCCGATCAGGCTATTGTAGATCTTCCGTATACATCGACTTGGGGCAACACCAAGTGGGAAGATAGTTATGCAAGATCTTACTTGAATAACGAGTTTTTAAATGATGCATTTACCGCATCAGAGCAGTCTAGTATAGCTAACAGTACTGTCTCAACTGCTGTAGTTGATGGTTCCAAAGCTGAGGCAGGTGAGCCTACAACAGATAAGGTATACATTCTTGGACTTGAAGAACTCAAGGATTATAAATTACTTAACGGAACAGGTGCTACGGTTCCTGCAAGACAGATTAAGATGTCTAAGTATGTTAAGGATAACTTAGGTTCTGACGCTACATATGCAAGTTATTTCCTTAGAAATCCGGGATACTTCCAGTATGATGTTGTTGGAGTTACAGCTAACGGTAAGGCTGTTCCTACCGGATGGAGAGCTTATGCACATGCAACTGTAGTACCTGTAATGAAGGTTGCTGTATCTGCACTTTTTAAGGATTCGCCTTCCGATTCAACATTTGCTAAGATAAGTGATGGGGATGAAGCTGTTGACGAGGCTTCAATCTCTGCTAAGATTAACCTTAGAAAGCTTGCAGTTAAAGGCGACAAGGTGGTTAAGAGCAATATCAGCTACACCGTAACCAATGCTTATGATTCTGAGGCTGAGCTTCCTGAAGACGTAGTCGGTGGAGCAATCGGCGAGAATACAGTTACTGTAACATCAGTTAAGAAGGGTGCTACGAGTGTTACAATCCCATCTACAGTAACGATAGACGGACAGACCTTTAAAGTTACCGGAATCAGCAAGGGAGCGTTTAAGGCTGCTAAGTCGACACTTAAGACTATTAAAGTAAGTTCTAAGAATCTTAAGTCAGTTAACAAGAATGCGTTTAGTGGAGTCAAGGCTACTACAACAATCAAGACCAACTCTTCTAACTACTCTAAGGTTAAGAAAGCTGTTAAATCAAGCAAAACTAAAGCGAAAGTTAAGAAGTAATACATACTTCCTTAAAACATAACATACCTTCTTTCACCCGGCGTATATGCCGGGTGATTTTTATGGCGAACGATGTTCGCCGCTACAGGTGAGAAGAGAGAATGTTTTCGTAGGGTAAATATTCATAGTTAATGCAACACTCTTGCATTATAGAGCCTAAAAGGGTTTTATCCCTCTGAAAACTCGTAACGAAAAATTACCAAACCTTAAAAATAGGGCTTTCTAGCCGGTAAGAAATGAATTTCGAGCATAGCGACTAAGCCCATAGGGAAATACTCCAAGTTAAATGCAACACTTTTTTAAGGTGTTGCATTAACTTTGTCTGCACTATTTTTAGTGTTATTCCGTAGCGGGCTTAAATGAGATATTTCGTACCTTTTTTATTCTCTTGTCAACAGAGAAGGTGTTAAATTTACTTCACTAGACGCCATCCTTTGAAGTCCAAGTCTCTTGAAGAAAAGCGAAGGAGCTATTGATTCCATTAGGTCGAAAGGCGATTTACCGCCACAAGCCCTTCGGTTGTAACTGTTTATGTGGTTCATCATAAGAGTTATGTCGTCTTGAGTGTACTTATCAAGTGATGTACCTTTAGGTATTACATATCTTATAAGCCTGTGGTTACATTCACACCCGCCTTTTTCATCAGGTCTGTTAGGTTCACAAAAGAATATTTGGCACCTTTTGAGGTCACTATATATGCAAGATGTTTCTAATCCATCTATATCTGAGAACTCGTGACCGTTGTCTGTTAAGATTATACCAAAGAAAGCATTAAAAACCTCGTAATCTAATGCTTTTTCTAGGTCATCTATGGCTTTAACAACTGCTGCTTTAGTGTGGGATTCTAACAAAAACGCCAGTTGGAAGTGGTAATCTTTGAAATATAAGGTCAACAGTACCTTCTTGTCGGATTTAAGGCCTTCTACACAATCCATTTCAACGGATATAAAGTCGTTTTCCTCTTTGAACTTCAAGTAATCAGCATACTTGCGACCTTCCTTTTTAGAAGATAAAACGAGATATTCTGCCTTCTTCATACGCTTTTTACGAGGCTTCATTTTGACTTTCTTTCGTAAGTCGATATTCTTAGCGTCAAGTTCTCCTGCGTCAATCAGCCTTCTTATAGTTGATTCACTAGGAGCAATACCTCCAAGAGTCTGCTTTATATGATAAGGAGATAGGCCGCTTTTAATCAAAGGCGAAATGAATTCGTTTAGTTGCTCTAACTGCTCGCCTGTTAAGTCAAAGCCTATGCGTGATTCTGCGGCTCTTGTATTTGCCTTCTTTTGTGCTTCTATTGCTTCGTATACAAACTTTCGGAGCTTGCACCAACTAGAAGAACGGCGATTGCAGGCATTACAACATTTATACTTATTCAACTTTTCGCAGATGCGTTCCTCATAGTCTTCGCAGAATTTAGCACATCTTGGGCATACTGAACAAGGCCGACGGCATTCTTCCTTGCCACATACACGCCTTTTTGAGCACATATCATTGTTGATACATACATTTTTGCCCGGTCGTATTTTAGTGCCATTTCTTGATATTTCACGACTTACTGATGATGGGGATTTGCCGAGTTTTGCTGCTATTGTGCGAATTGATACTTGTTTATTAAGCAGTTCTTCAATTTTGCAGCGTTCCTCGAAAGTGAAGTGTTTAGAAGTGTTAGTGGTTTGTTTCATAATAAAAACTCCTTTCATTTAAAGAAAAAGGAGCATAAAAAAGCACACATTGACTATAAAATTTGGGCGAATTTAACAAAACCACTGTTTCCCTATTGTTTTTCAAAACCAGATATGGTATGATTTATTCAATAAGAAAAGGTGGTTACACCTTCAGAGTATAGCATCGGTTCTAAACTTTTCCAGAGAAGAGAACTGGTGCTTTTTTTATGCTCGTATTTAATTGTACCGCTTATAATTATAAGTCAAGGGAGAAGATATATAAAGATTTAAGAGCAAAATCTACTTCTTGCATAAATTAGTTTCTAATATAGCTACTTTATTGTATAATAGTGTTACTTTTATAAGAACTATGGAGGAACATTGATATGAAGCATAATGACGATGAACGTCAGGAAATCAGGAACGAACTAGGGAAAAGACTTAAAAACGCTCGTAAAAGCAATGGATTGACGCAATTAAAGGTTAGCGAAATGACGCAAATCCCTAAGTCTACCATAAGTAAATATGAGCGTGGAATTACAGAAATACCATCATCTGTTATTCCTAAACTATCTTTAGTTTGCGGTATAACTATTGAAGACTTATTCAAAGGAATGGGAATACCTAACAAAGTTGTATTAGAAAATATTATTGATAAAATCGGCTTTATTGGTATGTCGAATTACGCAATTAGTGGTTTTGACCTGAATAAGCCTGATGATAGGATTTACTACAGTAATGACCCTCATATCAA
The DNA here is from genome assembly GCA_947169385.1 of uncultured Lachnospiraceae bacterium. GTDB lineage: Bacteria > Bacillota > Clostridia > Lachnospirales > Lachnospiraceae > NC2004. The sequence goes on along the minus strand of CAMVPR010000002.1, from coordinate 1,958 downwards.
AGAGAAAATACTATTAGTGGGCGCATTCCTTGATGGGGAGTTTGACGAGGACGAGTTCTGCCGAAGAATATGTGAATTATGATATAGGTCTTGAAAAAAATTATTAAAGAATTTATAATATTATTGCAAATGATAATAGTGCCCTTAAGTATGAAGGGCGATAGGAGAAAATTTAACAATGGACACTTGTCCTTACGTTATCAAGGCGGTGTCAGTGGTTGGACCTTTCTTGATAATGTATTGTTAGGAAAGGAGAGATGAAATGGGAGCTGTTTATATGATACCTACAAAAGATATTACAATCAATAGAATATCGGATATGACAGATGAGACGTACAAAATGGTTGCGTTATATGTGCAGAATCTATCTCAACCTGATGAATATGCAAGTGATGAAGAAATTGATGCGTTATCCAAAAGTATAAATGAGAAATACGCTCAAGCATTTCAAGCTTTGGCCCGATGAAAAAGTTAACTACGAAGCAAATACTCCGTATTCACGACGAACAAATAGATATGTGGGGCGGATGTAAAGGAATAAGAGATGTGAATCTTTTTGAATCTCAGTGTTCTGCACCATATCAAACTTTCTCGGGTGACGAACTATTTCCAGATGTATACGACAAAGCTGTTCGCTATATGTTCGGATTCGCAACGAATCAGGTGTTTATTGACGGAAACAAAAGGACTGCGGCGGCTGTTGCTCTGGTTTATTTAGCTGTTAATAATATTGAACTTGATTTGAAGAGTGTAGATTTATACATTTTAACAATGAGCATTGCTAATCACGAAATTGATGAAGGTTTAGTTAAATCGTATTTAGTTCGGCATACCATTTAAGACAATCACATAAGATATAATAACCTATCCATACAAGGATAGGTTATTATATTGCGAATTATACGATAAAGCTGCATGAATAATAGCAACACATTGCAGAATTAACTATCTAGGGATAATTATCAAAACAGATGAAAAAATGATGGAGAAAACATATGCCAGATTCAAAGTTTGATAGCTTTATTTACGATAAGGACAACAGCGTCCATTTCTTAGATGAAATTGAAGATGATAATACATATTACTCAAAATATTACGAACATATGCTTTGCCCTGAATGTGAAATTGCGACGGTAACAAGGTCTCATTCAAAAAATGGCAAATTATATATTAAGACAAATAAAAATAGTAAACATGGTATAACAAACGGAATTCCTTGTTATTTAGCCCAGCCGCCTGCTCCGCAGTATGTGATAAAAGGACACTTGCGTCAGTTAAGGAATAATCATAATCTTCAAAATAAATTAAAAACGCTTATTCGAATATTAAAAAAGAGGGAAGTTGCAAAAAATACAAATATAGATAAAGAATCATATACGGATGCGCTTTCTTTATACTACACTCCCAAAAACAAAGCGGTGAAGAATAGAGCTGTTATACCTAAATATTCAATAAATCAATGGTATTATATTCCTAAAAACGAAATTGTAGCAATATATGGTAAGGTAAAAATTGAGGTTCATGTTATATCGAACGATGATAATACAAAGCAAAATAAATACTGGCGTTTCTACAACGTTAAATCAAATAAGCTAATAACGTCTATGTGGGCAAATAAATACCCTAATGATATTGAAGATGGAATATATTATTTCGCAACATTTGGTACTAAAGAACAATATAAATCATTTTACAACCTCATTCCATTTGATTCCGTCGAAGGTATTTCGTTAGAGAAAGTAAAATGAATCAATGTTTTATACGAAAAACTTCTATGCCGTCTTTATCATCTCCTTTCAACAACGTCTTTGCATGATGTCTTAGTGTAGATTGATAAGGGGGGCATTTTTGAGGATTATCATTATTATAAAAGTTTTCTTCAGTGAGTAATATTACACTTTCAAAAGCTAAATTGTTTTTATAGTTATTATCAATAATGTTTTTTCTTAATCTCTCTG
>CAMVPR010000001.1 GCA_947169385.1 uncultured Lachnospiraceae bacterium | reverse complement strand
TCTAGACTATCCCCTGTAATTATAGTATAATTAATACTATCTAATTAACTGAAGAGGAGGATGAATATGAGACAGAAACTTTTTGCATTATTATTAACATTTGTCATGGCATTTACTTTGACAACAGGTATCGCTGCAAATGCTGAAGAGGCTTTGCCAAGTGGGTACATCAACATTTTCTATGGTACTAATTCCGGAGTTAAGACACTTTTTAAGTATCCTGTTACCAAAGGGGATCAGATTATTCTTACCAAGGATATGATACCTGATTATAATCCTGAGTGTTACATTGAAACAGGTGATTCGGAGATTTTTTGGTACGGAATCGGAGCAACTATTTATAAAGAGAGCAGAGATGCTCAGTATGGTGAGACCGGTCCGGCTGATGTTAAGGGTTATTTGAAGTCTTTGGTTAAGGAAGACACCTATCAGACAGGACTGATGAATCCTAGTATACCGGATGTTTATGAATTTACGGATCCTGCTGAGGGTTCTCCTTTATCAGGTACGATAGTTCTTAATTTAAATGATAAAGTTAAGTTCCCTGTTTCATTTATCAATTACAAGGAGTCTACTAAGACTTATAAGGATCCCGGAAGTGAGATTGAGTATCCGGTTTATACCTACGAGTTTAACGGCAATACTTACGACTTGATATTTGGTACGGATCTTAAAGGTGAAGAGACGCCGGTTGCAAGCGGTGAGGGCACCTATGTGTATAACACCAGCAAGCTTTTAACCTATTTCGTTGAGCTTTTGCAGAGCAGTACAGGTAAGACTGCTGATATTTCTTTGAGAGTTTATGATCCTACAAGGCCGGATGATGGAGCGACTCTTGATACATTCGATATCGGTAACAGAGTGTATAGCGATAGTTTTGGCGAGTCAAATGCATTTGTAATCGATGTTTACACCAATGATTTCAAGACTCAGACAGTTACTGCAACACCTGCAACTAAGACATTTAAGTATTCCAAAGTTAAGAAGAAGAAACAGACATATACAATCAAGGCTAAGTCATCAGAAGGAACTCCTATCGAGTATTCAAGCAGTAATAGTAAGTATGTTACGGTTAGCAATAAGGGTAAGGTTACTGTTAAGAAGAAGGCTAAGAAGGGCACATATAAGATTTATGTGACAGCGTATGAGACATTTGATATTGATGAGGATACTAAGGTAGTGACCTATATAGCGGCTCAGACCAAGGTTGTTAAAGTTAAGGTTAAGTAAATAACAGTGTGAAGCAGCAGGCTATGCCTGCTGCTTTTTAGATTCTTCGCTGCGCTCAGAATGACAGGTGGGGTAGAACATGTCATCCTGAGGAGCAAAGTGACGAAGGATCTTAAAGATTCTTCACTACGCTCAGAATGACAGGAGCAGAATGAATGACATAAGTTCCGAATATTGCCTAAATTAGCCCTCTGTGGTATTATTAAGTTACTAAACTTATGGAGGCAGAAATGAAATCAAAACACTTCACAACAGTATTAATCTCAATGCTTATAATAGCATTTTTCAATATGGCACATGTCAATGCATCTATCAAAACATACACAATCGGTGTGGGAGAGAAGCTGAAACTTCCCAAGAAAGTAGCAATAGAAACAGTTTCTAAAGACGCGAGTGAGGATGCATCAACAGACGCAAGCAGTGAGGCATCGACCGATGCAAGTGAGAACGCTTCAAGTAATGCAAGCAGCGATGCTTCTAACGACGCAAGCAGTAACCCTGCATCCAAAGCAAGCTCCACTTCAGACAACAAGGTCGTAGAGGTGTCCGGCAAGACCGTTAAAGGTATCAAGGTCGGAAGCGTTAAGCTGAAACTGACAGACGGCTCGAAAGTCAAGATTATCGTTAAGAAAGCACCCAAGTCGTTAACTCTTAAATCAAGCGCGAGTTATCTTTTTACAAATGATACAGCCAAGCTGTTAGCGAGCGTAGGCAAGAATACTGCCAGCCGAAAGATAACATTTTCATCATCCAATAAAAAGATTGCAACTGTTAATAAAAAAGGCATTATTAAAGCCAAGAAGAAGGGCACTGTTAAGATTACGGCCAAGACATATAATGGAGTTAAATCAAGCGTTAAGCTTCAGGTTAAGAGCTCATCTAAACTTATCTGTCTGACATTTGACGACGGACCAAGTGGCTCAACTCCTAAGCTTTTAGAAGCTCTTAAGAGATACAATTATCACGGAACTTTCTTTATGGTCGGCGTTGAGGCGCAGGGCAAGAAGAGCACGATTCTTACGATGAAAGAGAATGGCAACGAGCTTGGCATGCACTCATGGCATCATGACTATCTCACCAAGATGACTTTGGCGCAGGTGGAGAGTGATGTTGCTAAGACGAGATCGATAATTAAGGATTACACGGGAGTTAGCCCTGTTATGTTTAGACCGCCTTACGGCGCGACTAACGATACTGTTATTAAGGCGCTTAAGAATAAAGGATGTCCGCTTATTATGTGGAATATCAATGTAAATGATTACGAAACGACGTCATCAGATGTTGTTTATAACAACATCAAGAAGAGGGTTCATCCGGGCGCTGTGCTCGTGATTCATGACTCGCATCCGTGGTCTGTAGACGGACTTATCAAAGCACTTCCGGAACTTAAGAATCAAGGATATGAACTTGTGACTGTATCGGAATTTGCAAGACTAAAAGGAATCAAGCTTGCACCGGGCAAGAGATTTGTCGGAACAAGCAAATAAAGGAGAACAGTAATGTCAGAATCAATTAATAAGATTATCACCAACATTTCTAAGCATTTCATCGGTAAGGAGGAAGTGGTAAAGCACATGCTTATAGCTCTTCTTGCCGGAGGACATATCCTTATAGAGGACGTTCCGGGTGTCGGTAAGACCACGTTAGCCAAGGCTTTGGCAGATTCTATCGAATGTGATTTTGGACGTATTCAGCTTACTCCTGACACACTTCCATCGGACATTACGGGTGCATCAATTTATAACAGCAAGACAATGGAATTTGACATAGTTAAAGGGCCTATCCACAATCGAATTGTCCTTGCGGACGAGATTAACAGAACTTCGCCTAGAACTCAGGCAGCACTTTTAGAGGCGATGGAGGAGAGGCAGGTAACAATCGACAAGGAGACATTTAAGCTACCTGATCCTTTCATGGTTATTGCGACTCAGAATCCTGCCGAGCAGATAGGAACGTACCCGCTTCCTGAAGCGGAGTTAGACCGTTTCATGATGAAGGTTAGCATCGGGTATCCGGATAAAGATATGCAGATTCAGCTCGCCAAGAGCTTCTTAAATGGCGAACTTAAGTCACCAATCACCCCGGTTGTCACTGCAGACGAGATTGTCAGTCTTAAGTCTCAGGTGGCAAATGTTATAATGAGCGACGAGCTGATAACTTACGCTCTCGAAATCGTCGACAAGACACGAGGCTTAGATGAATTGGAGTACGGATTGAGTCCAAGGTCAGGTTTGGATCTTTTGATGGCGTCTAAGGCTTGTGCGTTTATAGAGGGCAGGGATTTTGTGATTCCGGAAGATATAATTACCATGGCTAAAGTTGCACTTCCACATAGACTGGTTCTGACTTCTAAATCAAGAATCGACGGAGAGACCGGTATTAAGGTAATTACACGAGTTATTGAAAAAGTAAAGAGGCCACGATGAAGAGATTAAGTTTTATTCCTCGGATTGTTTATCTCCTTCTTCTTATAGGGTCGGGAGTTCTTGTGAGCAATGTGGGTGGAGCGTTTACCTATATTGTGTTTTACACTTTGGTACTGTACACTCCTGTCACTTTGCTCTGGCTCTTCTATGAGAGGTTCGCGCTAAGAATCTTTCAGGATGTTGATGTAAGACTACTTTATAAGAACAGACCGGAGCCATATACGCTTTCTTTGTCAAATGCAGGTATACTGCCGATTGCAGGAGTATCATTTGCCAAAGATGACGAGATAACAAAGTTTAAAGAAGATTTGATGGGCGTCGAATATTCTCTGCTTCCGGGAGAATCAATCAATTACAGCACGGAGATATCCTGTAGATATGCCGGTGGGTATATCGCCGGGATAACAAGGATCACAATTTCAGATTGTTTTGGAATATTCAAAATGTCGTACAACACGCCTTCACCTATGAGGGTGTATGTTTTGCCTGCAATTACTGACATTGCAAATGAAGATATTAACAAGATTCTTGATAACAACCTAAGTAAGAATAACCTTTACAAGCTTGACAGCGAGGAGATTACTCTGGGCAATGATATAAGACCGTATCGTGCGGGCGACAGCATTTCCCATGTGCACTGGAAGAATTACGCAAGGACGGGGAAGCTTTATACAAGGCTTTACGACAAGCAGGAATCGGACATGGTGAACCTTTTCGTTGTGCCTGATGTCAATGCTACGATTGAGGGCAAGGATTACATGCTGGATTATGTAGTGTCTGTTGCCAATTGCTTTGCGAGAATCAAGAAGCCGGTCCGGATATTCTATTACAGTGCCGGTGTCAGAGATATAATGATTGATGGGTACGATACGTTTAGAAAGTTTTACCCTGACAGGTTGAAGGAATTCGGAAGCGTCGGCGGGGATGTTGATCCTTCTGCCGAGAAGAAGCTTATTGAGGCGTCCCTTAAGATAGACGGGACAGTTCTTTATTACTATGAAAATGAAAAGGCACTTAAGGTGTGAACGGCATGAGTGAGAAAGTCAAGAGATTAATAGAATATATAATATCATTTCCAATGATGATTGCATTTGTCTTGGTATCATTTGCAACAATTAAATATATGGATTGGTTTTTGGTAGATGGAGTGCTTATGATTTCTTATAGCGCTCTTTTTCTCGTGCTTTCGGCAGTGTTGCTTTTTATTGATTTAGAGAAATTAGACATTGTTTTGTATCTTATAATGTCGGCGGTCATTTGTGTGATAGCAAGAGACATGGGCGTTTTTAAGATGGTTGCGGCTTCATTTGCCATAGCATTGGTTATTTATATTTTAAGAAATGAGAAGATTAAGAAGTATGGCTGGCCTTTTATAACGTTGCTAGGTTTTGCTTTTTGGATTTTTAACTATAGGGATGCAGAAAAGTACACAGTTATTAGCCTGGTTGTCATGCTTTTTTATGTGCTGATATCATTTGTCAAAAAAGAAAATGTATATTATGCAGCCGTTCCTGTTGTGCTTGCGATTTCCCTTCTTGCATTGCCTACGAGTGATGATCCTTACGAATGGGGGATTGTAAAGAAGGCGGTTGAAGGAGTTCAGAAGGTCTGTGCGAGAGTGGTTGACGAAGTGTCATACGCATTTTCCGGGATAGCGAGCAAGAGCTATACGGGCTACTCGGAGGAAGGCGGATTGTCCGGAGGGCTTATCAGCAATGAGCGCGAGGAGATGAGCTTCTCTCACGATGGTTTGAGGACTAAGGTCTATCTAAAGGGCAGGAGCTTTCTTGAGTTTGACGCTGAGGGAGCCAAAGATGTTGATGAGGACGATGGTAATAAGTGGTTTGCGACGTATATGAATGCGCTCTATCATTCGGGAATCAGCAACAGTGATGTTTATAACTTCTCGAGACTTGTGGAGTGTGACGCAAGGTATAAATATCTGAAGACAACGGATATCATCAAGCCGATTTGCACGCTTAAAGTGTACGCTGATTCGGTTCCCGAGAAGAAGAAAAGAGGATTTGACTATAAACTCAAGTACATAATAATTGACTATAAAAGTCCGGATGTTGTTGAGTCTTTGCTAACATTTGACGGTAATCAAATGTATGAAGATTACGATACGATTTGTGATTATGCAAAGGATATTTACTATCTTGACTTTACCAAGATTGTTTCGCGCGAGGAGTACGAGGCAAGTAAAGATATTGATTTGAGTAGATATCTTGATTCTTCATTTGCAAGCGAGAGAGTTAAGGAATTGGCCAAAGAGGTGACTAAAGGATGCGACACACCGTATGCTAAAGCGAGTGCGATAAATCAATTTCTTCATCAGTATACATATGATTTGGGAGCTGACCTTACAGAGTCGAACAATTACATAGATTCATTTTTATTTGAGGATCAGAAGGGATATTGTGTACACTTTGCTTCGGCAATGGTTGAGATGCTTAGAGTAGTCGGGGTTCCTTCAAGATATTCGGTTGGATACCTGCATGATGAACGCGGTACCGATATGGTTAAGAGTAATGAGGCGCACGCTTGGCCGGAGGCTTATATTGAGGGCTTTGGATGGGTGCCGTTTGAGCCTACACCATCAAGTGAATATGGAATGGTCTCGTGGGGCTTTGGTAAACGTGACCAGGGGGACGGACCCGCCGGTTCAACCTCACAAGATTATCACAAAAATGACCAAGGGGACGGACCCACCGGTTCAATCTCACAAAAACCTCACGCAAATGACCAGGGGGACGGACCCCGTGGTACGAATAAACCATCTGACAATTCATCCGATAAGAGCGGTAAACTCCGCTATCTGTTTGCGTTTGCGGCTTCGATTGCATTTGCCGTATTACTAGTAATCGCGATAAAGAAAGTCAGATATGCGCTTATGTCGCCTGAGAATAAGCTTATTTACGACGTTAGGGTGCTTGAAGATAAGATAGGTGAAGAGGCGGTGAAGAAGGAGTATAGCGACCTTTATGCGACATACTTAAGAGTGAGATTTAGGGGAGACAAGCTTTCTGATAGTTGAGGATTTGGTGGTTTTTCAGACAAATGAGACAAGAAAAAGTAGACCGGGTCAGTAAATATGTGATATAATTCTACAATATATGAACATATGTCGAATTGATTACGAATGGAGGGACTATGATGGATTTAAAGTACGCTACACCTGAACAGGTGGCTAAGATTCAAGAAGAACTGCCTGATGAGGATGGCATTTACGCCCTCTCAGAGCTTTTTAAGATATTTGGTGATTCAACGAGGCTTAAGATATTATTGGTCTTATATAGCGGTGAGATGTGCGTTTACGATATTGCGAAGACTTTAGATATGAGTCAGAGCTCGATATCTCATCAGCTTAAGAACCTTAAGCAGAGCCGTCTTGTTAAGTTTCGTCGAGACGGCAAAGCAACATTTTACAGCCTAGACGACGAGCATGTATTTTCAATTATGCGCGAAGGTCTAGAGCATGTTCAGGAGTAAGAGGAGAGAGCTATGAAGAAATCGATTACAATAATACTTGTTGCGATAATCGTCGTAATGGCGCTTATTATCGCGTTTTTGCTTGGAAGAGGAAGCGGTAGCAAGTCAGAGCCTGCAACGGAAGCTCCGGCTACGACAGAGGCGGAAGAGACTACCGAAGAGTCGAGTGAAGGGACAACTGAAGCACCTAAAACCGGTGAGGCTAAGACTGCCAATGGTGACGTTATCTACACTTTGTCTGGAACCTGGGATTCCAATGGAATGACCGCAACCCAGATAAATGCCAGCGTTATGAACTACAAGTCGAGCGAGGTGGGTTCATGGAAAGTCGATCTTACAGTTCCAAAGGGTGCTAAGCTTGAGCAGAGCTGGAACGGTGATTTTGAACTTAAGGGTACGACTTTAAGCGTAACACCTGCTGACTACAACGCAACTATCGCGCCTAACGGCAAGGCGGAATTCGGTTTCATTTTGGATACCAATGGAAGCTTCGAGCCTGCTAAGACGGTGCTGACTTTGGGTGACGAGAAGATAGATGTTAATGGTCTTGGCGGTGACAACGAGGCGCCTGAGGACGCAGAGGAAGAAGAGGAAGATGATTCCGAGGATGTTGAGGACAGCAAGAAGATCGTGTTAAATGAAGGTGACCCGGTCAAGAAGCACGGCAAGCTTAAGGTTAAGGGTACCAAGATTGTCGATAAGAACGGCGATCCATACCAGCTAAAGGGTGTTTCAACTCACGGTATTGCCTGGTTCCCTGAGTATGTCAACAAGGATGCATTTAAGTCACTAAAGGAGAATTATAACGTCAACCTTATAAGGCTTGCTATGTATTCTGATCCAAATGCCGGCTACACCAAGGAGATGCACAAGAAGGTCAAGGAGGGCGTTAAGTACGCAACCGAGCTTGGACTCTACGTCATCATAGATTGGCATATTTTAAATGACAACAATCCTAATACCGAGGACAACATAAAGCGCGCGAAATCATTTTTCAAGGAAATGAGTTCGGCATATAAAGACTACGACAACGTTATTTATGAGATTTGTAATGAGCCAAACGGCGGAACCACTTGGGATAACGACATCAAGCCTTACGCTAACAAGATGATTAAGGTTATTCGTGCAAATGATAAAGACGCGATTATCATCATCGGAACTCCTACCTGGAGCCAGGATGTTGATATTGTGGCTAAGAGCCCGATTAAGGGTGATAACCTCATGTATGCGCTTCATTTCTATGCAGCGACTCACAAGGAAGACCTTAGAAACAAGGCTAAGACCGCAATTGACGCAGGACTTCCTGTTTTCATCAGTGAGTATAGTATTTGCGACGCATCGGGTTCCGGCGGAATTGATAAGTCATCTGCGAAGGAATGGTTTAAGTTAATCAAGAAATACGATTTGTCTTGTGCGACATGGAGTTTGTGTAACAAGGACGAGACGTCGGCTCTTCTGAAGCCTAATTGCGATAAGAAGGGTGGTTTTAAGGATCAGGATCTAACCCAGTCGGGCAAATGGATTCTGTCGCAGTATAGCAAGTATTAACACACATATTTATCAGTTTATTATCTTAAGAATATCATAATCTGATGCTATACTAACCATATCGAAAAGAGATCGGAATTTATAAAGGCTCGGTGGTTGACGTCGTACAGCTGCCGAGTTTTTGTGCGCTAATATTAAGTATATCAACACATGACATATTGGATTTAGTGGGGATAATTTAAGGAGTGGGGACATGAATATTAATATACCTGAAAATGTCAGATACATTTTAAACCAATTACATAAAGAAGGATACGAGGCCTACATTGTCGGTGGTTCGGTTAGGGACGCCCTCTTAAACCTTCCTCCGAAGGATTTTGATATCACGACAAATGCAGAGCCGAACGAAGTAAAATCTATATTCCCCAAAACATTTGACACCGGTCTAAAGCACGGGACGGTTACGGTCAGATACAATCACGAGAGTTACGAAGTTACGACTTACAGGGTTGACGGAACTTACGAAGATCACCGCCGACCGAAAGAAGTGACTTTTACCAAGAGTCTGGCTGAAGATCTTCTAAGGCGAGATTTCACGATAAATGCTATGGCGTACAACGAGGAAGAGGGCTTGATTGACCTTCACGGCGGCTTAAAAGACCTCGAAAATCGCGTGATTAGGGCGGTTGGCGATGCGAGGAAGAGATTCGACGAGGACGCTTTAAGGATATTAAGGGCGATGCGGTTTGCCGGGCAGTTGTCATTTGACATAGAAGACGAAACGCTTCAGGCTATGAAGGATAAGGCATCCTTGTTAAATGACATCAGCGCCGAGAGAATCAGGGAGGAGCTTACCAAGCTCCTGGTGAGCGATAATCCTGAGCTTTTGGCAAATGTTGGCTACAAGCTTGGAATTACTAAGATAATCTTGCCTGAATTTGATAAAATGCTCGAGACGACGCAGGAGAATCCGCATCATTGCTACGATGTCGGCACGCACTCTTTGGTTGCGGTTAAGAATATCGAGGCCAATGATACTCTTCGCTGGATTATGCTTCTACATGATGTAGGAAAGCCTGAGGTAAAGACTATGGATGACAATGGAACCTGCCATTTTTACAGGCATGCCGAGGTCGGAACGGACATAGCGGTTAAGATTCTTAGGCGACTTAGATTCGATAATGACACAATCAAGAAGGCGAAGACGCTTATCTTTTACCACGATTATAACTGGGGCGACAAGGTTTCAGATAGGGTTATAAGGCGCGCGGCTTCCAGGGTCGGGGTTGATAACATGCATGACCTTTTTAAAGTTCATAGGGCGGATGTCCTTGCTCAGAGCAATCTCCTGAGGGAGGAGAAGTTGTCGCTCTTAGACGGGATAGTAAAGAGATACGAGGAACTCGTTAACGAGGGGCAGGCGATGTCTTTAAAGGATCTTGCTATAAATGGCAATGATCTTATAAAGCTTGGTTTTAAGCCGGGGCCGGAGATTGGCGAGACGCTCAATTCGCTCTTTGAAGAGGTGCTAGAAGACCCTGAACTTAATACTAGGGAGAAGTTGTTAGAGAGGTTGAATTCTGTCAGTTAGCTGGATGTTGCCCTTCTAAGGAAGGGCAAAGATCCTTCGTCACTGCGTTCCTCAGGATGACATATTATAATCGTAGCGGAGCACAGTGTGCTCCACGCATGGCGAACTATGTTCGCCGCTACAGACATAAATGATACAATTCTGTCATTCTGAGCGAAGCGAAGAATCTTTCTCCCGAATGATAATGATGGAGAACAAATTTGCCATATTACCAAAAATATGCTATAAATATAGGTTGTAGAACTGTTTTTACACATAAAAGAAAGGATGATTAGATGTTCAAAAAGTATCAAAGGATTATAGCCATGGTACTTGCTCTGGCTTTATTGGCGGGAATAAGCCTACAAAACTCATTAATCACAAACGCTACATCGCTTACCACAAGTGGTAATGCCAGTGCCAATGCAACTGACACTGCTTCTGACAATGCGAGCGCAGACCCAAGCGGTAACGCCGGTGCTAATGCAAGCGCCAATGCGACAACAGAAACTACTACAGAGGCACCGTCAGAGCCTCAATCAGACACCAAGACAATGAGCGAAGGTATCGGTTATGCGATGCTTGATGGAATTGACTACGATTTCGACTTTTCTAAATATAAGACATATTATGTTCCATTTAAATTCGAGAAGACAGGCTATATGACTGTCAAGAGAGTTGACGCGTCATCTGATGCAATTGTCAGTGCCACTTTACTTTTGGCAAATGATTACGCTAATCAGACAGTATCAACAGACGCAACATTAAAGGCAGAAGAGTCTTCAGATCAGATTGCAGTACAAGCGGACTCGTATTTCTTAAAGCTTGAATCCGACAAGCCTGTTACTGTAACTATCGGAGCTTACCTTGCTTCAGGGCTTTTCTTCTATAACGGAAGCAATAAGTTAGAGCTTGGTACGCATACGGCATCTCAAGCATTTTACTACGAGTACAAGGCTACGGGTACCGGTTATTTTACAATCGAGAATATGACTAAGAGCAAAGTCAGCGTTGCATTGTGTAACCAGGATAAGGCAGCGGTCACTAAGGCTGTTACCCTTTCGGCTTACTCTAAGACCAACCACAAGAAAAAGAAGACTATCGCCGGATTTGGTTTGATAAAGGGCGAGAGCTATGTTATCAAGGTTACAGCCGCTAAGACAGTCAAGAGTGTAACTTTAAAGGGAGCGCTTGCTTCTTATCCTACCGTTGGTGGAGTTAATCTCGGTGAGGCTTCATTTGCCCTCACTAAAAAGAAGACTTATAAGGCTACTTCGGCTGCTTTGGCAAGTCCTGGTTTTTACAGATTTAAGAAGTCTTCCAAGAAGAAGATTTACGTTACATTTAACACCAAGGGACTTAAGAATCAAGGTACGCTTGATGTAAGGCTTTACTACCTTGAGACCAAGGGTACCAAGAAGGGTGAGATTCTTCCGGTTAAGATTAAGGGCAAGCACTTTGGATTTACTCAGAAAGCCGGCTATAAGAAGGTTATGAAGCTTCCTGCTAACTGGCCTAACAGAACGTACTATTTGAAGGTGTCTAACAGCAATAAATCAACCGGCTGCTACACCATTCAGTACAAGTAAAGCTTAAACATATTTAATAAAAATTAAGTTTGTATTTTTGATACATTTGGGGTATAATTACAAAGTATGCCCATTTCTTGATGGAGGTGAGGCTTTGAAGTTAAGTAGGCTCATATGCCTTACTGTTATATCGGTGCTTATAGTGGCTGCATTTTCCGGCTGTACCAAGAGACATCTAAGGCGCGGAAGTAAGCTTGCTTCTGCGGATTCGACCGCATCTGAGGATGCTAAGGATGTTTCTGATATCGATGATGTTGTGGTGATAGCTGATATAGACCATCTTAATTATAAGCTTGCTCTTAAGGATATAGATTCCGAGTGGACTTATCATGTGATCTATGATGATGATACAACATTTACTAGTAGGTACGGAGAGCAGATTTCGCCTGAACAACTTATAATCGGCGAGATTGCGGAGGTTGGTTACGACATCAACACTTACAGGCTTAACAATCTGAAGATTTCTTTGGATGCTTGGGTTTATGAGGATGTGAAGGGATTAACCTACAACCAGACGGACGAAACGATAAGCATCATGGGAGAGACTTATCCTTACAATAACAGTCTTGTTCTAAGGGATGAGACGATTAAAGGTCAGGAGACGTTGGACGAGATAGCCAAGAAGGCCAATCCTACAACGGAAGAGACTACTGAGCTTGATATTATCAAGGATAAGCAGGCTAAGAAGAAAGATAAAGTCAATCCGATAGGTCAGTCGGGTGGCAAGGTCGGAGACGGTAGCGGAGATAAGCCGCCAACGACTGAAGAGCCCAAGGACACTGACGAAGATGAGGATGACGATTTGGTTACAGGAGAGCGCGAGGTCAAGAATAACCTTAATCTCTCTGCGATAGATCCGTGTGACACAGTCACATGTTGGGGGTATAAGGGTCTTATATGTTCGGTGATTCTTAATTCGGGTCATGGATATGTGAGATTTTCGAGCTATTCTACGTATATCGGTGGGATGGTCGCCATAGGTGATGTAATTGCACCTGTTACCGAGGACATGGTTCTTACCGTTCCTGAGGGTGAGTGGACCTTAGAGATAGACAAGAATGGTAAGATGGGCACCAAGGATATAATTGTTGCACAGAATCAGGATCAGACAGTTAATTTGGCGAGTCTTATGATTATTGCCAACAAGAAGGGTATCCTTCATTTTATTACGGATCCTGCTGATTGCACTATTATAATAGACGATGTGGAGTATACCGGCAAAACCAATTTTTCATTGGATTACGGCTTGCATAAGGTGCAGGTTGTTGCTGTTGATTATAAGGCGTACAACGGAACAATATATGTTAACACTGCATTTGCCAATGTTAACGTCAAATTAGTCAAGATTGATGACAAGAAAGATTCTGATCTTATGAAGAACGACAGTTTGTTTATTGCGACTACTAAGGCTAAGGCTACAACGACGACGGAGCAGATCGATGATTCGACGACGACTGAAGCGGCCAACAATCTTGATAATCAGTGAAAGGATTAACCATGAACTACAAACAGATTTACGAAGAGTGGCTTCGTAACCCTTATTTTGACACTGACACTAATTTAGAGCTTGAAAGTATTAAGTACAACGAGAAAGAAATTGAGGATAGGTTTTATAAGGATTTGAAGTTTGGTACGGCCGGACTTAGAGGTATTATCGGTGCCGGAACCAACAGAATTAACAAGTACGTGGTTCGTAGAGCAACTCAAGGTCTTGCTAACTACATCATGATTCAGGGTAAGGAAGACCAGGGTGTTGCGATTGCATTTGACTCAAGACGTATGAGCCCACAATTCGCTAAGGAAGCGGCACTTACATTGTGCGCTAACGGCATCAAGGCTTATCTTTTCGAGTCTTTAAGACCTACACCGGAGCTTTCATTTGCAGTTAGATACTTGGATTGCGTTGCCGGAATCAATATTACGGCGAGCCACAATCCACCTGAATATAACGGATACAAGGTTTATTGGGAGGATGGAGCGCAGATTACACCTCCTAATGATGTCGGAATCATGCGAGAGGTTGGAGCCATCGCTGATTGGGAGAATATCAAGGTTATGACCGAGGAGCAGGCCAAGAATCAGGGCCTCTTGGAGATAATCGGTAAAGAAGTTGACGATGCGTACATGGATGAGCTTAAAGCTTTAGTGCTCAACCAGGACGCAATCGATAAATGCGCCAAGGACATCACGGTTGTATATACACCGCTTCACGGAACGGGTAATATTCCTGCAAGGCGCATCTTAAAGGAGATTGGATTCGATAACGTTTACGTAGTTCCTGAGCAGGAGCTTCCTAACGGTGAGTTCCCAACGGTGTCTTATCCTAACCCTGAGGCTAAGGAAGCATTTGAGCTTGCTTTGGCACTCGCTAAGGAGAAGGACGCAGATCTCGTTCTTGCGACAGACCCTGACGCTGACAGGCTTGGATGCTATGTCAAGGACAGTGACGGAGAGTATCGTGTATTAACCGGTAATATGTCAGGATGCTTGCTTGCTGATTACGAGATTGGGCAAATGATATCTAAGAAGCTTGCGCCTAAGGACGGATCGCTTATTAAGACTATCGTTACAACCAACATGGCAGACGCTATCGCTAAGTATTACAAGGTTGGACTTATAGAAGTTTTGACCGGATTTAAGTATATCGGTGAGCAGATTCTTAAGATGGAGCAGACCAAGAAAGGTCATTATCTCTTCGGTTTTGAGGAGAGTTACGGATGCCTTATCGGTACACATGCTCGAGATAAGGATGCTATCGTTGCAACAATGGCTCTTTGTGAATGTGCTGCTTACTATAAGAGCAAGGGCATGAATATGTGGGATGCAATGATTGCTCTTTACGATAAGGTTGGATATTACATGGATGGCCAGAAGGCTATCACCCTTGCCGGTGTTGAAGGTGCCGGTAAGATTACTAAGCTTATGGACGACTTAAGAAGCAACCCACCTAAGTCAATCGGTGGATACAAGGTTACCGAGTTCAGAGATTATCAGATGGACAAGGTTATCGATATAAAGACCGGCAAGGAATCGCCAACAGGACTTCCACAGTCCAACGTTCTCTACTTCGATATGGAGGATGGTGCCTGGGTATGTGCAAGACCTTCCGGAACTGAGCCTAAGATTAAGTTCTATTACGGAATCAAGGGCAAGGATTTTGAAGACGCAACCAAGCTGTCTGAGAAGATGGGCGAGGAAGTAGTCGACATGATTAACAAGATGATAGGCTGATTATTATAGCAACGGATGTAATATTCCGTTGCTATTTTATAATAAGTACCCAAAGGGGTCCCCATTGGGTAGTTAAGGAGGATATATGATTAGTTTTAAAAATGTTTCTAAGACTTTTGATGGGGGAGTTAAGGCTGTTGATGATGTGAGCTTTACGGTAAATGAGGGCGAGATTGTTGGATTCATAGGACCTAACGGTTCCGGCAAGACTACCTCCATGAAGATGCTTACAGGAATCCTTAATCCTGATTCGGGAACGATTGAGGTCGGCGGATACAATGTCGTGGTTGAAGGCTTAAAGGCCAAGCAACGTATCGGTTACATTTCCGACAATCCGGACCAGTTCTTGAGATTGACAGGTAGAGAGTATATAGATTTTATCGCGGATATTTACGGAGTTTCTTTAGAAGATAGAGCTCGGCGAACCGAGAAGCTTTCTGGGCGTTTCGGAATGACTGAAGCGCTTGACAGGCAGATAACCTCTTACTCTCATGGTATGAGACAGAAGATTATGGTTATCGGAGCACTTATTCACGAGCCGGACGAGTGGATTCTTGATGAACCGATGACAGGACTGGATCCTGAGTCTGCTTACGAACTTAAGCAAATGATGAGGGAACACGCGGACAAGGGACATGCAGTGCTTTTCTCGACGCATGTACTTGAGGTTGCCGAGAAGCTTTGCGACAGAGTTGTCATAATAAGATACGGACATGTACTCTTTGAAGGAACATTAGATGAGCTTCAAAAGTTGCATCCTGAGTCGAGCCTTGAGGAGATATTTATAGAAATGATGAAGGAGAGATAGTCTATGCAGGTATATAAACAGCTTGTCAAAACTTTCTTGAGCTCCACTGATGTTGACTCTCCAAGGCAGAAGAATCAGAAGTTGTTTTACGCAATACTTGGCTTTATAAGTGTATGCTTTATTATGATTCCTTGTTGCCTTTTGGTTGGTTATCTTTCCTATGCATTAGCTTTGGGACTTAACGGCAGCGGAGTCGGAGTGACATTTTTAACACATTTTATAGCGCTTTTCTCAGTGGCGTTTGGAATAAGCGTAATACTCAATGTATTCTATTTCTCGGGGGACCTTCCTATGGTTCTTCCGCTTCCGATTCCACCGTACAAGCTTATTGCGGCTAAGTTCACTGCTGCCTACGTGTCTGAATCTGTTATGCAGTTTATGATTCTTATTGCGATATTCGTAGGGTACATGATTGGCGCGGGATTTGGCGTGATGCCGATAATTGCCGGAGTTATAGGATTTATAACAATTCCTGTAGCGCCGCTTACGTACTGTGGAATTCTGTGCATTATTCTTATGGGACTTACCAAGTGGATCAGAAACAAAGAGCATGTTAGAAGGCTTGGAATGATATTCGCGTTGTTTATAGTAGTTGCGGCACTTTCGATGGTTGGATTACTAAAAGACGTCGACTTTAACGGTTTTGCAGAAAGCTTGGCTTCCGGCGGAGTTGCGTTTATGAATGTGATGAATGTTGTATTTGTCGGCAATTTCTTGCTTGGTAAGGCTTTAGAAGGCTCGATAATATCGCTTTTGTTGTATCTTTTATATCATTTGTTTATAGTATCACTATTCTTGGTGATTGCAGACAAGCTCTACATCAAAGGCGTTGTTGGTATTCTATCCGGCGGAGACGGCGCGTCTAAGAAGAGAAGTGTTAAGGGTATGAAGCTTAGAACACCGATTAAGTCGTATCTCGTCAAAGAATTTAGAACGCTCTTTAGGACGCCTGCATTCTTCTTGAACTGTGTTGTCGTCAACCTCCTCTGGCCGCTCTTAATCTATGTGGTCTATGTTATGAACAAGGAGTCGTCTGCATTTGACAAATTCTGGGTACTATATCAGACAGGAAACGAAGGCGTAAGGTGGGTTGTGGTTCTTGCTGTATTCGGCCTTTCGGTTCTACTGACTGCTATGAACAGCTTGGGTTCAAGCGCTATCACGAGAGAGGGCAAGTATTATTATGCCATGAAATACCTTCCGATAAGCTACAAAAAGCAGCTTCATATGAAGGCTTTGGTTAGCATTATTATAAGTTCGGTGTTCGTTTTCGCTTATATAATCGCGCTTTCGATTGTGTTGAATGTAGATAATGCGGTAAGCTGGTATTATCTTCTCTTGAGTTTCATGGAGATAGTATTCACGACATATTTCGGTCTTTATCTTGATACAATCAACCCGCGTCTTAATTGGGATGATGAGCTTAATGCGCTGAGAGGAAATACCAACGTATTCTTCAACATGGCTTACGCTATACTGATTGCGGGTGCATTTGCCGGAGTTGCTTATGCACTATATAGGTTTACAAACATACCTTTAGTAGCGATGGAGATGGTACTCCTTGTAGTGGCGTTAGTGGGTGATGTATTCATGGTAAACTTATGCATAAAGAAGGGCAGCGAGAATATCAAGGAAATGTATTAATATAACAGAATCCCGGGAATCCCCCGGGATTTTTGCGGTAAATGAGAAGATATTAGATGAATATAAAAGCCAGCTCAAATTGGTATTGTAAAAATCAATATTTCAAAAGATATAATATAACCAATCATAAAAATAAGCAAAAAATCAAGCGATAATTACAATCAATATCTAATCTTGCTTTTGAGTATAATAACAAAAATCTCTAAAAAAGGGCATTTATTATTCACAATCCGTTTTGTGTGAATTTTTACAACCCTCTCAATTAGATGTTAATCAAATTCATTGGAATGCCTTTACATTTAAGGAAAACGCGAAGCACTAACCCTCAGAAACACCCAATAATCTCAAAAAGTGAAAAAAATATATATGATGCATATCTAATAAATGTATCAATTTTGGATATGAAAAAACACAAATTTAGAGGTTTTTTGATGAAGATTTTAAAAAATCCTTTAAAATCAACAAATTTTTATTAGATGAATTTCTAATATCTGCTAAACGTCAATAAATTGTAGCTCGTTGCATTTTGGTGTGGAAAATGTGAAGTGGATGTGTTATAATGTATGATAACTTATGAGAAGTGTGCCGTAAGCGTACTTTTAGGACTATTTGAAACTACAAAACACACTGTAATAACATTTCTAATAGGAGGAATATAGGATGAGTGAATTAGGTGGTTTGAGTGGTATAGGTGGCGGTCTTGAGGGGCTTGATGCAAGCACTAAAGAGAGAGATGCAGCTAATGCCAGAAATCAAGACGTGATGTATGACCTTAACAATACAGCTTCAAGCTTAAGTGAAGTTGCAACTCAGGGTATGGGCGACGGCTTGAGCGCTATGAGAGATGGCATGGGACTTGGCGGGGGTGCCGAGCTTAATGCGGGACTTGAAGAGGAAGCACCGGAACCAGAGATTCACGCTGCTTTGGAGGATGAAGAGGAAGACGAGCCAATCAAGGCCGGACGTACAAGCAACATAGATGAAGGTGGAGCTTTGTTCTCGATGTCTTCGTCAGAGAGCAGCAAGCCTGCCGAGGAGAGATCGAGCTTTGATGCATATAATCTTGCTAACTCTGGTATGGCTAACGATGCAAGACAGAGTATTGATGACATTTTCATTGCGGGCAATATGAATCGATTTAGCGGCGGAACTTCTGCAGGTGGCGGTACTATGTATGACCCATCTAAGGAGAAGCAGAAGGTTAATATGTCGTTCAGTATGCCTCCGATTGTTACTAAGCTCATCGGTTTCCTTATATTCCTTGTTATTGTTTACGCTGGACTTAAGTATGGACTTCATATAAATGTTGAGAATTACTTCCACCCTGTTGCGGTTGAGACATATAGAGATTCTGATCCTGCAACTGTTGAGGCTGCGCTTGGAGTGAAGTTTAAGACCAAGACCGAATCATTCAACTCTAGCGATTATGAGTATAAGTATGATGTCAATTATGATGGTGGCTTAAGACTTGTAGATTGTAACGGTAAGAGACTTTATATCGAGCTTAAGGGCATGAGAGTTGATTACAGTATTTTTGATGTCAGACCTCAGGTTAGCAAGTATGAGGAAGCTGTAACCACCCTTATTGGTCATGGCTATCAGGAGCTTGAGGAGACTTACGAGAATACCGAGGAACTTGGTTCTCAGGGTACAGAGCATTGTTTCTATAATTCTAAGACCGGTGAGGGTATTATTATCGGTAAGAAGGATCAGTACAGCGCTGTCAAGTCTATCAAGTATGTTAAGAATTATAAGAAGTTCCGTAAGTTTAGAGCTGAACTTCGTAACGAGCAGTATTAATTTAAGAGGTGAAGTTTTTGTCTAAACTATCGATAGTGGCTTCGGTCTACAATGAGGAGGCTTCGCTTGAGGCATTTTATCAAGCTATGACATCAACCATGAGTGGTTTAAGTCTTGATTACGAATTAATCTTTGTAAATGACGGAAGTGTTGATGATAGTCTTAAGATAATAGAGGTTTTTGCGGGATCTGATCCACATGTTAAATTGGTTGCATTTTCTAGGAATTTCGGGCATGAAGCGGCGATGATAGCCGGACTTGATTATGCGACAGGTGATTATATCATTTGCATGGATTCGGATATGCAACATCCACCTCAGTGCATTCCCGAGATGGTTGGCGCTTTTGTCGATGGACACGATATAGTCTTGATGGCAAGGAAGGCCAACAAGGACGCAGGGCTGTTTAAGAATATTACATCGGGTTTGTTTTATTATATGTTTAACAAGATAAGCAACGATGATTTTGTTCCCGGAGTTTCTGATTTCTTCGGAATGTCATCTAAGGTTGCGGATTTGTTTAGGAACAACTTTAGAGAGAAGAGCAGATACTTAAGAGGATATCTTCAGACAGTTGGTTTTAAGCGTAAGATTATTGACTACGAGGCTGCTGACAGATATGCCGGAGAAAGCAAGTACTCTATTAAGGGGTTGTTTAGGGTTTTCTTTATAGCGGTTACCGGTTTTTCAAGGAACCTGTTAAGACTTTGTTATGGATGCTCTATAGTAGCTATTTTAGGGGCTTTAGGTCTCTTTGTAGCTTCGATTGTGAGATATGCATGTTTTGGAATAACTTCACCGGTTATCAATGTATCTGCAGTTGTATGTTTCTTTTTTGGAATTCAGTTTGCCTTGACGGGTGTTTTAGGCGAATATATGTATACAGTTTTGGGTGAGGCTCAAGGTAGGCCTATATATATCGTTGATAAGACGATTGGTCTTGACTAGCCTTATCTTAGAAGGGTGCTTTATTAACTATGTTTTCGAGCATAAAGAAGATTTTTGACAGATTTAATAATAATGAGTTTTTTAGGTACTTAGTTGCCGGCGGTTGTACTACCGTAGTTAATCTTATTATATTTAGCTTGCTTAGATACATTGCTCAATTATCGCTTATTAAGAGTAATTTTATAGCTATTATTTGTGCTATAGTTTTTGCGTTTTTCATTAATAAGTATTACGCATTTAAGACTGATGTCAAGAAGACTAGCGAGGTTATAACAGAATTTGCCAAGTTTGTGGGTGGAAGACTGTTCTCGATGATGGTTGAGATTGTCGGTGTATATATACTAGCGATGTGGATTGGGCTTCACGATATGGTTGCCAAGCTCCTGACACAGTTCATAGTGGTTATTATCAATTATCTTATAAGCAAGTTTATTGTGTTTAAGAAAGAAGGCGTTAAGAAGACTATAGTGGATCGCATGCGCGAGAACTTGTTGTATGAGCTGGCATTTATTGTGCCTGTAATTATCTTACTGATTGCTTATATAAAGAATGATATTGCACCATTTGGTAATCAGACGCTTTTAGCTGTTGACAGTATTCATCAGTACTTGCCGTTTTATTCTGATTACTATGACAAGATTAAGGAATCAGGAGAGTTCTTATATTCATGGAACGGAGGAATGGGATATAATTATGTGACGCTTTGGTCATATTATCTTTCAAGTCCTTTCCTGCTATTGATATTACTGTTTCCTAAGACCAAGTTTAACTTGGCGATGACACTTATTATAACGCTTAAGATTGCGTCGTGCTCCACTTCATTTACCTATGCGGTGGACAAGATGTTTGATACTAAGAAGGATATCAAGATTCTTCCTTTTGGACTTGGATATGCCCTAAGCAACTATGTTTTGGGGTATTATTGGAACAACATGTGGCTGGATGTCTTGATTATGGCGCCACTTGTTTTGTTGGGAGTCAAGAAGCTTATAGATGAAGAAGATTGCAGAATGTATGTAATCACATTGTTCTTGGCTTTGTTTAGTAATTTCTACATAGGATTTATGCTATGTATATTCCTTGTGTTCTGGTTCTTGTTATATCCGCACAAGGGAGTTAAGAGTTTCTTTATATCAGGCGTAAGGTTTGCGATTAGTTCGCTTGTCGCCGGAGGTATGGCTGCGTTTATGCTTATGCCTACCTACCAGGGACTTATGAATACGGCGCCTGCCGCTTCAGGATTTCCTGCTAATTCATGGTACGGTGAATGGGGAGAGTTGTTTAGAAGATTTGGAATATTTGTAGATGTATTCTATAATGACGGTAATGATGGGAAGCTCAACATATACTGCGGTATATTCGCTGTTTTCTTGGCGTTGCTATATTTTACAGTCAAGGAAGTCAGCATTTTTCAAAAGATAAAGAGATTGTTGCTTATTGCATTGATATTTGTGTCATTTAACAATTCTATCTTGAATTATATATGGCATGGATTTCACGATCAGTTTGGTATTCCTAACAGGTTTGCATTCCTGTTGATTTTGGTTCTTTTGATAACGGCGTATGAGGGTATCAGGAATTATCAGGATATTGGATTCTTTAAGTTCTTTGTTCCTTTGGCGTTGTTGGTAGCATTTGCAGTTGTACAAGGTTCGCCTAGTTCCAGTACATTCTATAGCGCAGAGTATGAGACAACCGTTAAATGGATATACATACTGTATGTGGCGTATTATATGCTGTTTATGCTTAATATTATGCTTGAGTGGAAACCGATTGTGTTCTCGATTATTATTACGGTTATAGCCGTTGGTGAGATTTCGGTAAATGCCATTTACGAGCTTGATACGAACGGGCAGATTGACTACACCTACTATTATAACGAGGATGCAGATGTCTGGGCAGCGGCTGATTCTGTTAATGATGGCAGCTGGTACAGAGAGGAGCTCTCTAAGAACAAGACTGTTGACGAGAACTTCTGGTATAACCTTAAGAGTGTTGGTGTTTTTGGTTCGACGGCCAACGGTGATTCGGTGTCGTTTCTGAATAAATTAGGATTCTATACGGCGACCAATGAGCATTTGTATAACGGTGCAACACCGCTTACTGACTCGCTTTTGGGTGTTAAGTACTTGTATTTTAGAGAGGGAGACTTCTTCAAGCATGGATTTGAGTTAAAGGACAAGGTTAAGAATGTAGAGATATACGAGAACAAGTATCCGCTTGCAGTCGGATATGCGCTCGATGGAAGTATAGATAATTGGGATTACAGTCAGTATAATCCGGCAGATAACCTTAACAATTTCTGCAGTAATGTTGAGGGTGTTGATGGTCAACTTTATGAGCTGCTGTCTGACGAGTATACTGCGACAGGTGAGAACTGTAACGTAGAGTATAAGGGCTGGGGTGAAGGAACCTACGGCTACGAGAAGATAGATGAGTATTCTGCGGCAACTGTTACATTGAGTTTTACGGCTAAGGATGACAGACCTATATGTTACAAAGCTACAGGAACCAATCTATCCGGTATTGAGGTTAAGGTTAACGGCGAGCTTAAGGCGGACGGAAGGTATTTCTTCTCGCTTACACATGTTCCGGATACCAAGGCCGGTGATGAGATTAGCATTACCTTCAAGTTCAACGGCTCCGAGGAGAGTGTACAGACAGTTAACTTGGTCACGATGGCATTTAACCAGGATGTGTTCGAGAAGGTATACGATAAACTTAAGGATGAGCAGCTTAGTGTTACAAGCTACGACAGCAACACAATCAAAGGTGAGATAACGGTAGATTCGGATAAACTAATGATGACATCTGTTATATACGAGCCGGGATTTAAGGTGTATGTTGACGGCAAGGAAGCTGATATTGTCAAGGTTGGCGGAAGCTTTGTCGGTGTTAACTTAAGCTCAGGTACACATAAGATCAAGATTGAGTTTGTACCGAAGATGTTGCCTGTCGGAATGGCGATATCATTTGCCTCATTGATAATATTTATAATCTACACGAAATTGCGCGGAAAGCCTATTAATCTTAAGCCTATTAGATTTAAGAAGGCTGATAACGAAGCTAAAGAACAGGAAGCATAATGTTTTCTTTAGAACGATTATAAAAGGATGTAGAAGGAGGTTTTTGCATGAATCAAAAGAATGCAACCAGTGGGTATGGTCAGGTAGTTACCTTTCTTGCGATTGGAATTGTTCTTACGGTTATTTCGGGGGGACTGTCGCTTATAGGTAAACTGACATGGTTAGCGGGAATTGCAGGTATTTTAGCAGCAGTAGCTCTGATTTGGACATGTGTTGTTGTGATGGACCTTAAGAAGAAGGCAGGACAGTCGTCTGAAGAAGCTAAGCGCTACGAGCTTATATTCCAAGGGTCGCCAATGGGTATGGCTCAGGCTGTTAGAGCAGGGAATTCAGATTACAGACTTACTGAGACCAACGGAAGGTTTCGTCAGTATTTCAGTATCATCCCTATGGACTACGAGGGCGTAAGCTTAGCAACTGCTTCTAATGAGATGCTTAGACTTATGAATGCATGGATAGACGCGTTCTATACCAACATGTTAAATGATGGCAGCAAGACTCAGACATTTGAGATTACATTGGAGAATATCGACAAGACATTTAATACCACGATATTCTTAGATGATCAGAGCCACATTAACCTTATTGTTCTTGATGTTACCGAGCAGAAAGAGACAGAGATGAAGCTTGCTCGTTCGGTTGAGGAGACAGAGGCAGCATACAAGACTCAGGGTGAGTTCCTTGCTAACATGAGTCACGAGATTAGAACCCCTATCAACGGAATTCTTGGTATGCTCCAGCTTTCGCTTATCTCAGGTGATCTTACTACCGAGATACGAGACAACTTAGAGACAGCTAAGAACAGTGCCAATACATTGCTTCGTTTGATCAATGATATTCTTGATTACACCAAGCTTGAGGCAGGTAAGTACAAGATTAGATACGCAGAGATGAATATTACCGAGGTTATCGAGAATACGGTTAATCTTCAGAGACCGGTTGCTGAGAATAAGAACCTTCTTCTTGATTGCCAGATTGCTCCTAATGCGCCGGAGATTTTGATTGGAGACGCACAGAGAGTTGAGCAGGTGCTTAATTGTATCTTGTCGAATGCTATCAAGTTTACCACCAATGGTGGAGTTCGTGTTAAGGTAGCATTTATCGAGGAGACCCCTACTCAGGTTAGAACTCGTATCGCGGTTGCCGATTCAGGTATCGGTATTGCTGAGAGTGATAAAGAGAAGTTATTTAAGAGATTTAGTCAGGTTGATTCAAGTAATACAAGAAAGTTCGGTGGTACAGGTTTAGGACTTGTAATTACCAAGCAGATTGTAGAGTTAATGAATGGTACTATATCGGTACAGTCTAAGGAAGGTATCGGAAGTACATTTATTATAGAGTTACCTATGGAAGTTGTTATTAGAGAGGAGGTCGAGGAAGAAGTGACAGACGCATCTATTTTCTCGATGGAAGGCACCGGAAGGACACATATCTTAATAGCAGAGGATGAGCCGGTTAATCAGCAGGTTATTGGTAAGCTTCTTGGAATGGCAGGTTATTCATATGACATTGCCGAGAATGGAGAGGCTGCAGTAGAGCTGTTTAAAGAAAGAAAGTATGACGTGGGATTGTTTGATGTGCAGATGCCTGTAATGGACGGATTAGAGGCTACTAAGCATATCCGCTCTATTGAGGCGCAGAGAGGCGGCGTTGAGCATATGCCTATTATTGCCGTAACTGCGCGTGCTATGTTCGGAGAGAAAGAGAAGATTCTTGAGGCACAATTAGACGACTATGTAGCTAAGCCATACGTGCTTGAGGACATAGTTGCTGCAATCAATAAATATACCAAGAAGTAGGAATTGTTATGCATAAGCTGATTGAGGAGATTGAGGCTGGAGTTAATGTAAGAGCCAACTTAATCGAGTTAAAAGAGCTTTTGAAGAAGGCTGTTAAGTCTGAAGATGTTACAGCCAGAGATTATTTACTGAATATAACTTCAGGGGATATCAGTTTCCTTGAACGTACTATTAAGCATGATGATCCAAAGGTTCGCAAGAACTCAGTACAGATTATTGGTTTGACAAATGATAATTCATTTGCCGATATACTATATGAGGCGTATCAGGCAGAGGAGACGCTATATGTGCGTCCTGAGTACATTAAGGCGCTTAGCACCATGAGTGTTGACAGATACCTTGATGCGCTGGATAACCAAGCTAAAGCGCTAGCTGCGCGGGACTTACGTGAAGACGAGAAGCACGTTGCAGCAGAGCTTAGAGAGCTATATGCTCTATTATATTCCAAGGGAAGATGTGGTAAGCATCGGTTTTCGTCAGATGAGATATCTACGATGATACTTACTACGCTACCTGGAACAGAGCGATACCTACAGGCTGCGATTGATGAAGTGATTGGCGTTGACAAGACCACACTTGTTCGTTCAGGTGTTAAGGTTGAGTCAAGTCAGTACGAGGATTTGTCGCGCATAAGGTGCTACAACGATCTATTATTCGTACCTAGTGGCATGAGAGCGCTTGTTGGTCATGCATCTGACATGGCTAAGAAGTGCATCGACAGCGACTTGGTCGGGTACATCAGTGAAAGGCTTACGGGAAGTGGACCATTTCGGTTTTACGTCAGTGTTAAGGGAAGGCTGAGCGTAGAATCGAAGTCGAAGCTTGCTAAAGCATTTGCCGGTGAATTAGAGAAGTTAAGCAACTGTGCAATGATTAATTCTCCTAACGATTACGAGATTAATCTGCAGCTTGTTGGAAGCTCGAAGCATGAAGGGCAATATGCCCTTTATGTTATTTTTGGTGGATTGGGGAGTGGAAGATTTGACTATAAGGTCAAGTCTCTTCCTACATCTATCAAGCCTTATGTGGCTTCAATAATCTGCGAGATTATTGAAGAGAAGACTCGAGGGCTTAAGAGAGTGCTTGATCCTTTCTGTGGAATAGGAACTATGCTTATCGAGAGGAATTTTAAGGATAAGCAAGAAGTGCTAACAGGAGTTGATATATTCGGAGAGGCTATCTGGGCTGCTTCTGAGATCAGAGATAAGCTCAAGATGGATATTCAATATGTCGATAAAGACATGAAGGATTTTGAGGCCGATGAGCCGTATAACCTTATACTGACAGATCTTCCATATGTTACTAAAGGATTTGATGAAGGTAAGGTAAGAGATGTATATAGTTCATTTTTGGATAAGGCACATGAATGGCTTTCTGAAGATGGAATTATAGCGGCGTATACTATGAGTCCTAAAGCATTTAGTGAAGTCATAAAGACACATAAGGATATTAAGATTATAGAAGAAGTTGATATATATAAATCCAAATCAAAACTATATATCTTGAGCATATAAAAGGGGGTGTTTGTGCACCCCCTTTAATTATACTTATCACATGGTTATATCATCATTTACTTACATATTACATAATAAAATGCAACAAAAACGCAACAATTAATTTATTTGGACAAAAGCCTATAGTTTTGGTATTATATAGACTTGTGATGAATTATTACAGAAAGGCAAATAAATGGATAATAAACAAACTTCCTTAAAAGGAGTATTAATACTATTTACAACAGCGATTATCTGGGGAACATCCTTCGTTGCGCAAAGCATTGGAATGGAGAAGATTGAAGCATTTACATACAACGGAATTCGAACTGTTATGGGTGCGATGTTCCTTCTTCCTGTAATCTTAATAAGGCTGGCTGCTAAGAGGGGACAGACTCCAATTAGCACCTACGCGAAAGAAGTGTTCACTCCAAAGACATTTAAATACGGGCTTGTATTGGGAGTTGTATTTGCGCTTGCAAGCAACTTTCAGCAGTTCGCATTTTACTATTCAACAGCGGGAAAGATAGCATTTATCACATCTTTATATATGTTCTTTGTTCCGATAATCGGGCTGTTTATAAAGAAGAGAGTTCCGCTGCTTACATGGTTCTGTGTCGCCTGTGGATTCGTAGGTCTCTACTTCATAAGCGTTAAGAAGGGGCAGTTGTCAGAGATTAACAAGGGAGACATCCTTGCGCTTATATGTGCATTTTTCTATGCTATTCAGATTCTTTGTGTTGAGAAGTATGCAAATGAAGTCGATGGTGTAGTGCTCTCTTGTCTTCAATTCTTCGTTGGCGGAGTAATCTCTATCGTGTTGATGTTTATATTTGAGACGCCTGTTATTAAAGATATCTTGGCCGCCGGCAAGCCTCTGTTGTATTCCGGAATCATGAGTTGCGGAGTTGCTTACACGCTTCAGATAATTGGGCAGAAGTACGCCGAGGCAACTATTGCTTCACTTATCATGTGTACCGAGTCGGTATTTGCAGTTATATCGTCGGCGATAATCTTAAAGGAGTTCATGACTACAAGAGAGACCATCGGATGCGCGATAGTCTTTGGGGCGGTAGTGTTGTCGCAGTTGCCTGGCAGAAAGCAATCAAAAGAAGTGTCATAACTTCAAAATATCATCTTCGAACAAAAAGTGTCATCCTGAGCGTAAGCGAAGGATCTTAATAGATTCTTCGCTACGCTCAGAATGACAGGTATATTGTAATATAAGAACGACTCTCTTAAGCAAGAGAGTCGTTCTTGAAACATATATGTATTATTCTTCCGCTTCGACATCGTTTTCCAAGAACTTAATCGCAAGCAATACTCCAACCATCAAGATAATTCCGATTGGAAGCGATATCAAAGCACTCTTGGACAAACCGGCAATAATATAAGTTACAGCTGAAACTGCAGCAACGGTCAGTGCATAAGGCAACTGAGTGGATACGTGATTGATATGATTACATTCAGCACCCGCCGAAGACATAATAGTCGTATCCGAAATAGGAGAGCAATGATCTCCACACACTGCACCTGCCATACAAGCAGAAATAGCGATTATCATCATAGTGTAATCTGTATTCTGGAAGCAGTTAACAACAATAGGAATAAGAATTCCGAATGTTCCCCACGAAGTACCGGTTGCAAAGGAAAGCCCGATTGCAATTATGAAAATGATACAAGGAAGCAGACTCTGGAATCCTGCTGCAGATCCTGAAACAAGTCCTGCAACATAGTTAGCGGCGCCGAGGTTATCTGTCATGGCTTTCAATGACCATGCAAATGTAAGGATAAGGATTGCAGGTACCATTTGCTTAAAGCCTTCAGGTAAGCATTCCATAGCTTCGTCAAATGTTATAACGCCTCTTATGAGGTAGAAGATGACGGTTGCAATGAGTGCTGAAGCCGAACCGAGCACAAGTCCTACGGATGCATCACTGTTGGCAAATGCATCTATGAAGGTCTCACCCTTAAAGAATCCGCCGGTATAGATCATTCCGATTGTACATAGAGCGATAAGAAGAATGATAGGAATAATCATATCTATTACTCTGCCGTTGTGATTAACATTAAGCGAAGTGTCTTCCGCGCCTACATAATCCTTATCTGACCAGTAGTCGTCATTGGCCGAGTTCTTCTCGAACTTTTTCATAGGACCGTATGAAATATTCATAGTAACAATGAAGAACAGCATTACAAGGGTCAAAAGTGCATAGAAGTTAAATGGAATTGATTTTAAGAAGAGGCTCATTCCGTTCTCGCCCTCAACAAATCCCGCAACTGCAGCTGCCCAAGATGAAATAGGGGCTATAATACAGATAGGTGCCGCTGTTGAGTCGATAATGTATGCGAGCTTCTCACGACTGATTCTCTGCTTGTCGGTAACTGGTCTCATAACTGATCCGACTGTCAAGCAGTTGAAATAATCATCGATAAATATAAGTATTCCGAGTAGGATGGTGGAAAGCTGCGCACCTACCGTGCCTTTGATGTGGGAGGTTGCCCATCTTCCGAACGCCAGTGATCCACCGGTCTTGTTCATAAGCTGAACCATCATACCAAGTACAACCAAGAACACGAGTATACCTACGTTCCACGAATCTGAAAGAACGGTGATAATTCCGTCTTTGAAAATGTGATTAAGAACTTTTACGGGATGGTAATGTCCCCAGAAGAGAGCGCCTGTAAGTATTCCTATAAATAGTGAACTGTAGACCTCCTTGGTGATTAGGGCAAGTACGATTGCGATTATTGATGGCAGGAGGGATATCACACTCTCCTTAACATGTACATGGCCTGCGTCAATGACAAACCACATAATCACGTAAAATACTGCAAGTACTACACCTGCGATAATAATTTTTTTGTTGGATTTCATTTTAAACACTCCTATTAAAACAAATGTAAATATATTCTACATTTAAGGAGGATTACTGTCAAGGCTAAGTGAGCAGTGGGGATGTCCCCACTGGTAAATTAGCAATTATTTAATCATACTGTTAGCAGTGCTTGACTTTTTAACAACAGGATTATTCTTAATCTCATTGTTGTTATCTTTCTCAGGCGCTTTTATCTGTTTAATCATATCTTGATACTTCTTTTCATTCAATGCATTGATCTCCTTAAGCTCATTCTCGCACTGTTTTTTAATTCGATTCTTGGATGTGCGAATAACCTTTTGGAGAGCACTCTTTTCGGTTATTCCATAGACTGCATTAGAACAGTTGTTTATTAATTTTCTAGCCTCTTTGGCAAGCTTAAGTCTGACAAATGCAGGACTGTCATGTTTCTTCTGTTCAATCTTTTCAGAATTCTTACCGTTTATATAGGTGTCAAGATCTTCTAATGCTGTTTCAAGTAAACGTTCTGCTTTAGTTATTCTTACCACATCAGGGATTATGACGCCTCTGCTACTTTCCTCAAAGAAAGCGTTAGTGAATTTGTTTTTATCTTTATCCTCTGTTTCGACTTCACCCATGTAATTAACAAATGCCAAAATCGACTCCATTGCGTGAGCAAATCGTCTTGAGCCGTTAAATGTTACTCGGTCTATGTCAACCATTTTATTATGTATAATATCTAATTCCCTAGCGGCATCCCAAATTGTCTGAACATCATCATAAGCACATTCTAATGCCACCTTATGTCGTGAGACAGGACCATTTCCATCAGATAATTTGATCACGCTTGCAAATAAATTCTTGTCTTTATTACCCTGCTTAATTTCATTTGCACTTCTATTGTTGGCGAGCTCGTAGATTGAAATCTTTTTAAGCTCCTCGTCAGAAACAACTTTAATTCTTCCGTCTTCAATGTACCCTTCAGGTTTATCTTCAAAGTACTTCATGTCCTCAAGCGCCTTCTCTTTAATAGCCTTAATATTCAAGAGTACGTTGTCAATCTCTTCGGTTGATAAATCGTAACCGTAGTACATTGTTTTGATGGCATTTGTATCCATACCTATAAGAGCTTCAAATGCATCTTTTGGAATAACCGAAAGATTCTCTAAAGCAATTCCTGAAAGAGCACCTATGTGGTTTCTCTTTCCTAAACATGTATCGTTGTCAATGCCTTTAACACCGGTAATGGTACCGAATGAATCAAACTGATATAACATATTTCCAAGGTGTCTGTCAGGATTACCCTGAATAAAATCAAGGAATTGTATCTTTGCCAAAGATTTCTTTAATTCAAAGCTTGAATCAAGAGCTTTAGGAGTGAGTCCCATCAGTTTTTCGGTGTAGTCGTCAATCTTATTAATGTCGGCTCCGTCTACATTTTCCATATAGGTACCCTGAATGACTTTGCCGGTAATGATATCCTTAATATGGAGGCTTTCTGCTCTGGCAATAACATCCTGGCATCCGAGAAGTTCGGACATGTGATAAAATGCAGCATTTCTTCTCTCGGTTTTAGAATGCGAATTGATGCCTAATGTTCTGTTAACGCTTCTGGCATTTCGCAACTTTAGTGTGCCGCATAAGTATTCAATAAACATTCTTGCACTTTTGTCATTGGTTATGTGCTTGTTTAAAAATTCAATGTGCTTGTTCTTGAAATCCTGATCAGTTTTCTTGTTAGTATTTATATAATTAATTAAAACAGTTTTTAAATCGTCAGCGTTCTTTTGGTTTCTTGTTACTGCAAGAAAATAGTTTCTTTGACTGTGGAAGTTGTCTATAAATTCCTTACCGGTAAACACTGCATCTAATAGTGTTTCTGCTGTTGGAGATGACAATGCAGCAGATTCGACAGGATATTTGTCTGCCAGTTTTTTCATAAATGCTTCTGTTTTGCTTTTGAAATCTGTTTTTCTTTCGGTTGGTGTGAAATATCCTTTGTCTTCAATAAAATATCTCACGCTGATTCCACCGCCGAATTTATCAACATTTGCAAGATTGAGCTTTGTATGTGAAGCTCTTGACTGCTCATACATCTCAGTTAAAGTAGGTGTTTTATCGTTATCGATGGAGTAAGCAATCATGGTGATGTCTTTGCTTAAGTCTTTTCTGACTTTCTTCATCCACGAAAGCTGATTTCTGAGTGTTTCAAAGAACTGAGTCTGCACTTCAATCTCATTAATTCTCTTAATGCCGTCCAATATGAAATCTTTGTCCTTTTGGTCGGTGATATCCTCAATCTTTTTTTTGCCGTCGCGGTACTCTTTAAAAAGATTGCAGCTTTGTATAAGGTTAAATTGCTTGTCCAACTCGAGATGATCAGCCTCATATTTCTTGTTAAGAGCGTCAAATGCTCTTTGATAAACGGTTTTTAACTTGTTTAGGCTTTTATAATTGAGGCGTTTTTTGCCGCAGGCATCTATTGTTTGATTAAGTTTAGCAAATGTATCTCTAATTTCGTCGTCACTAAACAATATTGTAAAAGCATTGTAATACTCAACTTTTCTTTTGTTGATTTTACTCTCAACTTTCTTCTTCGGCATAGTCATTCTCCTTTATCTTTATAATATAAACATCCCGCTAGTGTCTTTCATATGGTTTTGAAAACCCGATTCATAGTTTGCTTTAATTATACTCCTTTAGTAGCAACAAATATATAACAAACTAAGAAATAATATATTAACCCTGCCATTCTGAACCCTGCCATTC
Source organism: uncultured Lachnospiraceae bacterium (assembly GCA_947169385.1). GTDB lineage: Bacteria > Bacillota > Clostridia > Lachnospirales > Lachnospiraceae > NC2004. The sequence continues at coordinate 176,136 of CAMVPR010000001.1, read as the reverse complement.
TGAGCGAAGCGAAGAATCTTAAAGATCCTTCGTCACTGCGTTCCTCAGGATGACATATACCCGTAGCGGAGCACATTGTGCTCCATATATGGCGAACAATGTTCGCCGCTACGAATATGAATGGTGTTATATTATAATTATGTCATTCTGAGCGAAGCGAAGAATCTTTATTCTATAGTTCAATTATATCTTCTATCTTACATCCTAATATTTGAGAAAGATAGAACAGAGTTCTTACTTGCGCGCGGGAGATATCATTTTGCTTCTGTTCATACAATTGAATCATTCTAAGAGAAACACCGGAGGCTTCAGCAAGCTCGTGCTGAGACATGCCTCTGGCTTTTCTTATTGTGCTGAGCTTGGACGGAGATTTAGCCTTGGCTTCTGCTATGATTCTGTCTGCATTTTCAAAAAACTTGCTTTCCGGAGCTTCATGTAAAATATACATAGATATAGTTTTACTAGGTGTTAGAGAATAACTCATCATCTCCTCAAATCTAACTCGACTATTCCACTGATAATATGCGAGAATCCACCCCGCCCAGAATTCGGGGCTGCGATTCAGTGAAAATGTAGCATTTAAATCAAGTCTCTTGCCAGTAGTTCTATAACATACTTCGTCGGCGAGTTCGATACCTGACATGCCACAGATATATTTGGGGTTAGCATTTTCGAAATTCTCGGCTATGCCTGAAGATATGAACCATGAGAAGAATTCATCGCAATCATAATGATGGGTATTGGTTGCGAAGTCCAACATTAGACCTAAATTGTCTCTAGCGTCTTCCAGATAGTATTCTGCGTAAGCGTGCGTCATCGTTAGTCCACCCCTCTCTTAATATATCAAGGATATAAGTTCCGTCGATTCCGGAATTGTTCTTTATCTTTTGGTAGTTGTTACGAGCCTTGTCATCTCTGTTCTTTTTTAGTGGATAGTAAATGTTGCTGAAAGCTTCTTCATTTCCTCTGTACTCAAGTTGTTCAAATGCCTGGCGACTGATAATAACAACCTGTTCACCTAATTCGCCAAGCATCATTGATTGTTCTAAGTCTGCCAACGAGATAGTGTTGTTTAAGAATGCGCGAGCAAATGAAAAATATGAATCGTCCGCTCTATAGCCGGTTATAATGTCATAATCTTTATACGAAGGCAGGTAGTTGGTAATTATATAATCTCTAGCTTGTGATGCTATAGGAGTACTTATATCAAAAATACGATTCTCTAAAAGCATTGCCAGCCAATTTAGTATGTGATACTCGCCGTTATTAAGATTCAAATGCTTTAATGAGGTAGTATCAAGCTTATAATGATTGGCATAACCATTGCGATTATCGTCTACAGCCCATTCTTTGGCAAGATTCGGTGAAATAGTACAATAAAACCCCAGACCGTAATCGTTATTGATTTTACCAACTCCGTATTCAGGTTTTGTTATGATATGGTCTGAACCATGATATAGGTCGATGATTTTATTCATGTATATTCACCTCATTTCTTCATTTCTTATATTATATCGTTCTGACGATATAGTGTCAATTGTATTTTAGCTAACTTACCAGTGGGGACAGGCCCGATGTCATTTAGTTAAGCTTTTAACATGCTAATACATACCAAATACATGTCATTCTGAGCGAAGCGAAGAATCTTAAATAGTAAATCAATTTAGTCATCGCGCAAGTCAATTTAGTCAAAATAATTTAAAATGACTAAATTAAAACTGTTGATGACTAAATTATCGTTGATTAATTAACCACCTTGTCATTCTGAGCGAAGCGAAGAATCTTTCTCCCGAATGAAAAGAGGGAAAATTACTACTCACTTAGCATACATTTATATTGAAAATACGCCGCATTTGAGATATATTACATATATAGGGAGTATGTTATTTCAAGGAGGATGCCTATGAAGAAAATGTTTAAAATATCTGTTGTTATGATCATGGCCGTAGTGCTTTCATTTTCATTGATGATTAATGCTGCTGCGGTTTCTACAAGAGAGACCGACGTAGCCAAGGCCAATGAAGGAAATGTTCTGGTTACGGTGTCAGGCAAGTTCTCCGGAGATTTGGAGAAAGCGGTCAAGCTTGTTAATAAGTACCGTAAGGAAGCGTGCAACAAGCACTATATCAATCCGGCAACCGGTAAGAAGCTTAAGAAGAAGGATTACAAGCCTATCAAGCTTTCTAAAGAGCTTTTGTGGATTGCAGAGACTAGAGCTGCAGAGGCAGCGGTTGTGAGCAGTCATACGAGACCTAATGGGACCTCCTGTTTTACAACCAAATACGGAGGAGTTCAATCATGGGGTGAAGTTTTAGCCTGGAACGGAAGCGGTATGATTCAGGGTATCAAGCAATGGTGCGGTGAGAAGAAAGACTGGGTCAAGAAGAACAAGAACGCTGTTACTGGGCACTATACGCAGATGATTAATCCCAACAATAAATATATCGGGCTTGCTTGCTTTAAACTGACGGAGGGCGGTTACTACACTGTTAGTGGAGAGTTCTCTTCTCAAGATCTCAAGAAGGCGAAGAGTGGCACATCCGGCAAGCGCAATCAGGTTATGGAGATTACCGCATCGAAGGTTAAGATTGTTACCGACAATATCAAGCTTGCCTTAAACGATACCAAAGCGATTGACATAGATGTGACTATCGGAGGCATAAAATCCGGCAAGCTTTATAAGGCAGACAGTATGACGATTGCAAATGATAACGTAGTCGAGATGACTTCTGACGGCAAACTCAAATCCGTCGGTGTCGGCAACACTAAGCTTACCGTAACATACGGCGGAGTAACCAAGGATATATACGTTTCGGTGGAATAGATAATGATACGAAAGGCTAACCGGGGATACCTGGTTAGCTTTTTTTGTTGTGGATAACATATAATACCCGTAGCGGAGCACATTGTGCTCCGTATATGGCGAACTATGTTCGTTGTTACAGATAGTGAATGATGTTATATCATAATTATGTCATTCTGAGCGAAGCGAAGAATCTTATAAGTACCCAAAGGGGACAATGTCATTAAGATAAGGGCTTCATTATTAAAAATGTCATCCTGAGCGAAGCGAAGGATCTTTGACCTTCTTTAGAAGGTCAATACTTCTTCAAGCTTTGGTATTCATAAAGTTACGGTAACTGTTATACCGCATCGCTAAATTCAGCTTTCGTCTACGACTCGGCTTCATTAAGCTCCCGGCATATATTCTCACTAATCTCACTTCGTTCGATAAGTGTTCATATTATCCCTCATTTCATTCGGGATAAAGATTCTTCGCTTACGCTCAGAATGACATGTATTTGACCTGTGTTAGTATGTTAAAAGCTTAACTAAATGACATTAGGACAGTTCCTACTGAGTACTTAGGATAAATACTAGAAAACGCAGAAATGTATAATTATACTGGTTGATTAATAAGTACTTTCGAACTGTACCTTACAATGTACAGATGAATATTTTAAGTGGAGATTCATTAGGAATAATGGTATAATATGAATGATTTTTAATTGGCGATTAGGGGTATGATATGGCAGAAAGAACTAATTCCAGAGAGAAGATTATTCGTATTCTTGAGATATTGTATAAGTATTCAGACGATAGTCATGGATTAACGAATAAAGATATTCAGAATCACTTGGAGGAATACAGCATAAATGCTGATAGGAAGTCTATTTATTACGACATTAAATTCCTTGAGAAGATGGGGATGGACATAATAGAAGATAGAGTTGGTACCCGTGTAGAATACCATATTGGTAGTAGGCTATTTGAGTTAGCTGAGCTTAAACTATTGGTTGATATTGTTCAATCTAGTAGATTTATAACTTCTAAGAAGTCCACAACTATTATTAAGAAGTTGTGTGAACTTACGAGTGTTAATGAGGCGGCTACGCTTAAATCTAATGTAGTGGTGTCTCACAGAATAAAGAGTATGAACGAATCTATTTTCATTAATACAGATATTATTCAGAGCGCTATTATGAATAGGCATAGGCTTCGTTTCAGATATTTTAGTTGGGATATCAATAAAGAGAAAGAGTTTCATAGAGGTGGCGCATATTATATTGTTGAACCAATTACCCTGGTTTGGAATAATACATATTATTATTTGGTTGGTTATGATGTTTATCGTGAGGAAACGAGGCACTATCGAGTTGATAAGATTGTTAGCATGACAGAGTTAGATGAATTAACTGAGAAGAGTAGATCTTGTGATGAAGATTACTTTGTTAAGTTTAATCAGAATATGTTCGAGATGTATAATGGTACACCAAGAAACGTCACTTTGAAGTTGCCGTCGCAGCTAGCTAATGTAATTGTTGATAGATTCGGAACGGATTTAGACATACATAGAGTTGATGACAATACATTTGAGGTTACAGTCAATGTTGTTGTAAGCGGTCAGTTTTACGGATGGTTGTTTGGGCTTGATGGAGATACTACGATTGTAGCGCCGGATGACGTTAGGGAAGAATATGAGAGGAGATGTAGGATGAAAGCAGGATTGGGAGGATAGCAATAAAAAAAGTCCTTACGGACTTTGTAATATGCACACACTGTGCGGTCACTTAAGTGACGATTTGAAATAATTTTTATTTGAACTCGTAGTGTGAATCCAGAGGGCTCTGAATTCACTTACAAGAATAACACATTCAGGAGAAATGTCAATATGAAAAATACAAAAAATTATTACATTGGGTTAGATATTGGTACAGATTCAGTAGGTTACGCAGTAACTGACAATCGATATAATCTTATGAAACACAAAGGTGAAGCTATGTGGGGGTCACACCTTTTCGATGCTGCTAATCAGAGTGCAGAGCGGAGAAGCTTTAGAACTGCCAGGAGAAGATTAGACAGAAGACAACAGAGGGTTGTTTTAATTGATGAGATATTCGCTCCGGAAGTGTGTAAGATAGATCAGGATTTTTATATTAGGAAGAAGGAGAGCGCTCTATATTCAGAAGACAAGACTAAATCCGACTACCCATTTTTATACTTTAATGGAGATTCATATGATGATAAGAGATTTCACGAAGAATATCCAACGATTCATCACCTTTTGATGGATCTTATGACTAATGAAAGTAAGAAATTTGATATCAGGCTTATCAATATTGCAGTTGATTGGTTAGTTGCTCACAGAGGCCATTTTTTAAGTGAAGTAAGTCCTGATAGAGCAGATAAAGTACTTGAGTTTGGTTCAATTTACAATAATTTTGTTAATTATTTTGAGTCGCAAGGATTTGATCTCCCTTGGGATTCTGTTGATGTTGATGAATTTGGAAGAATTCTTAAGATCAAGGGAGTTAATAATAAAAAGCTTAAGTTTAAAGAATTTCTATATGCCGGGAAGATTCCGGATGATGATTATTTTATCAGTAAGAAGGAATTGGTAACATTTATATCTGGTGGAAAGGTTAGTTATAGTAAATTATTTCCTAACTCAATTGTTGAGGAGGATATCAGTTTCTCTATAAGTAGTGATATGGAAGAGATTCTTCCTCAGTTGGGTGATGATGGTGAGGTTGTCGCCAGACTTGTTTCGATGTATGAGTGGAGTGTTCTTTCTGATATTCTTTCCGGAAGTAATTATATATCTGAAGCTAAAGTTAAGGTATACGAGCAACATAAGAAGGATCTTTCGAATCTTAAAATGATTGTTAAGAAGTATTATGATTCTTCGGTTTACTATGATGTTTTTAGATACAGCAATAAAGACATAACTAACTATACTGCTTATTCTTATAATTTTAAATCAGTAAAGAGTGGTGAATCCCTTCCTAAGAAGAAGTGTAGTCCTGAAGAGTTTTGTGCATTTCTTAAGAAGACGTTGAAACTTGACTCATTAGATTTTAAAACCGAGGATGCAGATATTATCAACGATATGATAGAGAGAATCAATGATAATACCTTTATGCCTAAGCAGGTTAATACGGATAACAGAGTAATTCCGTATCAGTTGTACTATGTTGAGCTAAAAAAGATTCTTGAAAATGCAGAGAAACACTATCCGTTCTTGACTGAAGTTGATGAGGATGGATACAGCAATGTTAAAAAGATTATGGATACATTTACTTTCAGAATACCATACTATGTTGGACCATTGCGTAAAGACAACAGTGATAATGCTTGGTTGGTTCGTAAAGCAGAGGGCAAGATATATCCATGGAACTTTGATAAGTTGGTTGACAGAGATGCTAGCGAGAATGAATTCATCAATCGAATGACCAACATGTGTACATATATCCCGGGCAAGAATGTATTACCGAAGAATTCTTTACTATACATGAAATATAATGTTCTTAACGAGATCAATAATTTAAAAGTTAATGAGACTAAGATAAGTGTGGAAGCCAAGCAGGGTATTTATAATGATTTATTCTGTAAGAGAGCTAAAGTTACGCCTAAGAATATAGTAGATTATCTATTTAGCAATGATTATATGAAGAAAGATGATGTTGTAAGTGGAATAGATATAACAATTAAGTCATCTTTAAAGTCACAGTATGAGTTTAGAAATTTATTAAACAAGAATATTCTTAACGAGAATGATGTAGAGAAGATTATAGAGAGATGTACATATACAGAAGACAAGCTTAGATATAAGCATTGGTTGAAGGATGAATACTCGACATTAAGTGAAGATGATATTAAGTATATATCTAGATTAAAGTATAAAGATTTTGGTAGACTTTCTAGATTCTTCCTTGATGAACTAGAGGGTGCTGATAAAGAGACCGGTGAGATAGGAACAATTATGTATTTCTTATGGGAGAGCAACGACAATTTAATGCAGCTCTTGTCTGATAAATACACTTTTAGAGAGAAGATTGATGAGTATAGGACTGCGTATTATCAGGAGCATAAGAAATCAATAGTTGATCAGATGGAAGAATTAGGTCTTTCAAATGCAGTCAAGAGACCTGTTACCAGAACACTTGCTGTAGTTAAAGATGTAGTTTCAGCTATGGGAGGTTGTCCTCGTAAGATATTTGTTGAAATGGCTAGAGGGCCGGAAGAAGACAAAGGTCGAAAGCTTTCTAGGAAAGAACAGATATTAGGACTATATAGCCAGGTGGAAGAAGACACGAGAGAGTTGGAGAAGCAACTTGAAGATATGGGAGACATGGCTAATAACAGACTTCAGAGTGAGGCTTTGTTCTTGTATTATCTCCAGCTTGGTAAATGTATGTACAGTGGTGAGAGTATAGATGTTTCGCAGTTGAAGACCACCAAGTATAATATAGATCATATATATCCTCAGAGTTTGGTTAAGGATGATAGTGTTCTTAACAATAAAGTTCTTGTGTTGTCAGAGATAAACGGAGATAAGAAGGACGAGTATCCGATAAGAGCAGATATAAGAAGCAAGATGCACAGTTATTGGAAGAAACTGGCAGATAACGGACTCATTACAAAAGAGAAGTACGCTCGACTTATTAGGAGTAACGGTTTTACTGATGAAGAGAAGATGGGGTTCATTAACAGGCAATTGGTAGAGACGAGACAATCGATGAAGGCAGTAACACAGTTGCTTAATAATTTATATCCCGATACGGAGATAGTATATGTCAAAGCCAAGCTTGCTTCTGATTTTAAACAGGTATTTGAATTGCCTCCTAAGTCAAGAATAATAAATGATCTTCATCACGCCAAAGACGCCTACTTGAATATTGTTGCAGGTAATGTGTATCATGAGAGGTTTACCAAAAAATTCTTTAGTGTTAATGATAAGTATAGTTTGAATACTAAAGTTATATTTACTAGAGAGCTGATAAGAGGCGATGAAATTGTATGGAGTGGGGCAGAAGATATAGATCGAGTTAAGAAGATTTATTTAAAGAATAACATACACCTTACGAGATATGCATTTTGCCAAAAAGGTGGATTGTTTGATCAGATGCCTTTGAAGAAGGGTAACGGACAGATTCCGTTAAAGAAAGGAAAGGATATCGCTAAATATGGTGGCTACAATAAGGCTACAGCAACTTTCTTTACTGTTGCAAGGTATTTAAGAGGTGGTAAGAGAGAGGTATCATTTGTGCCGGTTGAGTTAATGTCAAGTGAGAGGTTTTTGAATGATGATAAATACGCAATAGAGTATGTAACTGGATTCTTAAGTAATTTAAATAGCAAGAAGATAGAGGATGTTGAGCTGCCTTTGGGTAAGAGAGTGATTAAATATAAGTCAGTTCTTTCACTTGATGGTTTTAAGGTATGGGTTAATGGTAAGGCGAACGGAGGTAAAATAGTATTATTAACGAGTTCTGAAAGTCTTGTTTTGTCAGAGGAGTTTATAAGGTATGTTAGTAAGCTAGAGAAGTATAGCGAGAAAAAGAAGAACAATAAAGCTTTCTGCCATGATTCAGAACACGATGGATTATCTGAGGAGAGTAACGTTAGTTTATATGATGCATTAACTAGCAAGTTAATGACAAATCATTTTATAAAAATGCCTAATAATCAAGCTGAAACATTATCTGTTGGGAGAGACAGATTTATAAAATTGTCTTTTGATGAACAAGTGGAAACGCTGTTTAAATGTGTCGAATTACTTAAGTCTGGTAGAACAGGAGGTGTTGATTTAAAGGGCATAGGTGGAAAGTCTTCCAGTGGAGCTGCAACGATTGGTGCTAATCTATCCTCATGTAAGTATATAAGTGTTAAGATTATTGATGAATCGCCTTCAGGTATATTTACTAAAGAATCAATTAATCTTTTGGAGTTGCTTAAATGAGCTGGAGAACAGTTGTAATCTCTAAAAGATGTAAGCTTGACTATGGAATGAACTATATGATTGTGAGAGGTGAAGATACCAAGCGTGTTTTACTTGACGAGATTGCAATACTTATCATAGAAGATAACTCGGTATCTATGACAGCGTACTTAATGACAGAATTGATTAATAAAAAGATAAAGGTTATATTCTGTGACTCTAAAAGAAATCCTCATTCGGAACTGGTTCCTTACTATGGTGCGCATAATGATTCCTTGAAGATTAAATCACAGTTTCTATGGAATGATAATATTAAGCTTGATGTATGGACCAGAATTGTTAGAGAGAAGATTAGTAATCAAGCTAAAGTATTGAGAAACAATGAGTGTCTTGATGAGTCAAAACTCTTATTTAACTATGTTAACGAATTACAAGATGGAGATATTTCTAATCGAGAAGGACATGCAGCCAAAGTCTATTTTAACGCGATATTTGGCATGGATTTTACGAGAAGCGATGAAGATAATGCTATAAATAGTGCGTTGGATTATGGATATTCAATAATACTGTCTGCTATTAATCGTGAAGTGGTTTCTAATGGATATCTTACTCAACTAGGGTTAGGGCATGATAATCAGTTTAATCATTTTAATCTGAGTTGTGATCTTATGGAACCATATAGAGTGTTAGTTGATATAGAAGTCTTAAAGCTAGGAGTTACAGAATTTGGAGTTGAGCAAAAACGTACATTAGTGAATGTTGTTAATAGTACTGTGATTATTAGAGATACGGAGCAAACTGTGCTTAATGCTATTAAGATATATGTTAAATCAGTTTTTGATGCTATTAATGAAGAGAATGTGGAGTTGATTAAGTTTTTTGAGTTATAGGTTTATGAGGATTATAGTTTTCTTTGATTTGCCGACAACTACGGATAAGGACAAGAGAGAATATAGGAGATTCAGAAAGCTGCTTATAAAAAACGGGTTTGTTATGATGCAGGAATCTGTTTACGTTAAGATGGTTCTTAACCAGACTGTTCAGAAGTCAACTCTTGAGTTCCTTAAGAAGAATAAGCCGTTGGATGGATTGGTGCAGGCGTTGGTGGTGACTGAGAAGCAGTTTTCCAATACTGTAAATATTGTTGGAACGTTTGAAACTGATGTTGTTGATTCTGATGAGAGGTTAATTGTGCTGTGAGAATGACGTTAAGTATTGTTTCCGGATATATAGACGTTGACAGTGTGTTTTATCTGGTTATTGAGGATCCTGATGCTATGTATAGGTTTGTTGATGACTTATATAGGCAGATTAGTGGAGATGAAGGTGATATTACTCTCTCAGAGGATTCTAAGATAATTAAAATGTCTAAATCGGTGGAGTTAATAACGACATATATTCCTTTTGACATTAACGAAAAGAGAATACTTAACAAGATTAATTCAATGATAGAGAAAGAAGCGGTCAATGAATTGAATTACAGTAAGACCATGTCATTATTAGCTGAGATTGAGAATTATATTTCTGGATTAACAGATAGGTTTAGATATTCATTTGACTATACGGGGATAACAGTATCTTCTCTTGTCAAAATGTGTGGTGTTACTATTGTTGATGACAGTATGTGTAACATAGATAAACTTGTGAATTTTATGGATGTAGTGACGGATTTGTTAGGAGAGAGGTTGTTTATTTATGTTAATCTGACATCTTACTATTCTAAGAGCATGGTGTTAGATTTTGTTAAGACAGTTAGAATTAAGGGGTACAAGGTTTTGATTGTAGATTCTAGTTATAGAGAGTATATGAAAGAGATTGATGGGTTGATAATTGATGATGATTTGTGTATCATATAGTAAATTACACATTCCTTTGGATTTATTGCACTGCGTCGTAGGCAGTTTTCTCGAACGGTTGGTCAATTTGAGGTTTGAGAGTAGTGTAAATCCAGAGGGCTCTAAAACGATAAGTATAAAGATGTCGCAGATGTCGTAGTTTGAGAGTAGTGTAAATCCAGAGGGCTCTAAAACAGAGACCCTGATAAATATATAGACAAGCTGGTTTGAGAGTAGTGTAAATCCAGAGGGCTCTAAAACCTGAATGAGGTCAATAGCCGTAACTATGTCGTTTGAGAGTAGTGTAAATCCAGAGGGCTCTAAAACCCCTCCCAAGATGTCCTACAAGATTATACAGTTTGAGAGTAGTGTAAATCCAGAGGGCTCTAAAACTAGTGCAGACCTTAAGTACACAATCGCTACGTTTGAGAGTAGTGTAAATCCAGAGGGCTCTAAAACCATAGCAAATGCCGTCAATAAGCCGTCTTTGTTTGAGAGTAGTGTAAATCCAGAGGGCTCTAAAACCGGCATTTCCATCAATCGAAAGTATTTTGGTTTGAGAGTAGTGTAAATCCAGAGGGCTCTAAAACAGATGCAGCCGCAATCCTGGATGCAACTTTGTTTGAGAGTAGTGTAAATCCAGAGGGCTCTAAAACGCGCCACAAATGAAGTAACGGACAGCTTTTGTTTGAGAGTAGTGTAAATCCAGAGGGCTCTAAAACAACAACCACTTCTGGATATTCACAAGGCCGTTTGAGAGTAGTGTAAATCCAGAGGGCTCTAAAACGCCGGTTGGAATGCAGCACTCGAACAGGTTGTTTGAGAGTAGTGTAAATCCAGAGGGCTCTAAAACTCTACAATACCGCCCTCTATGCCTTTACCAGTTTGAGAGTAGTGTAAATCCAGAGGGCTCTAAAACAGTGAGTATGTATAGGAGGTAGAAATTATGTTTGAGAGTAGTGTAAATCCAGAGGGCTCTAAAACAATCACTCGATTCATGAAGATACAAGACTTGTTTGAGAGTAGTGTAAATCCAGAGGGCTCTAAAACTCCACCTCCATTTTTAAACCACAGTTAGGGTTTGAGAGTAGTGTAAATCCAGAGGGCTCTAAAACGACTATCGATGAAGAATTTGCCAAGATAATGTTTGAGAGTAGTGTAAATCCAGAGGGCTCTAAAACCATAGTGCTTGAAAACGCATCCAATGCGTAGTTTGAGAGTAGTGTAAATCCAGAGGGCTCTAAAACAATACTATGTGATAATAATATGAAATATTGTTTGAGAGTAGTGTAAATCCAGAGGGCTCTAAAACTTGGCAAAAGGTAATAATAATATAGTAATGTTTGAGAGTAGTGTAAATCCAGAGGGCTCTAAAACTCTGTGGTAAAAATATCTCCCTGTGATGTGGTTTGAGAGTAGTGTAAATCCAGAGGGCTCTAAAACGAATCATAGTTCTTATAATATGAATCTCTGTTTGAGAGTAGTGTAAATCCAGAGGGCTCTAAAACGAATAAAAAGAAGTATGACGGCTACCAACGTTTGAGAGTAGTGTAAATCCAGAGGGCTCTAAAACTGCAGCATACCAGCAAGTGATTATAGACCTGTTTGAGAGTAGTGTAAATCCAGAGGGCTCTAAAACGCACAACTTTTTTATTTCTCACAAAACCCTGTTTGAGAGTAGTGTAAATCCAGAGGGCTCTAAAACTTCATCTGTTCCTAAAATTTCATAAGGCACGTTTGAGAGTAGTGTAAATCCAGAGGGCTCTAAAACCAAGGCGTACAGTTTCACCCGCCATATTAGTTTGAGAGTAGTGTAAATCCAGAGGGCTCTAAAACCGGGGCGTTTTGTGGCTATTGGATAAGAGAGTTTGAGAGTAGTGTAAATCCAGAGGGCTCTAAAACTTAGATAATTAACTTTATTACCATAAGCAAGTTTGAGAGTAGTGTAAATCCAGAGGGCTCTAAAACCATAACTTAAATATGTTTACGCCAATCATTGTTTGAGAGTAGTGTAAATCCAGAGGGCTCTAAAACATTAAGCAAGGTACAATTAAACTATACAAGTTTGAGAGTAGTGTAAATCCAGAGGGCTCTAAAACTATACACATAGTTTATCAGCCCAGGAAACAGTTTGAGAGTAGTGTAAATCCAGAGGGCTCTAAAACATTACATGAGTTAAGGTGGTGGAGATAATGGTTTGAGAGTAGTGTAAATCCAGAGGGCTCTAAAACGTCGAGAGGCGTGGATCGGAGTCGATCTCGGTTTGAGAGTAGTGTAAATCCAGAGGGCTCTAAAACACAATCCTTTTGAGGATGAGGTCACATATGGTTTGAGAGTAGTGTAAATCCAGAGGGCTCTAAAACAATTATACACCAAAGCCGACAGCGACTTACGTTTGAGAGTAGTGTAAATCCAGAGGGCTCTAAAACAGAATCAGACGTTAAGCGATACTGTAGAAAGTTTGAGAGTAGTGTAAATCCAGAGGGCTCTAAAACTTCCAAACAATAAGCCAAGCAAGATTAGTGTTTGAGAGTAGTGTAAATCCAGAGGGCTCTAAAACTGATGTATGAGTTATAATGCAGTCTTAACGGTTTGAGAGTAGTGTAAATCCAGAGGGCTCTAAAACTGAGGCGCTTTAAAGTTAAAGACGAAATCAGTTTGAGAGTAGTGTAAATCCAGAGGGCTCTAAAACGGATTTTGACCCACTTTAGCCCACTTTTTTGTTTGAGAGTAGTGTAAATCCAGAGGGCTCTAAAACAGAGGACTTCCAGAAATACACAAAGAAATAGTTTGAGAGTAGTGTAAATCCAGAGGGCTCTAAAACTTAAGGAAAGGAGGTGATAGGGTGAGCAAGAAAAAGAAAAAGCGCCAGCGACGCAACCGCAAGCGCTTAGAGTTCTTCTTGAGAATTCTCGAAGGTATCATAATCGGGGTTCTTACAGAACTCATCATAAGGCTTTTATAAGCCACATATCCAAGGGAGGTTCGCTCCCTCCCTTGGATATAAAATAACATATTAAGGAGGTTTTTACAAGATGAAATTCAGATTATTGATTCTATTGGCTTTGTTATCAGCTGTTATCGGAATTATAGCGAAGTCTACTCTTATACTTCATATAGGAACAGGCTTTGCAGCCGTGGCAGTGTTAGATACCATCATCGATTATTTTAAGGAGGCTAAGGATGAAGCTTAAGGAAATAAGGGCAGAAAAAGGCTTATCCTTTCGTGAGCTTGCGGAACTCTCAGGAGTTCCGCAAGTTTGAGAGTAGTGTAAATCCAGGGGGCACTAAAACTCACTTATCTTGAAACGACTGTCTTTCTCGGCTTGAGAGTAGTGTAAATTCAGAGGGCTCTAAAACCACAATCTAAGCATAATTGTAATTGAGCAGAATGATAACCGCATATTTATAGTCGGATAGATTGGTTTGCTCCGCTTAGTATCAGAGATAATTGTAGAAAAGTCATAACGGAATTTATGAAATCTATTGAAATAGAGCTTGGATTTGATCAAAACGGCAATCCCACAAATGATATTGAATGGTATTATGAGACACAAAGCATTTGACAATACGGACTAATGCTTTATAATTATAATAAGTAATACAATTTATACGGAGAGGTGTGATTTGTATATGGTGGAATACGAAGCTAATGAGAATACGGAGATTGATTTTTCAAAAACCGCAAGAAGAATATATAATTCAGACTTTGAATGCTTTAAATCTAATGTGTGCCATTTTTTAAAAAATAATGGCGATATAGATTTTTTGATAAAATTTCTGACAGACGATGTTGTTACCGAGTTTGCTAATCATTCTTTGTGGAGAGAATGTCTTTATTGCTTAGCTATGATTGACTATATAAGCAATCAGAACGATGTGCCTTTACGCACAAAGTATGATAGATATAGGCGATTAAAATTTGAGAAACCTCTACTGCCACGCTCTGCAAGATTGGTTTCCCTTATACTAAAGAATGATGATGAAATAAAAGAAGTATATGCAAATGCTATTCCTGAATTTTTGAAATACAACATTATTGAAGGAGATGTTAGAAATGTCGTCTGAAATAACAAAAGATAACTTCAATAAAATTTTAGCTGAACTAGGAAAGGAATATAGAAGAAGAAGCGGCAAATCAATCAAAGCGGAAGTTGTTATAACAGGGGGAGCAGCAGTTATTGCAAAGTATGGGTTTAGGGATAAAAGTTATGATATGGACGCTATAATTCGAGCTTCTAGTGTAATGAAAGAAGCAGCTAATGTCGTTGGAGATAAGTATGACTTAGAAAATAATTGGCTTAATTCAGATTTTATGAAAACTTCATCTTATTCAGACAAACTGTATCAACATAGTGAATACTATAAAACATTTGCCAATATTTTAGAAGTTAGGATAGTAGAACCAAATTATCTATTAGCAACCAAGGTTAAGTCCTTTAGGAGCTATAAGCACGACAAGAGTGATGTTGTAGGTATAATATCAGAAGAACGACAGAAATCTGATGTTACCATTGAATCAGTAAAAAAGGCTTATATTGATTTATACAATGAAGAAATACCTGAAAAGGGTATGGAATTGATTGAGGAAGCCTTTAATTCTGAAAATATCAAGGAGTTAAGAAATAATATAATCAATGACGAAGAGTATAGCAAAAAAATGCTTCGAGAATTTGATAAAGATTATGAGAATGTACTTAATGACGATAACATCGAAGTAATACTAGGTTCGCTTAAAAAGAAAGCAGAACAATCACAAAATAAGTCCCAAATGAGCCTTAATGATAGAATTGCTTACAATCAGGCTAGAGCTAATGCAAGCAATAAAGAGCATAAAGCACCTGAAAGTCAGGATAAAAACAAAGGGAGATAAGATTCTCCTCGATTGTTGTTTCATTAATAAGATTGTCTTTTTTCTTACATAGTCAACATCTATGACCTCGCAATCCCAATATCTTGATTCTTATTCTTTTATATCCTTTCAGTTATTATTGTTTGAGAGTAGTGTAAATCCAGAGGGCTCTAAAACATAAACGGCACCATAGGCGCATTTTAGTATATATAATGCTTTTGTTGCAGTTATCCCTCGCTACACTCGGGATAAAGATTCTTCGCTAACGCTCAGAATGACAATTGTTGTTGAGATGGTTGGAAATAATGTAAATGATACGAAAGGCTAACCGGGAATACCTGGTTAGCTTTTTTGTTGACCTACCATTAAAATAATGGTAAAATATATCAAAAATACCATTGATTTAATGGTGTAGGATGTGATGATATGAATAGATATATAACCCCTGAATATACTACAGGTGACGAGATTAAATATATAAGGAATCATCTTGGAATGACGCAGAAGGAGATGGCTGAGTTCTTGAGATGTTCTAAACCGACAGTTGAGAGATGGGAGAGTAGCAAGGACAAGCATATTGTTGGACCGGTGGTTGTGTTATTGGATCTCATTAAGCGAGACAATGATATTGTAGAGAAGTTGGAGCTCCCGAAAGATAGGTTAAAGCTGCGCTTATATTATATGTTTAGAGACATGGTATGTACGGTGATTGATATAGATGAGGGCAGACGCAAGGTTCGAATAAGGAACTATACTGATGATTTGATGTACCGAGCATTTGGTAAGAACACAGAGCCAACATTTGATGATTATGAAATGTTTATTGAGTCCAGATGTTTCCCCAGAACGAGAGACAAGATTAAGCTCGAGTTGAAGAGACTAGATATTCCTTATTACGATCCTATTCTGATTATTGAGAAGACTGAAGGACGTATGGCGGAGGATGAGTTCTATATTAAGATTGAGAGGTGAGGCTCGTGGTTGACGTTTTTACATTTGAAATGATTGACGAAGGAAGGCAGTCCTCTAAGGGCAATCAACTTAAGTGGAAGAACACCGGAAGATGGTATAAGGCTGATTATACCGGATATGAGGGGCTTGCTGAGTACGTAGTTTCACATTTGCTAGATTATTCAACTCTTAATGAAGAGGAATATGTACAGTATGATACTGAGCAGATCAAGTATAAGACACAAGTTTTTAATGGGTGTGTTAGTGAGGACTTTTCTAAAGGGTACAGTGTAATTACTGTTGAGAGGCTTTTTAATACTATGTATGGTGAGAGCCTCAGCAGGAATATTTATTCATTTGCCAATATTACTGACAGGCTTAAATACCTCGTTAATCAAGTTGAAAGGATGACAGGAATTGAGGATTTTGGGTCTTACCTTGCTAAGCTTCTTACTATAGATGCACTCTTTCTTAATGAGGATAGGCATATGCACAATATTTCTATTCTTAAGGGTGACAAGGGAGATTATAAGTTATGCCCTATTTATGATAATGGGGCTTCACTAATGTCAGATACTACTTTGGATTATCCGATGGGGATTGATATATTTGATGAAATTGACAAAGTTAAATCTAAAACTCTCAGTGATGATTTTGACGAGCAGCTTGATTGCGTTGAGTCTGTATATGGCACATGCTTGAAGTATGATTTTGGTTACAATGAACTTATTTCCATTATGGAGAATGATACTGTATATACTGAGGAGATTAAGAAGCGAGTTGTTGACATTATTATGGAGAGGCGTAGGAAGTATAAGTATTTGTTTTCGTAAATGATAAACATACTAAAAGCCTGCTCGTTATGAGCAGGCTTTAAGTGGTTTATAAATTGTAAATGTTGACTAATCCCTCACGAACAGTCCGTCATCTGAATTCTTAGAGTCTTTCCAGCGAAGCTTGCCGTCTTCTTTTAAGAATGAGCCTTCGGTAGTGGTCTCTTCGGAAAGAGTTTCTTTGCCGTCTTCGTCAAATGTATGAATTGCATACTTACCATCAGTGTATGAAAGCATACCTGATTTCTCATCATACTGACCATGTATCTGCCAAATTGCAGTTTCTGTAGCTGAAGCGCCCCATGATACTAAGATATCGTAACTTCCGTCTGAATTCTTGGTAACATCCATAGATGCACGCTTACTAACCTCGTCCATCCATGATCCTTCTAGATCAAATTCTCCTGTGAAATCTTCAATAGCAGCTGACTCGTCTTCGGTTGTCCTCTCGGTTTTAGTCTCGGTTGTAGTCGCGTTAGTGTTGCTTGATGTGTCAGATGCCTCCTTACCGCATGCGACAAGCAAACCGGCAGATAACACCCCGAGAATCATGAGTGTTAATACTTTCTTTCTCATTATGTGTTCCTCCTTGTTGTGAAAGTTATTAATAATTCTTCCCCTAATAACGTGGTATTATAACACTGATGGGTTAACATGGCAAGGGGAGCGACAGGCAAGATCCTTCGCTGCGCTCAGGATGACAGGTGGGGATAGTTGGGATGACAGGTGGGGTTGGTTGGGATGGCAAGTGTATTTTTGTTCAAGATGGCGCATAACGCACAAAAACTCTAACGCATGTTAGTTATATTTAACACTTGAAAATCCTTTGTATCACTAATATAATAGACCGTGTAAAGATGTTAGATAAGTCTTAATAGATGTTAGATAAAGGAAAGGAGAGTTCGTTATGGTAATAGCAATTGGATTATTAATTCCATTCCTGGGAACTTCGTTGGGCGCGGCATGTGTGTATCTTCTCAAAGACAAGATGCCTGATTTATTGCAGAGAGTCCTTCTTGGCTTTGCGTCAGGTGTTATGGTTGCAGCTTCTGTATGGTCGCTTTTGGTTCCGGCGATGGATGCTTCGTCGAACCTCGGGAAAATGTCATTTCTTCCCGCGACGATAGGTTTTTGTATTGGTATTGCGTTCTTGCTGGCAATAGATGGTATACTTCCTCATTTGCATATTAATTCAGATAAGCCGGAGGGTATTCCGTCTAAACTTCAGAAAGGAACTATGTTAACGCTTGCGGTTACGCTTCATAACCTGCCTGAAGGAATGGCAGTAGGTATAGTTATTGCGGCTTCGCTTTCCGGGGAGACAGTAATAACGATTGCTGGGGCAACTGCGCTTGCGATAGGTATAGCAATCCAGAATTTCCCCGAGGGAGCTATCATTTCCATGCCGTTAAAGGAATCGCTCGGAAGTAAGCATAAGGCGTTCCTGTATGGTGTTTTATCGGGAGCGGTTGAACCTATAGGTGCTGCGCTCACTATACTTCTCACGGCGCAACTTTCGCCGCTTATGCCGTATTTTCTGTCATTTGCAGCGGGAGCAATGATATATGTGGTAGTAGAAGAATTGTTGCCGGAGGCTTCAGAGGGCGAGCACACCAATCTCTCAACGATAGGATTTGCATTCGGATTCATATTGATGATGATACTTGACAATGTGCTCGGATGATAGGATACTAGACTAAAACTAATTGGAAAGAGGATAGATATGGAAGATTACATAATTAGTGGAATGGCGGCGGAGAATCAGATTAGATTTTATGCTGCGACAACAAGGCAAATGACAGAGACAGCGAGAGAACGCCACAACCTAAGCCCGATTGCATCTGCGGCACTTGGACGCCTTATGACAGCGGGAGCGATGATGGGTGCGATGTGCAAGAACGATGATGATGTTATCACTTTGCAGATTCAAGGTGACGGACCTATGAAGGGAATCACCGTAACAGCTAATTCCAAGGCGGATGTCAAGGGATATGTTGAGGTGCCTGATGTTATTCTGCCTCCTAACTCGTTAGGCAAGCTTGATGTTGGCGGTGCAGTAGGTAACGGTTATCTTAGGGTAATTAAGGATATCGGTCTTAAGGAGCCTTATGTCGGTCAGACGGAGCTTGTTTCGGGCGAGATAGCTGAGGACCTTACTTACTATTTTGCAAGTAGTGAGCAGATTCCAACTTCGGTCGCTTTAGGCGTTCTGATGAACAAAGAGAATACCGTGAGACAGGCAGGAGGTTTTATCGTTCAACTTATGCCATTTGCGGAGGAGAAGACGATAGCAGCGTTGGAAGAGAAGTTGACAGCATTTGCCTCAATAACAAGTTATCTTGATAAAGGTAAGAGCCCTGAGGACATCATAGCTGAGCTTTTTGATGACTACGAGATTACCGCTAAAGTTCCTACGAGATTTCACTGCGGATGCTCTAAAGAATATGTCGCAAAGGCTTTGATATCAGTAGGTAAGGTTGAACTTGAGAAGATGATATCAGACGGCGAGGAGATAGAGGTTAACTGTCATTTCTGCAATTCGCATTATAAGTACGATATAGATGATTTAAAGAAGCTTCTTAGCGAGGCAAGATAGGAGGAGCACATGAAGGAGATTACGGGAACTACGATACTTACAGGACTCTTGGGAAGTCCGGTTAAACACAGCAAGTCGCCATTGATGCACAATAAAGCATTTGAGATGCTTGATCTTGATTATAGGTATCTGTGTTTTGAGATTGATGAGTCTAACTTAGAGAAGGCGGTAGAAGGCTTGAAGGTTATGGGTGTAAGAGGATTTAACCTTACCATGCCTAATAAGAATCTCATGGTGAAGCTTTGTGATGAGCTTGATATCAGCTCGGAGATTGCGGGTGCGGTCAATACAGTGGTCAATGATAATGGCCGTTTTAAGGGATACACAACCGATGGAATCGGGTTTATGCGTTCAGCTAAAGATGCAGGTCACGATATAGTTGGAGGCAAGATGGTGCTTATGGGAGCAGGCGGTGCTGCTACTGCTATCTTGACTCAGGCTGCGCTTGATGGTGTGTCCGAGATTGATGTGTTCTCAATCAGAGATCAGTTCTACGATAGGGCTGACGAGATGGTTGAGAAGCTTAACGATAGGACTAAGTGTAGAGTCAGACTTCATGATTTTGATGATAGCAGCGTATTTAAGGAAGCTATTGCAAATGCAGACATGCTCACCAATGCAACTTCTGTCGGTATGGCACCTAAGGTTGATGCGTGCATAATAGATGATGATTGGTTTAAAGATAAAGAGGTATTTCATGAAGGACTTGTGGTATCTGATATCATCTATAATCCGTTAGAAACCAAGTTATTAAGGCAGGCGAGAGGAGCAGGTCTTTCTACATTTAATGGAATGTATATGCTTCTCTATCAGGGAGCTGCAAGCTTTAAGTTGTGGACCGGCAAGGATATGCCAACAGAGGAGATTAAGGAATTATATTTTCAATAAAGATTGCTTAAGTGTTGTTTCTCTTTTGTTGCTGTTATAGTGTTATGATATTGCAAGAGTAACCCGTGGATATCATTATAAGGAGAGATAAGTATGAAAGAGATTGAAGAGAACAAGATTGATATTGAGCCTGATCAGGCAAATGCAGGTGTGTTTCTTTACGATGAGGGCGGCTATGAAGAAGCAGATATAGATATCAAGTCAGAGAACGGTGCGTTTATACTGTCTTCAAAATTCCCCTTTAAATTAAAGAATCTTGGTTATTCCAGAACATATTCTTATGATGTTTTGGAGGAGCAGGCACTTCTCCCTCCGGATGAGAGAGATTACGATCTTATATTCTCATGCCTTCTCATGAGAGGTTATTACAAGATGGATGCTCAGGATGGCGATGCCAATATGCTGACATTTGATGACATGGAATATATTGCAAGAAGATTTGAGACTGAACCTGAGTTCTTAGAAGAGATGACGAACATGGTGAAGTACGGAGACCGTGGTGTTTGGGGAGACAGGGATGTGCTTGGTGCGTATATTTATCATACGAAGATTTACGATCACTATGATTCTCCTGAGATTAAACGAAGGAATACTATGGCAGAGATTGACGACAGACCTGATCATGGTTCTCCTGAAGAGATGGAGTCTGTTGAGTTTGGAATCGAACACATAAAGAATGCTGTTGAAAGCGCCGTAAGAAAAAATGAGTATGTGAAAGAAGATGAGGCACAATACGCCAAAAAGGATGATAATATATTTAATAAGGATTTGAGTTTCCTAAAGGAAGTATACCGCGACGGCAACAAGGAGTTTGCGGGAGAGAAGGGAGACGGTAAGCCGACTGTCAATATGCATAGTGCAGCATCCGCCCTTGCAAGAGCGTTAGAGAAGAAACCCTGGGTTACGCTTCACAGTAACGCCGATAGATGCTGGGAATACAGAAACGCAAGAATCAGTGAACGTGCATGGAAGCTGGAGAATGATTTTGATTTTCAGGTTTTTATGAATGAGGAGAAGGATAATATTCCCGAACTTACAAAGGAGAGTTTGTTAAGCAAATGGAACTCATACCTGTCAAAAAAGGCAGAGGATGACAAAAAGCTTGATATCAATGAATATTCCTTTGCGGGTAATGATAAGAAGGCGGTAACAAAGACTGAATTTGAGCAGAATATAGCTGATTATATCAGCCGGTATAAAGACAATAACTCTCCGTTTATGAGGGAGGATATGATAAAGGCGGTTGATTATATAATAGCCAAAACACTTTCTACAAAAGCTGCCCAGGTTACATTTTATGACAAGATTACCGATAAAGCCGGCAATGTTGATACAAAGAAAGCGGATGAGCTTCTACAGAATATGAGAAATGAGATAGTTAAGGACCAGGCATTTAAGGATGCATTTATCAAGAGAGGTTCGTCGAAAAGTCTGAATTCAGCATATCAGAGTATTCTGGCTAAGAATGTCAACACTAAGATAAAAGAAGAGAACAAAATAAAGAAGGAGTTTAAGAAGGATAAGGTCAAGAAGAAATCATATGAGGACTTTATCAAGGAACATGACAAGACGATTACCGGGGAACAGGCCAATGAAATTAAAGAGGCGTACAAGAATCTTACCGAATACAACAAAGGTAAGAGCCCGAGTGAATACATGAAGAAGATGATGGATGCCATGAAGTCTGTGGTTGATGAGCTGAACAACCCGGATAACTTTAATGTCAATATGATGAAGCTGGCAACCCTTAATAAGACGGTTTTAGATTACTATGATAAGCGTCAGGGATTGATTATGGGGCCAAGAACCGACAACGGCAAATCTCGTTTGGCAGCGGTGGAGAGATTATCCAAGACAACTTCTGATATTGTTAAAGGTATAAGGAGTGACTACGAGGATTATAAGAGAAAAGAAGCGAATAAAGAAGCGAATAAAGAACTTATCAGGAATCCTCAAATGTAGAGTTGTAAAAGCAAATGATTAAGGCAGGCTTTTTATGGCCTGCCTTGTTTATTTTATGATTATATTATATAATAAATTTTGATATGCTTTAGGAGCGAAGGACCATTAGATTGCATTAAATAATTACTCTTATAGGAGTTTTCTATGGAAAAAGGATTTAAGATAATAAATAAAACTGTCAACATATTAGTATTAATAGCGTTAGTGGTATTTGTTGCGGGACTCTTTACGGTTCGTGAGACCTATATAGACGCAGGAATGAATCACAACACAGATATATTAGAGTGGCAGGATGAGGCCGGAGAGACAGTTACTATTCCGATTACAATGAAGAATAATCAAAAGAACAGGTATCGTACGACTCTTCCTAAGATTAGGGAACAAGAGGAATTGTGGGTTAACGCTAATTTCTCAACTTTAGAGGTCTATATTAACGGTGAGGAGATATACAGTGTAGGGGAGTCTGAGATATTTGGCAAGTCAACTCGATTAGGTAACGGAATGGCTTTTGTCCCTATGAGACCAGATTATGAGGGAAGTGAGATAGAGATTGTTGTTGAGCCGTATAACACGTCATCGTCTAGACCTACACTTAAGCACACGACATTGCTTACCAAGTCTGATTATGGCTTTATGATACTTCGCAATAATTGCCCGAGGATACTGTTATCTATAGTCATAGATATATTTGCAATCATGACATTTGTGATATGTATCTATCTTACTTGTGTTCTTAAGAAACCTTTTGAAGAATCCAGATTGTATTTCTATTCAGGTGCGTTCTTCCTGACTTGCGGTGTTTGGACGATCACCGATGGAAGGATGTTAGGGGCGCTTAGCGGACATCTTACGACATCCGGTTTTATCAATTATGCAACATTTGCATTGTTATCATTCTGCTCTGCGGGACTTGCCAGGGCACTGTATGTTAAGAAGTCTATTGTTTTGGATGTTATATATTATCTAGCCTCGCTGGTGTTTATTCTTGAGATGTTAGGGTTTGCCGTGTTTGGAATCGATCTCGTTGTAACCCTTAAGTACTCTCAGTCTATGGGCGCGTTTGTGCTGATGAACCTTATATTAACGAGTGTTCTCATGGTTATTAAAGGTGACGCGGCCATGAAGAAGAGACTGGCTCCCGGTGTTATCCTGATGTCTATATTTGGATTGATTTCTCTTGGTTCATTCTTTAGCGGCGGCAAATGGAGTTTTTATTTCATGTTGGCTCTGTTGATGCTTCTTATAACGATAGTGATAGAGGTGCTCACCTCGCTTTATGATATGATTAAGAGCGCGATTCAGGTTCAGGAGATGCGTAATTACGCATATACAGACGGACTCACCGGACTTAAGAACAGGCGAGCTTATGTTGAAGATTTGGAAAATGTTTCCGCAAGGGATGACAAGGATAGTCTGATTATTGTTGCGATTGATCTTAATGGACTTAAGAAGGTTAACGATGAACTTGGTCACGCTGCCGGAGACGAGATGATTAATGAGGGCGGTCATATTATCAGAGACAGCTTTGCTAAGTATGGTGAGACATACCGTATGGGAGGTGACGAGTTCTCGACTTTGTTCTATGGAAGCAAGGAAGCGTTGGCTGAGTGTCTTAAGGCTATGCAAGAGACAGCAGCGACTCATAAGGGAGATATGGTTAACGAGATTTCGATTTCATTTGGATATGCGGTATGGGCTGATCATTCTGATAAGTCTATAACCGAGATTGAGAAGATGGCAGATGCGGATATGTACCATAATAAGTCAGAGTACTACAAGAGAACCGGCAACGATAAAAGAAGGTAATTTTTTTCTTGACATGTATATATCAGTTATGCTAATCTTTACTTGAACTTAATACTGTAAACCGTTGAAGCGGAGATAAAGGCGTTGATGCCTACACAGAGAGTCCGGGGTGCTGAGATCCGGGTTAGAAACAATTCGTCAAATGGACCGCTGAGGGCGCAGTGAACAGACATAGTCTTAGTATTCTGCGACGTTTGGCTTACGTGACAAGCCGGGGATATGTTGGTATCCTGCTAAGCGCACAACATTTTGTGAATCAAGGTGGCACCGCGGATTATGATTATTCGTCCTTGACAGAGTTTTTCTGTCGAGGACTTTTTTATTGCCTGACTGTGGACTTACGACCCCGTGACCACGGGGACGGACCTTGTGGTATTAAAGGAGATGAAGAACATGAATATTACACCAACTCTTGATGAGATTAAGGGTTACAAAGATTCCGGCCAATATGACATTTGCCCGGTGAGTACGGAGATATTGTCAGACTTTATAACTCCAATCGAGGCGATTAGGATTCTAAAGAACGTGTCTACCCACACCTATATGCTTGAGTCAGCATTTGCCGATGAGAAATGGGGACGATACACTTTTTTAGGATATGAGCCTAAATTAAGCATTTCGTTCTTTGAGGGTGAGGCAAATGTTAACGGTGAGAAGTTGAGCACACCTAATCCATCGGAGTACTTAAGGAACCTGATGAGCGGATACAGAAGTCCGAAGATTGCCGGTCTACCTACATTTACAGGCGGACTTGTCGGATACTTCTCCTACGATTACCTTTACTACAGCGAGCCTACAGCTAAGCGAGAGGTTGATGATGAGGAGAAATTTAAAGATGCAGATCTCATGCTTTTCGATAAGGTCATAGCATTTGACAATGTTAAACAAAAGATAGTGCTGATATCCAACATAAAGTTAGATGATTACGAAGCTAATTATGAAAATGCTAAGAATGAGCTTAACAGTATGGCAAAACTTTTAAGAAACGGCGAGAAGTATAAAGAGCCTAAGAGTAGATTGCTGAGCGAGGTTAAGCCGCTTTTCAATAAGGAACAGTACTGTGAAATGGTTGAGAAGGGTAAGCATTACATAAAAGAGGGAGACATATTCCAGATAGTGCTTTCTAACAGGTTGTCGGCAGATTATGAGGGAAGCTTGTTTGATACATATAGAGTGTTAAGAACAATCAATCCTTCGCCTTATATGTTCTATTTCTCGGGCACGGATGTAGAGGTTGCCGGCGCGTCTCCGGAGACTTTGGTTAAGCTTGAGGATGGAGTTCTTCATACATTTCCACTGGCGGGATCAAGACCCAGAGGTAAGAATGAAGAGGAAGACAAGGCGCTTGAAACTGAGCTTTTAGCTGATGAGAAAGAGCTTGCCGAACACAATATGTTGGTGGATCTTGGAAGAAATGATCTTGGAAGAATAAGCGAGTTCGGTTCAGTTGTTGTGGAGGATCTTAGATCGGTTGTCAAATACTCGCATATCATGCACATCGCATCAACCGTAAGAGGCAATATAAGAAGCGACAAGGATGCATTTGACGCTATAGAGGCGGTTCTTCCTGCAGGAACGCTCTCCGGAGCACCTAAGATAAGAGCTTGTCAGCTTATTGGTGAGTTAGAAGGCAACAAGCGCGGAATCTACGGCGGTGCAATCGGATATATTGATTTTACGGGCAATATGGATACCTGCATCGGAATAAGAACAGCGTATAAGAAGAACGGTAAGGTATTTGTAAGAAGCGGAGCCGGAATTGTTGCAGATTCCGTTCCGGAGACTGAGTATCAGGAGAGTATTAATAAAGCTCAAGCAGTTATAAACGCTCTGAAGCTCTCAGAGGAGGTGGTAGAGTGATATTACTTATTGATAATTACGATAGTTTTTCATATAATCTCTACCAGTTGATAGGAGAGATTACCCCGGATATCAAGGTTGTCAGGAATAATGAGCTGACAGTTGAAGAGGTTATCGCTCTTAAGCCGGATCGAATCATACTGTCGCCGGGACCGGGAAGACCTGAGGACGCGGGTATTATAGTTGAAGTTGCTAAGACGATAAAAGACATACCTATTCTTGGTGTTTGCCTTGGTCATCAGGCGATATGTCAGGCATTTGGTGCAAATGTTACCTACGCTAAACAACTCATGCACGGTAAGCAATCCGAAGTAAGATTAGATAATGATGATATGTTGTTTAGAGGTTTAAATGAGAGGGTAAAGGTTGCAAGATATCATTCACTTGCGGCCGATAGTGATACTATTCCTGAGTGCTTAAAAATCACTGCAGTGACCGATGACAATGAGGTCATGGCAGTGTCACATAAGGAGTATCCTATATATGGAGTTCAGTTCCATCCGGAATCAATTCTTACTCCGGAAGGAAGAATAATGCTTAAGAATTTTATAAATAATTAATAAAGGAGATTGATACTATGATTAAAGAAGCAATTGTTAAAATCGTTAACAAAGAGGACCTTACATATGATGAGGCTTACACCGTAATGAACGAGATAATGAGCGGTGAGACGACTCCTACACAGAACGCAGCGTTTCTTGCAGCGTTGTCTACTAAGAGTGCTAGAGCGGAGACTACCGATGAGATTGCCGGTTGTGCAGCTGCAATGAGAGAGCACGCAACACAGGTTGAGACCGGAATGGACATCTTAGAGATAGTAGGAACAGGTGGAGATAATGCGCACAGCTTTAACATTTCTACAACGTCAGCACTTGTTGCTGCCGCCGGTGGTGTTAAGGTGGCTAAGCACGGTAACCGTGCGGCATCTTCTAAGAGTGGTACTGCAGATTGCCTTGAGGCACTCGGTGTGAACATTAACCAGGATCCGGACAAATGTGTTGAGTTGTTAAATGAAGTCGGAATGTGCTTCTTCTTTGCTCAGAAGTATCATTCTTCTATGAAATATGTTGGTGCAATCAGAAAAGAGCTCGGTTTCAGAACTGTGTTTAACATTTTAGGACCACTTACCAATCCTGCTAAGCCAACTATGATGCTTCTTGGCGTTTACGATGAGTACCTTGTTGAGCCACTTGCACAGGTTTTGGCTAACCTCGGCGTTAAGCGCGGAATGATTGTTTATGGAATGGACAAGCTTGATGAGATTTCGCTTAGCGCACCTACTAAGATTTGTGAGATTAAGGATGGCTGGTTCAAGACAAGAACTATTGAGCCTGAGGATTTCGGATTTGAGAAATGTACCAAGGATGATTTAAAGGGTGGCGAGCCTTCGGAGAATGCCGAGATTACAATCGGAATCTTAAAGGGCGATAAGGGTCACAAGAGAAATACAGTATTGATGAACGCAGGTGCGGCGCTTTACATCGGTGGCAAGGCAGATACATTTGAAGATGGAGTTAAGCTTGCGGCTGAGATTATCGATTCAGGTAAGGCGTATGAGACTTTACAGAAGTTTATTGAAGTAAGTAATCGCTAAGTACTAAAAGCTGACAGGCTCCATTGGGTAGTTAATAGATTCTTCGCTTCGCTCAGAATGACACACATCGTAGAGGCGAACATTGTTCGCCATATATGGAGCACAATGTGCTCCGCTACGAGTATATGTCATCCTGAGGAACGAAGTGACGAAGGATCTCATATGATAAGGAGAAAGACATGACTATATTAGATGAAATTGCGGCTTATGCCAGAGTTAGAGTTGATGAGGCCGAGAAGGTAAGATCGCTTGACGAGGTTAAAGAGCTTGCTCTTAGTACCGCCAAAGGCAAGTATACATTTGAAAATGCTTTAAAGAAGTCTGACATTTCCTTTATATGTGAGTGCAAGAAAGCCTCGCCTTCAAAAGGCGTGATAGCGGAGGAGTTCCCTTATCTTGAAATCGCCAAGGCGTATGACGCTGCGGGTGCTGATGCAATATCAGTCTTGACAGAACCTAAGTGGTTCTTGGGTAAAGATGAGTATCTTAAGGAGATTGCTTCAAATGTTACCATCCCTTGCCTTAGAAAAGATTTCACTGTAGACGAGTACATGATATACGAAGCTAAGCTTTTGGGAGCTTCGGCAGTCCTTTTGATTTGCTCTATATTAAGTGCCAGTGAGTTAGAGCAATACTTAAAAGTAGCGGACGACTTGGGCCTCTCGGCTTTGGTGGAAGCACATGACGAGGCAGAGATTAAGACGGCTTTAGAGGTCGGCGCAAGAGTGATAGGAGTCAACAATCGTAATCTTAAGGATTTCAGCGTTGATACTGCCAATAGCAGGCGCTTGAGAGATCTTGTCCCGAACGATGTCATTTTCGTATCTGAGAGCGGAGTTAAGAGTGCTGAAGATATAAGTGCATTAAGGGCTTCCGGTGTAAATGCAGTCTTAATAGGTGAGACGCTAATGAGAGCAGAAGACAAGAAAGCGAAGCTTCGCGAGCTGAAGGGTGAGATATAAAATGACAAGAATTAAATATTGTGGCTTGAAAAGACGCGAAGATATTGATATAGTCAATGAGGTTAAACCTGAATATATCGGTTTTGTTTTCTATAAGAAGAGTAAGAGATATGTTGATTTTGATACCGCTAAGGAGCTTAAAAGTCACCTTGCTCCTTCAATCAAGGCTGTCGGAGTGTTCGTTGATGAACCGATAGACGATGTCGTTAGCTACTTGAATGTAGGTGCAATTGACATGGCTCAGCTTCATGGAAATGAAGACGAAGCATATATTTCAGAAGTCAAGGATAGAACCGGCAAAGAAGTGATAAAAGCGTTTAAGATAACTGATAAAGAAAGTGTCGACAAGGCATTTTCTACTGACGCGGACTATGTGCTTCTTGATGCGGGTATGGGGGACGGAGTAACATTTGACTGGAATCTAATATTAGATATTGATAAGCCTTACTTCCTTGCGGGGGGCTTAGGCGTAGATAATATTGCAAATGTAATGAGAAACATACGACCTTTTGCAGTCGATGTCAGCAGTGGCATTGAGACGGATGGAGTTAAGGATAAGGCGAAGATGATAGCATTTGCCAAAGAGGTAAGAAAGGAAGATTGAGTATGACTAATCCTAACGGGAGATTTGGTATTCATGGCGGACAGTATATTCCGGAGACGCTTATGAATGCGGTTATTGAGCTTGAGGAGGCTTATGATCATTATAAAAATGATGAGGAGTTCAACAGGGAGCTGAACACTCTTTTCAATGAGTATGCCAACAGACCTTCAAGGCTTTATTATGCTGAGAAGATGACTAAGGATTTGGGTGGCGCTAAGATATATCTTAAGCGTGAGGACCTTAACCATACCGGTGCGCATAAGATTAACAACGTGCTCGGTCAGGCGCTTCTTGCTAAGAAGATGGGTAAGACCAGACTCATCGCCGAGACTGGTGCGGGTCAGCACGGAGTAGCGACTGCGACGGCAGCGGCACTTATGGGATTGGAGTGCGTTGTATTCATGGGCGAGGAGGATACCAAGAGACAGGCTTTGAACGTGTATCGTATGAAGCTTCTTGGTGCAGATGTTGTTCCTGTAACATCGGGAACCGCAACCTTGAAGGATGCTGTGTCAGAGGCTATGAGAGAGTGGACTTCAAGAATTGCAGATACTCATTATTGTTTAGGATCTGTTATGGGACCTCATCCATTTCCTACTATAGTTAGAGATTTTCAGGCTGTAATCTCTAAGGAGATCAAGTCACAGATTATGGAGAAAGAGGGAAGACTGCCGGATGCGGTAATTGCTTGTGTTGGTGGTGGGTCAAATGCTATCGGAAGCTTCTATCATTTTATAGAGGACAAGGGCGTAAGACTCATAGGATGCGAGGCTGCGGGAAGAGGCGTTGATACATTTGAAACTGCCGCAACTATCGCAACCGGAAAGCTTGGTATATTCCACGGAATGAAGTCGTATTTCTGTCAGGATGAGTATGGTCAGATTGCTCCTGTTTACTCAATTTCTGCAGGACTTGATTATCCGGGTGTCGGGCCTGAGCACGCTTATCTTCACGATATCAAGAGAGCGGAATATGTTCCTGTAACTGATGAAGAGGCAGTTGAAGCCTTTGAGTATCTTGCCAAGACGGAAGGTATTATTCCGGCGATAGAGTCGGCACATGCGGTAGCGCATGCGCGAAAGATTGCGAAAACATTTGACAAGGATCAGATTATTGTAATAACAGTATCAGGACGCGGTGACAAGGACTGCGCGGCGATTGCCCGTTATAGAGGGGAGGATATTCATGAGTAAGATTAAGAACGCATTTGAGAACAAGAAAGCTTTTATTCCTTTTATAACCTGTGGTGACCCGGATCTTGAGACTACCAAGAAGATTGTGAGAGCGGCTGTGGATAACGGAGCTGACTTAATTGAGCTTGGAATACCTTTTTCCGATCCTACCGCGGAGGGACCTGTTATTCAGGGTGCTAACCTTAGGGCTCTTAATGGCGGAGTGACAACTGACAAGGTATTTGATTTGGTGAGAGACTTAAGGCAAGATATCAGCATACCGATGGTGTTTATGACTTATGCAAATGTTGTCTACTCGTATGGAGCTGAGAAGTTTATCAAGACCTGTAATGAGATAGGGATGGATGGAATTATACTTCCGGACCTGCCTTTTGAGGAGAAGGGTGAGTTTGAGGATATTTGCGAGAAGTACGATGTTGACTTGATTTCACTTATCGCGCCTACCTCTAAGAACAGGATTGCGATGATTGCCAAGGAAGCTAAGGGCTTCATATATGTAGTGTCGAGCCTTGGTGTAACCGGAATGAGAAGCGAGATCAAGACGGACCTTAAATCAATCGTTGATATCATAAGAGCCAACACTGATGTGCCGTGTGCTATTGGTTTCGGAATCTCAACGCCTGAGCAGGCTAAGAAGATGGCTGATATTTCTGACGGAGCGATAGTTGGTTCTGCGATTATCAAGATTATGGCGGAACATGGAACTGAGGCGGCACCGTTAGTCGGCGAGTACGTTAAGTCAATGAAAGATGCGATACGTTAAGTACTCAGTGGAAACAATCCCCTTTGGGTACTTATAAGCTAACTACCCGGTGGGGGCTGTCCCTACTGGGTAGTTATTTTTTGATATTTGAGTTTTAGTGTGGTATAATGTTAAATTGAATTATACTATCTTATTTAGGGGTTTTTCGAATGAAAGAATACAATGAAAGTCAAAGGCCGGTTGACAGGCTTAAATATTACCTCGTAATTGGATATGCGTTGATAGCTATAGTTGCGATTATCATAGTTTCTGCATTGGAACGAAGAGTTACGGCTAAGAATCTTAGGAATAATGTCAGTACTCTTGCCTCTTCGTTAAGTGAGCAGATGTCTGTGAACTTGAGTGGATATCTTAATCGTATGGAGACTATTGCGACATTAGCATTTGCCCAAGAGGACACGTATAAGTACGATGCGACAGATACTTCAATAGATGAGTACGATGCGGTTGTCAGAGAGAAGGCGATATCCGACAATCTTTTTGGGCTTTGTATTATGGATAACTTTGTTGACTACGGTATTGTGTACCGCAACAACCATACTGTCGGTAAGATGTCCAACGGTACAATCAGTCAGTTTGGAGATTCCATCTTTCTTGATTTGGAGTCGATTATTGACAGGCAGCGTACTGAAGATGGATGGTCTGCCGGATTTGGTGACAATTACAAGCGTATATATTATGTCAAACGTATTCACGAGAATGCACTTATTGTAGTCTCATTTTACACTGATGAGTTAAGGAATCTGTTTGAGAATTCTCAGAATATTGAAGGCATGTCAGTTCGATTGATCAACGAGAATCACAGTGTTTTGTACTCTTCTGTTGATAACGACGAGGTAGGCAAGACGCTTAATGACGAGTTGCAGAACCGTATTATGGGTGCTACGGATGCAACTTTGTTGGATAACGATTACCTGGTTACCATCAATTCGTGCGGCTACAAATGGTATGTCGTGACCTCGATTCCTACCAAAGTTATCATGAAGGAGCAGAATGCGGTTATGGGGCAGATTTTGATTACATCAATCATTGCTGCTCTGCTTGCAATTATGGTTGGTATATTCTTATCATTAAGACTTACAAGACCCGTTGAGTCTTATGTCACGGATCTCGATATCAAGTCCAAGAAAGATCAACTTACCGGAGTTTTCAATAAGTTGTCATTTGAAAATATAGCCGGCAACAACATTGGCAATGGAAGTACGACTTGTGCGCTGATACTTGTAGATATTGATGATTTCAAGAGTGTTAATGACACGCTTGGTCACATCTATGGCGATAAGGTTCTCGCTAAGACCGGAGAGAGTTTGAGGAGCATTTTTGGCGAGAATGATTACATAGGAAGAGTTGGCGGAGACGAATTCTCTGTATTGGTTAACAGTGTTCCAACAGACGATGAGGACTATAAGGATTATATCACAAGCAAATGTGAGGAGATATGTGAAGCGTTTAGAGGTTTTTATATCGGAGAAGAAGAAGGATACAAGATTTCGGTGTCCGTGGGTTGTGCTTTGTATCCGGTTAACGGAAGAAGTTTTAAGGACCTATATGCTTCCGCTGATAAGGCTTTGTATAAATCTAAACGAGGTGGCAAGGACACTTATACTATTGCAGGTAAGGAGGCTGATGATTATGAGTAAGAGATTGTTAGCTTTGGTGTTAATTGCCTGCATTTTCGTAACAGGATGTGGTTCTGATGTTACTGTTACCACCAGGAAGAATCCGACGGAGATTGAGTTGTCGTGGTGGGGCAATGATGCACGTACCGAGTACACTATTGAAGGTGCAAGGAAGTTCGAAGAGCTTAATCCTGATATAAAAGTCAATGTCAGTTACTCTGAGTGGTCAGGTTATGAAGCCAGAAACCGTATTCGTATGGTATCGGGAACAGAAGCTGATGTTATGCAGGTCAACTATGGATGGCTTAATGAGTATTCTCCGGCCGGCAAGGGTTTCTATAATATATTTGATCAGAAGAAGCAGATTAATCTCTCTACTTTTAGTCAATCGATGCTTGAGTATGGCATTGTAAATGAATCGCTTAACGCTATACCGATAGCGATGAACGCAGAGACTGTTTATATTAACAAGACCGTTTTTGATAAATATAATCTCGAGGTTCCGGAGACTTGGGATGATTATAAGCACGCTGCAGAAGTGATGTCTAAGGATGGAGTTTATCCGATTGCGGGAGTCGGCAAGTCAATCTGGCTTTTTGTAATTGCATACACCGAACAGAAGGTGGGCAAGCATATTTTAAATGATGACGGAACGCTTAATTTCACTGCTTCAGACCTTAAGATAATGCTGGATTTTTATTCTGAGATGGTTGATTGTAAGGTGTTTCCGGCAGTAGAGAAATTTGACAGACTTAATGTTGACAATGAGAGTTATGCGGGTGCGATTGCCTGGGTCAGCGATGCAATCAATTATTTTGGGCCTTTGATTGAGAAGGGAGAAGAGATTGTTCCTGCACCATATCCACATGATGATTCTCATCAGAGTGGCTCCGGATGGTATGCTAAGCCGGCATCACTTTATGCGATGAGCAAGGATACGGATCATCCTGAGGAGTCGGCCAAGCTCCTTGATTTCCTGGTAAACAGCGAGGAGATGGCGGTATTACAAGGTGTTGAGAAGGGCGTACCTTTGAGCAGCAAGGCAAGGGATTCTTTAGAGAAGAATGATATGCTTAACGGTCTTCAGTATGAAGCGTCTCTCGTTATGGAGAATAACGAGTTTCTTGAGAAGATGAATTCTTACATCGAAGACAGTGGTATGATTGATACATTTGTTGCGGCGTGCGACAGTGTGATATTTAAGAAGTTGACGGCGGAGGAAGCAGCGAAGGAGTTATATGCGGAGTTGACGGCGGAATAGTAAATGTAGCATATGTCTGTACGTGACAGACGCGCTCTCGCTCGGGTAAAAACGTAGCGGTACTAAATTCGTGCTGCGTGATACTTGCACTCATTAAGTACCGACGTTTTTATACGGTCTGTCACTTAACAGACATACGCTAATATAAACCTAAATACCTGTCATTCTGAGCGAAGCGAAGAATCTTTATCCCGAGTGAAACGAGGGATAACACACTCCTCAGGGTGACGAGGTCACCGGAATATGTTTTTTACACACCTCCTCAGGGTGACGAGGTCACCGGAATATGCTTTTTACACACTCCTCAGGGTGACGAGGTCACCGGAATATGCTTTTTTACACACCTCCTCAGGGTGGCTTAAGCCACCGGGGGAACCTAGTTAAGAAACAGTTAAGAATTAAAGAAGAATCAATTTAAGACTTTCATGTTCGGTTGTTGTATATTATGATCAGCAACAAAACATGAAAGTTTTCTTTTTGGGAGGTTTTATTATGAAAGATAGAGTAATTTTAAGAGCAAAGGATTTGTCTAAAACATTTTCAAATGAATCCGTACAGCAGCACGTACTTAAGAACTTAAATCTGGAAATATATAGCGGAGATTTCACAGTAGTTATGGGTAACTCGGGTTCCGGCAAAAGTACATTGTTATATGCTCTTTCGGGAATGGACAGACCATCGCTTGGAACAATTACATACAATGTTGACGGCAAGGATGTGGAGATTTCAAAGCTGTCAAATGATAAATTGGCGCTATTTAGAAGAGATTATGCAGGTTTTGTTTTCCAGCAAAACTACTTAAATGATTCGATGAGTGCGATGGATAACGTTATGGTATGTGGGCTCTTAAAGTCCAAGGACAGAAAAGCTCTTGCCAAGAAGTCGCGTGAACTTTTAGAGAAAGTTGAGATTAATGAGCAGGACGGAAGAAAGTTTCCGACTCAGTTATCCGGTGGTCAGCAGCAAAGGGTTGCCGTGGTAAGAGGAGTTATTAATGATCCTAAGATACTTTTTGCAGATGAGCCTACCGGCGCATTGAACTCTCAGAACACAGCCAATGTTCTCGATATTTTAAGCGGGCTAAATAACGAAGGACAGAGTATTGTGATGGTAACACATACAGTTAAGGCTGCAGAGCGAGGCAACAGAATAATCTATCTCTCTGACGGGGTGATATCTGACGAGTGTGACTTAGGACCGTATCTAGGAGATTACAAGGATGATGAGAATCCTAACCAAGAACAGGCTCTTGCTCGTCACAATAAACTAAAAGATTTCCTTTCGGAGATGGGGTGGTAATATGTATAAACTTTTTATGATTGCCAAGAACAATATGAAAAAGCAAAAAGGTGACATGATTACCTTCTTTATCCTTACTCTTTTGTCTGCATTTCTTATCTTTAACTGCTTAGCTACATTGAATGGCATGGGTAGAGTAATGGATGACAGATTCGATAAAATCAACGGTTCACACGAGATAGTTTTTATTGATGATGATTCTGAAAAAAAGGAATGTCTTGAGAAAGCATTTAAGGAAAATGAGCATATAAAGGAATTTGAAACTACACCGGCAACCAGGATTTATGGGGAATATAAGAATTCAAAAGATACCGAATGGAAAGAGTATGATTTCCTTGCAGAGAGTTTTGGTAACGAGAAAAAACAGATGAAAATTCTTGATATCGATGCATCTGATTACTCAGAAAATGATATCTTTGTGCCTTTGCATATGAAAGCCGGATACGCTATCGGTGATACTTTAGAGTTAAAGCTTGGTGACAATAAATACAAGTTCAATGTTGCAGGTTATGCAGAGGATCCATATTTTTCATCAACAATTAACATAACCATAAACTATATTTATATGTCGGAGAAAATGATTGATAAGATTGTAGATGAGAATCCTAAAAAGGCACTTGATTACATCGCTTTTAAGGGTAGGATTGATGAGAGTGAGCTTGCACCTGCGGCTTCAAATGTTATCGCATACATGTCAACTTATGGTAGGGATGATGGTTACTATAAAACAAGTGACCTTGAGGAAGAAATAACCGGAGCATATAAAGATTATGTGGGTCCATACATGGAAAAGAATCCTGAAAAAGATTACTTAAGTATGATTGCTGTCAATTGGCAAATGATGAGAGGCGGAGCACAGTTCGTACCAATGATTTCAATGGCTATAATAATGATATTTGGTATTCTTATATTGGTTATTGCATTGATCATTATCTCTTTCAGTATTAAGAATTTTATACAGCGCAACATGAAGAACACCGGTATATTAGAGGCATCAGGATACACTGTAAAAGAGTTGAGATTAACTATTTTAGTTCAGATTGCAATCATTGCACTCTTAGGAGCTTTGGTGGGGGTTGCTTTAGCATTTGTATCTAATAGTAAATTTGTTGATGTAGTAAGTCTTCTTTTGGGAATTACATGGAACCAGCCAATCGATTACGCAACTGCCATGATCACTGTAATCAGCTTGCTTGTAATGATTCTTTTGGTTACATGGTTTATCAGTAGAGCATACAAGAAAACCGGAGTTTTAGATGAACTTAGGGGTGGTATTAACACACATAATTTTAGGAGAAATCATTTTACATTTGAAAAAACTCCACTTCCAATTTCTGTAGTTCTTTCTCTTAAAGGAACGATAGGTGAAATCGGTAAAAATGTTGTAATGGTTATAATCATTATGATCCTTGTAATTTCAACACTTGTTGGTTTTGGAATGATGGAGAACTTCGGATCAGATCCTGATGCCCTAACATCGATTATGGGATTTGATACAGGAACTGCGCTGATTGGTGGAAGCAAAGATATCGAAGATGATATCAAAAATTTAGATGGTGTAGAGGATGTTCTTGTCAGCACCGGATTTGAGCCTTCGGTATCACATAAGGATAAAACTCAAAATGTTTATACTTACGCTTATGAGGATATTAGCAAAAGACCTACAGCTATATTGGTTGAAGGAAGATACGCTAAGAATGATAACGAGATATTGGTTACAACCGGTGTGGCAAATGATTTTAATGTTGGTGTCGGTGATGTTCTTACCATTACTGTCGGTGACAAAAATGCAGATTACATTATCACCGGAATTGATCAGCGTATGGAGCGTATGGGAAGAACCATCTGTATGACACTTGATGGAGCTGAAAAAATCGGAGTGTCTACTGCAAATGTTAGTTATACTTTAGCTTGTAAAGAAGGAGTAACATTTGACGATATTGAATCTCAGATTGATGACAAAGATATCGAAACAGACAGAGTTATAGATATAGACACAAATATGAAGAGCACATTACAGAGTGTTTCAACAGCTGTGCAAATGCTTTGTTTCGTGATAGTTCTTATAACAATCCTTGTGGTTGTGTTTGTTGAGGCGCTTGTTGTCAGAGCTAAGATTGTTAGAGAGTGGCGTACTTTCGGTATAAACAAGGCTCTTGGAATGACTTCTTCTCAGATTATTTCACAGATAATGATGTCAAATGTTCCGGGAATCATTGTTGGAATGTTTATTGGAGGAGCTTTGGCGCAGGTTGTTGGAAGTAACTTATGTGTGGCTTGTTTCTCATTGTTTGGAATCAGGAAGATTGCATTCTCTATATCTCCTACCTGGTATATTGCGACTATTGTTGGAATATTTGTTGTGGCGATTATTACAGCGGGATTGTTTGGGTTGAAGACTAGAGGATTGCAGCCGGTGAATATGATAACAGAAGAGTAGGATGTGAGATTAGCATATGTCTGTACGTGACAGACACGCTCTCGCTCGGGTAAAAACGTAGCGGTACTAAATTCGTGTTTCGCTTGCACTCACACTCATTAAGTACCGACGTTTTTATACGGTCTGTCACTAAACAGACATACGCTAATTACAATCCTCAGGGTGGCGGAGCCACCGGGGAGGTTTTTTAGTCGAACTCTGGTGAAAGTGTGTCATTCTGAGCGAAGCGAAGAATCTTTGACCTTCGAAGAAGGTCAATATAATATTTAAGCCTTGCATTTGCAGGGCTTTTTTGTATAATTAAATAAGGACAAGAGGGGAAGATAATCATGGGTATAGCGCCCTTTAATATGAGGTGTAAATATGCATTATAACTGTTTGATTGTTGATGATGAAACCGAACTTGCCAAGATGACGGCTGAATATTTTGAAATGTTTGATGTTAAGACGCAGTATGTGGACAGTGCTGCGTCTTGCTTTGATTTCCTAAAGACCAATGACACTGACCTTATATTGCTTGATATTAATTTGGGTGATGGTTCAGGTTTTGATGTCTGTAAAAAGTTACGAGAGGATTACAGTCTCCCAATTCTTTTTATCAGCGCAAGACAGAGCGATGACGATATGCTTGTGGGACTTAGTATCGGTGGTGATGACTATGTTACCAAGCCGTATAGCTTGTCAGTTCTTCTTGCTAAAGTTAAGGTTAATCTTAAGAGAATTGAAGAGATTAAAAAGCTTGAGAGTGTTGAGGTTAAGGCGCCTGATTCCGGTAAGGAATTCGCACTTATAGATTCCACTATGTCGGTGGTTTTGCATGGAGACAGTATTTCCCTAAAAGCCAAGGAGTACGCTCTTTTAAAATGTTTATATGAGCACAAGAATACGATAGTTACGAAAGATCAGCTTTTTGATGAGGTGTGGGGTGATTCGTACTATGGTGACGGAACGCTTAACGTACATATCAGAAGGCTTAGAGAGAAACTGGAGGAAGACCCTAACAATCCTGAGTTTATCAAGACTGTTTGGGGCACAGGTTATATATTGGAGCTTAAGTAATGAAGAGTCTTTTAAAAATTGTTGTCGCGTATATTCTGCTTATGCTTACTGCACTGTTGGCTTTGGTTTTAGTGTTTAAGGGTGTTAGCCTTGATCCGGTAGATTTAGGCAGTGTCAGTGACAAAGAGCTTCAGATTTATAAAGATTTATGGGAAAGGTTTCAGGAGGATTCTTTGGCTCAGAATGCTGAGATTCTTAGAATCATTATTATATTCTGGGGCGCTATTTTTATAATAGGAATTCTGTTGTTGCTGCTGGTTTACTTTGTGGAGCTTAAGCCTGTGGGTGAGATGGAAGCATTTGCAAATGAAATCGCAAAGGGTAATCTTGATGTACCGCTTCCTGTTCATAGGAGCAAGTTATTCATTAATTTTGTCGAGAGTTTTGACATAATGAGAGAGGAGCTTAGAGCATCTAAGGAGAGAGAGGCTGCATCGGAACGAGCTAAAAGAGAACTTGTGGGTGAATTAAGCCATGACATTAAGACTCCTGTTGCTACGATTCAGGCAACTTGTGAGGTGCTTGAATTAAAGTATGGCAACAAGTTAAAGGATTCCGGTGATGAGGATATAAAGAACCTGTTAGATAAGATTGGAACTATTTCCACTAAAGCGGAGACCATCAACGCTCTTGTCAATAATATGTTTAAGGCGACTCTTGAAGATTCCGAGGAGATCAGCTTT
Organism: uncultured Lachnospiraceae bacterium; assembly: GCA_947169385.1. Taxonomy (GTDB): domain Bacteria; phylum Bacillota; class Clostridia; order Lachnospirales; family Lachnospiraceae; genus NC2004. The sequence goes on along the minus strand of CAMVPR010000001.1, from coordinate 136,354 downwards.
AATATCTTAGAGAGAAGTTCTAAAGATATTGAGATGTATTTTGAGAACCTTGTTGATTATGGCAATATTATTCTTGATAATCATATTCCGGAGTGCCTGTTATACTATGATTCAATGCGCATGGAGCAGGTCGTTGACAACATAATCGGTAACTCGTTTAAATATGCGCACACTGATATACATGTTTCATTTGAAGAGGTTATAGGAAGTGGCAACGAGAAGTTTATAAAGATCAAGATTAAGGATTCAGGCCCCGGGGTTTTTGATGATGAACTTCCTCTTATTGTCGAGAAGTTCTACAGAGGCAAGGGTACTGATGAGAAGAGCGGCTACGGCCTCGGAATGTATCTTGCCAATTGGTACATGACCAAGCAGGGTGGAGGAATGGAGTATTATAATGAGGACGGATTCGTTGTTGAGCTCTTTGTTAAGAAGGTTTAGGGTGAAAGCTGCTTTAGGGCAGCTTTTATTATAGGTACCACGGGGAAGGTTCTTATGGTTCTGTGTTGGAATAAAAGGAGTTTTGTGGTATAATTATTGATAGTTTTTTATTTGGAGGATTATGTTATGTCTATGTCTGAATCTACAATTGATAGTTTTATAAAGGAGCTTTCATCTGATGCACCGGTTCCTGGTGGTGGTGGAGCATCGGGACTTGTTGCTGCGGTTGGTATGAGCCTAGGTAATATGGTTATGGCGCTTACCACAGGCAAGAAGAAGTATGCTGAGTATCAGGATGAGATAGAGAGTATTATTGCAAATGCTAACGATATCACAAGAGCGCTTCTTGACGCTATGGATAAGGATGCGGTTGCATTTGAGCCATTAGCTAAGGCCTATGGACTTCCTAAGTCAACTGAAGAGGAGATAGTTCATAGGAATAAGGTTTTGGAGGAGGCATTGGTTGTTGCCAGTGAGGCTCCTTTAGAGCTTATGGAGAAGATTGTTGAGGGCATTAAGGTTACTAAGAGGGTTGCCGAGATTGGATCTAAGCTTGCGATCAGTGATGCAGGTGTTGCGGTTCAGTGCCTTAAGGCTGCGCTTAATGGGGCGTCACTTAATGTGTTTATCAATACGAAGATGATGAAGAACAGAGGCAAGGCGGATGAGTTCGATAAGAGGGCGGATGAGATGATTCGCGTAGGAAATGAGATGGCGGATGAAGTTTATGCTAAGGTACTCGCGGATGTGAGGTAACATATGTTTCTATAACGGACGCACCCGGCAACACTATGCTACGTCGGACACGCTCCCGCTTCGGCAAAAACGTAGCAGTACTAAATTCGCACTCCTAAAAGTCGTGCTCATTAAGTACTGACGTTTTTACAGAGTCCGACTTAAGCATATGTGTAACCGGGCGCTGTATGAATAATCAACCCCTGTCATGACTTCGCGAAGCGAAGAATCTTTATCCCGAGTGAAGCGAGGGATAACTTAGCAATAAATACATCCTCAGGGTAGCGGGGCTACCGGGATAAGGTTTAGAGTTGGAAAGGAGAAGAGAAGGATATGGTTTTAAAAGGTGTTGAGGTTGCTAGGGCGATTAATGAGAGGATTGCTAATGAGATGGCGAGTCTTGATATTGCGAGCCCTCACCTTGCTATTATAAGAGTTGGTGAGAAGGGTGACGATATTGCGTACGAGCGTGGCGCTGTCAAGAAGATGGAGAAGGTTAACTTTAGATGCACATCTAATGTATTTCCGGAGAATATCAGCAACGAAGATTTCCTTGCTGAATTCGACAAGATTAATAACGATGATGACATTGATGGAATTCTTCTTCTTAAGCCACTCCCTAAGCATATAGACGAGGCAGAAGTTTTAAGAAGAATCGATCCTGTTAAGGACTTAGACGGTATTTCAAGTATCAATATGGCCAAGGTCTACTCAGGTGATGAGTCAGGCTATGCCCCTTGTACTGCTGAGGCTGTCATTGAGATGCTAAAGTTCGCAAATGTTGACCTCACAGGTAAGAGAGTTACAGTTGTCGGAAGGAGCCTCGTTATCGGCAAGCCGGTTTCTATGCTTCTTATGAAGGCAAATGCAACCGTTACCATTTGCCATACAAGAACTGCTGATATGAAGGCGGAGTGTCAACGCGCAGAGGTTCTTGTTGCCGCAGCAGGCGTTGCCAACATGATTGATGACAGCTATGTCGCTGACGGAGCTGTTGTTATGGATGTTGGTATCAATGTTAATGAAGAGGGCAAGCTTTGTGGTGATGTTGATTTTGAAAAGGTTGAGAGCAAGGCTTCTATCATCACTCCGGTTCCCGGTGGTGTTGGTTCGGTTACGACTTCAGTGCTTGCTCTTCACTTGCTGAAGGCGGCTAAGATCAGAAGAGGATGATTATATGGGAGATAAACTTAAATACGGATACGGAGCGTCTGCGTTAAGCAGGATTGTGATTCTGTTCCTGGTTGTATTGGTTATGTGCGGTGTCAGTTTTGTGATAGGGATTGAACTCATTGAGCGCAATCAGGAGAATACTACCGAGATGATTGCCGATAAAGCTTACACTACCGTTCAGGGTGATTTTAATCAGTGCATCAGAGTGTCGAAAACTATGAGTTATGACACGTTCCTCAAGGAATTTCTTGAACGCGAAGAGAAGTATTCCGAGAGTCAGGCGGAGAAGATTATGTCTGACTATTTAGGGGCGATTAAGTACGGCAATTCGTGGTCCAGTGCATTTCTGATTTCTAACAAGACCAAGAGATATTATACTCCGGACGGAATCGGCAAGATTGTTGATCCTGATAACGACGATTACGATGTCTGGTATTCTATATTTGTCGAGAGCGGCAATGATTATGATCTTGATATCAGTATTGACGAGTATAACACCAAGGATTACACTGTCTTTGTGGATAAGAGAGTGGAGGATGACAACGCTAATCTTTTGGGCGTGTGTGGTGTCGGAATGGTTATGAGTAACATTCAGGAAGAGATTGAAGCGTACGAAGAAGAGTACGGTGCATCGGTATCATTTGCAAATGATAAAGGTGAGGTTTTGATTGGTCCGTCTGTCAACAATCTTTCTTCTGCATATCTTTATGTTGAGATTCCTGATGAGACGCACGAGAACACTTCTAAAAGAGATGGTTTTGTATACGAGTATGCCGAGTATATGCCGTCGATAGGATGGAATGTGGTTGTAAGAACCAATGCGAAGAGAGATCTGAAGGAGCTTTACAAGATCCCTATATTCTCGGTGGTTGTGCTCTGTGTCTTCGGAGTGGCAATCTTGATTACAGATCTTAACAAGAGAAGGAATTTCCTTAGGTATGTCAGGGTTGAGTCACTTAGAGATAAGGAGACTGGATTGTACAATCTTGAGGGATTTAGTGTCAGTACCATAAAGGATATGAACACTTTGAGCAGCCATAAGAGAGGCGGGTGTATGTTTGTGATTTCCCTTGATAATTTCAGGCGTTTCACGGATACATTAGGAAGAGGCGCTGCAGACCAGATGATTAGCAATGTCTCTGAGTCGCTGTTAGAGCTGTTCTCTGATACGGATATAGTCGGTAGAATTGATGAGGATGAGTTCGCTGTTTTTGCTCCTAATATGACGGATGAAGGTTATATCGGAGATATGTCCGGAAGAATACTTAAGTGTATAAGAAGAGAGTATTCATCTGAAGGCAGAACTATCATGTTCTCAGCAAGTATCGGTGTTGCTGTGTTTAAGGATTCTGATGATGAGTACAGCACATTGAAGGAACACGCTTCGCAGGCGTTAAGAACTGTTCAGAACGACGGTGGGGACGGTTTCTCGTTATACAGAGTATTATAAAAAATCAGGTGGAGCAATCTCCACCTGATTATTATTTAACCTTTATTGACTTGACTTTAGACCATTTAGAAAATACCCGCTTATCATCAATGAATTGAACTTGTCTTACCTTGATGTAGTACCTCTTGCTCTTGAGCTTCTTGATGTATTTAACATTCTCAGTAGTCGTTACTTTCTTAGTATTTCTGGTTATTGCTTTATTGGTTCCGACTTTAATTTCATAGTATGAAACAGCAGGAATGTTCTTAATAGTTATTCTAATCTTATTCTTGTATGCTTTAACTTTCTTTATAACCGGTTTCTTAAGAGGAGCTTCTGTTGTAGCGATAGCTTCTGTGGTAGTTGCTGCCTCGGTAGTAGTAATCGCTTGGGTAGTTGCCGGAGCTTCTGTTGTGGTGGCAATCTCTGTGGTAGTAGCAATTTCGGTCGTTGTAGAAACTTCGGTTGTTGTAACCTCTGTAGTAGCTTCGGTAGTAGTGGCCTCAGTGGTTTTAGTGTCTTCGGTTACATATTCTTCAGTTGTTGCTGATTCTGCCGTGGTAGCGTCTTCAGTGGTAACAATATTACTAGCTTCATAGTCGTTCATAAGCGAATAAGGGCATACCGGAAGGTAACCTGAAACGCTTGGATCTATTACATGTTCGTTGTCTCTATCATTCCAAGCAACCGCAGTGTCAGACTTGTTGAACCAGCCGTAGTGAATAGTTGTGTTCTGATCCGCCCATGTTGCATCGACTGCGTACCAGTAGCCGTTGCCTAAGTATACCTTGTTCCATGCGTGGGATGAACTGAATGCAAATGTTGTCGGAACGCCGGCAGCATTTAGTAAGAGCTCGAGTGTTCCGGAATATCCGGCGCATACGGTTTGGCCGGTAGTTAAAGCGCTGTATATAGACTGATCGTAATCATTTGATTTATAAGTGAGCATTTGACACACAAGAGCGTGTGCAGCCTTCTCAATTCCTATATAGGTTTTGTTGGCGTAAGTTATTGAGTTGACAAGGCTGTCAACCTTGTTAAAAAGTGAGTTGGTGATTGCTGCTCTCGTCTCACCTTCATGAAAATCATCATAACATGATAGGTATACGCCTTTGCCACCGGTAAGAAATGTTAATGATGCGAAATAATACTGTGGATGTTGATAAACGAAAAGTTGCACCACATTCTGAATCTCATCTTGGCTTAGATTGCTGTAGGCTGCTGGTTCCAAAAAGTATTGCGAAAAATTGCTCATGTATGTAGCGTCGATATCGCTGCTTATGAATTCTTTGCATACTTCGTTGAGATTGTTGTACAAGTACTTCTCTTCTGCATTCATATGATCAAATACATAAGTTGATGTGTACTTATCCCAGTTTCTGTCTGTTATTGAAACGTCGTTGTTATTGTTAGAGCTTTCGTAGATGTAATTGTTTATAGCGAGATTGTGATTGAATCCTGCTATTGATAATTCATCAATCCTGATTCCGACCACAGGCTTTAAGTCGCCGGTCGGCGGCGTGTAGGAAGATTCTGTAGCCTGAACTGTATATGAGTGCACAGGTACTATAGAAAAAGCCAGTGTAATTGCCACTGCAAATGCAACTATTCTCTTGAAAGCCTTAATCATGTAACCACATCCCTTCAAGTCTAAAACCTATATATAATTATACGACGAAACTGTGAAAATAATAAGGGTTAATTTATAATATTTTGATTATCCTATTAGCGGGAGACAGGTTTAGATTACCCATTTTGGTTTGAAATATTGTCTGTATCGTTGTATAATCGTAGCGAATAAAGAAACGGAGTATAACTATGAAGAAATCAACAATATTCGGTGCTTTTTTTGGCGCGTTATTCGTCGTAGTGGTAATAATGATTATCACAGGCAGGATGAATCGTAACGAAGAACGTTATAAGGATATTTTGGCAAATGAAACAACAACCACCGAACTTTCAACTACTGAGGAAGTGACGACTGAGGAGGTTACTACCGAGGAGGAGACAACTGAAGAATCTACAACCGAAGAGCCCTATGACGACACTAGCGCTCCGATATTTACTTACTGCAACTCATATCCGGTTATAAATGTCGGTGACGAGTTTGACATTCATAAGTATGTGGGATACATTGATGACTACGACAGTAATCCTAAGATCAAGGTCAAGGGTGAGATTGATACTTCAACAGTGGGGGCTTATCCTGTTAAGGTTGTGATTAAGGATAAGTCAGGTAACAAGCTTAAACAGCAGATGAACGTTACGGTTAAGAAGAAGACATCATCTAAGAAGAACACTTCTAAACCTTCCTACGACTGGTATAAATTCAAAACATTCAAGAAGAAGTACAAGAATTCCAACACTATTTTGGGAATCGATGTATCAAGATGGCAGAATGACATTGATTTTAACAAGGTCGCTGCTTCAGGGTGCAAGTTCGCGATAATAAGAATAGGCGGCTATGACGACGGCGAGACCTATGAGGACAGATACTACGCAGCCAACATAAGGAATGCCAAGGCAGCGGGACTAAAGGTTGGAATATACTGGGCAGGCGAAGAGAGTACTATTGATGAGGTCAAGTCTAATGTCAGTTACATGATGGGACTTTTGGATGGCGAGGAACTTGATTTTCCGATTGCTTACGATTGGGAAGATTTCACCAATATGGAAGATTATCATGTGAGCATTAGAGAGTTCAACGAGTGCTTTTATGCATTTGCCAATGAAGTCGAGCAATACGGATACGAAGCAATGCTTTATGGAAGCAAGAATTACCTTGAATCTGTGTGGAGACCTAATGGACATCCGGTCTGGGTGGCTCAGTACGCTGATTCTACCGACTACAACGGCGATTATATTATGTGGCAGAAGGGAAGCACAGGGCATTTAAATGGCATAGGGACTTATGTTGATTTAGATGTGCTTTACAAAGACAAATATACATTTACTAAATATCCCAAATGATGGAGGTTAACAATGAAGAGATTTTATTTAGCTTTACTGGTAAGCGTGATGTTGGTTGTTGGACTTACGGCTTGCGGCAAGTCAGAGAAGTCGGAATCCAAAAGCTCGGATGTCAATAAGAAGGCCGAGGTTACGGAGGAGGTAACGGAGGCTGCTACTACAACAGAGGCAGAGCCTGAGGTTACAGGAACTGCACTTAACAACGAACAGCTTGATATTTCCAAGTACAGCAGTGAACTTATAGAGTGGGGATCGGGCGGACCGAGAGATGACCTTAACCGCTCGGCAGGTGCTGTAATGTATCAGGATAAATTTAAGGATTTTAACGCGTACTTTATCGCGCCTATGGAAGACAAGGAAGATAAGGTGATATATCTTACATTTGACATAGGATACACCAACGAGGCTACCACTGATATCTTAGATACCTTGAAGGAGAAGGATGTGCCTGCAGTGTTCTTTGCAACGCTTGATGTTGTTAACAACCAGAAGGAGATATGTAACAGAATAATAAATGAGGGTCACGAGCTTGGTAACCACAGCGTTTCTCATACTAACATGGCTGCCAAGTCAGTTGAGGAACAGACCAAAGAGATTATGGATGTCAACGATGCAGCTCTTAAGAATTATAACTATCAGATGCATTTGTGGCGCTATCCTGAGGGCAAGTTCTCTGAGCAGGGACTTGCGGTTGTTAATAATTGCAACTATAGGGCAGTGTTCTGGAGTTTCGCTCATCATGACTGGGTTGTTGAGGACCAGCCGCCTGTAGGCGAGTCGTTACAGAATGCCGTAGATTGCCTGGCGCCGGGCTCAATCTATCTCTTGCATGGTATTTCTTCGACAAATGCTGCAATTCTACCTGACTTGATTGATCAGGCCAGAGATAAAGGCTATAGATTTGAACTGCTTCAGTAGGGTCTAAGCCCCCCTGCAACTACATAAAAACATTGAAAAAAACTGTATTTTATGGTATCTTTAAGAGTGTGTATGCATTTGACACAAGGTACATATGGAATACGGTTTTTTTGTTTGAAACATATGAGGAAAAGCTTATGGGAAAGATTTTGGTTGTTGATGATGAGAGTATGAATTTAATTAGCACTAAGTTTATACTTGAGGGAGCGGGATATGAGGTTATTACTGCTGAATCCGGCCAGGAAGGTATAGATATTCTTAAGAGAGAAGATATCGATGTACTTCTTTTGGATGTTGAGATGCCTGTTATGAATGGAATAAAGACACTGGAGAAGATAAGAGGAGACGAGTCGATAAGTGACGCTAAGGTAATGTTTCTGACTGCGTCAACTTCTAAGGAAGACATGTCTGACGCGGTCAGATATGGAGCTAAGGGATTTATCAAGAAGCCTTGTCTTCCCGATGAACTTCTAAAGTCGGTTAAGAAGATTCTTGTTGAGCGTGACAAAGCTCTCATTTTGGTTGTTGATGATGAGCCGATGAATCACATGATGATGAAGATGGTTTTTGAGGAGACCTATCGTGTGAGTTGTGTTTCGTCAGGTGCGGAAGCTATTGAATTCGTTAATCAGACGGTTCCTGACCTTGTCATTTTGGACATTAATATGCCGGAGATGGATGGCAAGGAGACTTTCGAGAATATCAAGAAGATTGAGGGATGTGCGGACATTCCGACCGTATTTATAACAGCTGAGGACGATGAGGATACAGAGCTTGAGTTATTTAAGCTTGGAGCTATGGAATTTATCAGAAAGCCGTTTATTCCTGAGATTATGAAAGAGCGTATCAGGAGGATATTAGAGCTTAAGAAGCTTCAAGATTTCCTGAATGAAGAGGTTAATCGTAAGACTACGGATTTAGTTGAGAGCAATAACAAGGTTAAGAGACTTTTCGATCAGCTTGTATCAGCTCTCTCAGGCTCTATAGATGCCAAGGATTCTTACACCAACGGTCACTCTAACCGTGTCGCCGAATACTCTAAGGAGATTGCGGTTCGTATGGGTAAGAACGAAGAAGAGGTAAGGAATATATACAATATTGCCATGCTTCATGATGTCGGTAAGATTGGTATATCCAACGATATTATCAATAAGCCGGGTAAGTTAAATGATGAGGAATACGAGATTATAAAGAGTCATACCGTTATGGGCTGGAAGATCTTAAGAGAGATTTCAGAGTTTCCTGAGCTTGCTATCGGTGCGCATTGGCACCATGAGAGATACGATGGCAAGGGATACCCTGATGGTTTGTCTGGGGAAGATATTCCTGAGATTGCAAGGATTGTATGTATCGCAGACTGTTATGATGCTATGAGTTCTAACAGAAGTTACCGTGATGCCCTTCCGCAGGCAGTTGTAAGGGAAGAGATTGTTAAGGGTATGGGATCGCAGTTCGATCCTGTTATTGCTCAACATATGCTTGATATGATAGATGCTGATACTAATTATGACATGAGGGAGAAGTGATTATGGGTCAGGAGAGTCAGGAGAATCAGATAACATTACATGTACTTTTACTGATAGTGTTTACGGTTTTCGGAATACTTTTAGGGGTTATTATAGTTATTTCGGGGTGGGATACAATTGCTCTTTATCCGCTTGCGGTCGCCGCTATTTCTATGTGGATAGCGCATATTACTGATTTAGGTACGCCGAGCCAGAGGATATACTTTTACGTCACGCTTATTCTGTTGGCGCTTATTTACTATGGCTATCACGACGGACCTATTACAGACATTCCGATTATACTATGTCTTTTGATTATCCTTCTTGCAAGGGTCAAGGATCGTAAGCTCATCAGTATTATTGGTCTTTCATACATTTTCTATATTTTAGAGAATATATTTATTACCGGGTATTTGCATGCCCATACAGCACCGATTGTATACTCGCGTATAGCTCTCGGAGTCGTGTGTCTTATATCAGCAACATGCATTTCCAATCATTTTATTAAGTTAGATGAATCTTCTAAAGATGAGATTGACGATGTTAAGGCAGAGCTTATTGCCGCCGAGAAAGAGAATGAGAGATTCCTTGCCAACATGTCTCACGAGCTAAGAACTCCTATCAATGCAATTCGTGGAACGAGTGATATCATGCTCAATTCAAGACTTGCAGGTCAGGATAAACGCAACGCGCTTAATATCAAGAATTCAGCCAGACGACTTACTCGTCAGGTTGATGATGTTCTTCTTTACTCTGAGCTTCAGAATGATAGATTCACTCTTAATTATACAGAGTATGAGCCTTTGTCAGTCATCAATGATGCTGTTTCCGAGGCATTTAAGCTTAACAGAAACGGGAGGCTTGAGTTCGCAATTGATGTTGAGCAGAATCTTCCGAGAGTGTTAGAGGGAGATCCTCACGCAATCAAGAACCTAATCGTAAGATTGTTGGATAACTCAATTAAATTCACTTTTGTCGGCGGTGGTTACATGCACGTATGGACAAGAGAGGAGGAATACGGGGTTAATCTTAACATAGATATTCACGATACCGGTTGCGGTATCACGAGGGAAGAGCAGGAGAAGTTGTTCAACGGTATCTATATTGTTGACAGCAGTTCCGAGAGAAAAAGAGGCGGTTTAGGTTTAGGACTTACCATTGTTCAGCAGATTGTAAGTGCAATGAACGGTTATGTATTCCTGGAGAGTAAGCCTAACGAGGGTACTCACGTGCATGTGACGATTCCTTCTAAGGTTATAGATAAGTCGCCTGCATTTGAGATGGAGAATCCGGAGAAGTACAAGATTCTGTATTTCTTCAACTATTCTAAGTATGTGAGACCTGAGATTGCCCAGTATTATCAGAGTATGGTTGATCACATAGTTTCTTATAAGGGCTTGGATGTTAGCGCCGCCTACTCAATGGAAGAGGTCAAGGACAAGATGGAGAGGGGTGGATTCACCCACCTCTTCATTGCTGCTAATGTATACCGTAGCGAGCCCGTATTTATTGACAAGATTGCGAGCTATAAGCCTGTATGTGTATTTGGAGAGCCTGATTTCAGACTTAGGAAGGGCAGCTTGGCTACCGTTATATCTAAGCCTATATTTACGCTCAATGTAATCAATTATCTCCAGAACACAGTTGATGGTGTCATGGATAAGACGGTAATCAGCAAGGAGGATTATTCAGGCAAGCTTGCGCTGGTGGTTGACGACGATGATATGAATCTCATGGTCGCTAACGGAGTATTGAGTCAGATGGGCGTTGAGTCTGAGACTGCTAACAGCGGTGAGGTTTCAATCGAGATGTGTTCTTCTAAGGATTACGATATAATCTTTATGGATTATATGATGCCTGAGATGAATGGAATCAAGGCTATGAGGGCAATCAGAGAGATTAGGGGAGGACGTTATAAGAATGTTCCGATTATAGTTTTGACGGCAAATGCAGTCAGCTCAGCGAGAGAAGACTTCAAGAGGGAGGGCTTTGATGACTTCATGTCTAAGCCTATTGAGTCTTGCTCATTGAGAAAGATTATAAGCAAATACTTAGGTAAGGGGGTGGAGCGCTGATGAATAAGCAGTACGATATCATAATTTCGACTGACAGTGTGTGCGACATTCCTAGAGATCTGTATTCAAAGTTACCTGTTGAGGTAATACCCTATTACGTTGTGACTGCTAAGGGTAGGTTTAAAGATAATGTTGAGATTGATTCAAGGGGACTTCTTGATTCAATGAAGAGTAATAAGACTGCTGCACATTCGGCTGCTCCTGAGGTTAGCGAATACGATGAGTATTTTAAGCCGCTTAGTCAGTCTTATGAGAAAGTTATTCATTTGTCAATAGGGTGCCGTGTCGGAAGAGGATATGGTAATGCCGTTGAGGCCGCCCAACAATATGACAATGTGGAAGTGTATGATACAGGTCAGATTTCTTCAGGACTTGGAATTGTGGTACTTAAGATAGCAACCATGGTCAAGAATGGTGAAGAGTATGACAACATAGTTAAAGCAATCAAGGAGCTTTCTAAGAAGGTTTCTTCAAGCTTTATTATCAAATATTTTGACAATATGGTGCGAGCTAACCGAGTGTCTCCAAAGGTTCAGAAGATATGTGAGAGACTTATGCTTCACCCGAAACTCGTCATGAAGAAGAGCGACATCAAAGTCGGTGGTGTTAGCCTCGGCAAATGGACGCATGTGGTTGATCGTTACATCAGAAGCTGTTTAAGGGATCCTGAGTCGATTAATAAAGACATTCTCTTTATAACTCATGCAGGACTTGATCTTAACGAGCTTGAGTACATCAGGGTTTTGACTGACAGAATATTTAAGTTCAATCATATATTTATCGTTAACGCCGGTTCGGCTATAAGCTGTAACTGTGGTGCCGGAACTTTTGGATTGCTGTTTTCAAGATGTAATAATTATCCTATAGATCTCGACATAGAAGAGTTCTCTACGGCAAATGTTGACGATATCAACCTTCTAAAAGAGGTTAATGCCATTATGGCAGAGGAGAGTTCCTACTATGGCGAGGGCGAGTTGACAGAGAGCGACGACTATCAGGGCTATTACGAAGAGGATGATATTACATTTGAATCCTATGACATCAAGGAATCATCAGTTGAGGAGGAACCGGAGAAAGAAGAGGAGAAGCCTGATCAGAAGGAGTCTGGCGAAGGTTCCAAGCTGGATCGCTTGAGTTCGATAGAGGGATTAGAGACTGATGTAGGGCTTAAGTACTGTATGAATAACGAAGAGTTCTATCTTATGGTTATTCAGGAGTACATCAATAAAGACAAGATATCAATATTAGATGAATGTCTAAAGTCAGAAGATTTTGATAATTACAGGATTAATGTTCATGCGTTAAAGAGTACGTCTCTTAACATCGGTGCCAAGGAGTTGTCGCTGAAGGCCAAAGCGTCAGAGCTTGCTATTAAAGAAGGTAACAACGATTTTGCCAAGGAGCATCATGAAGAATTAATCGGGGAATATAAAGAAATGCTAAACAGTATTAAAGAGGTTTTGTCTTAATAATATAATTGGTTACGGAGGTTGGATTATGCCTAACACCAAGAAGAAAAGGCGTCCGATACTTACGCTCTTGAAAGTAATTAAGCTAATACTTAAAGACATTTTCACAGAGGGTATGATTGGAATGGGATATGGACTCTTTGCAACACTTATTATTGGTGTTATCCTAGAGCAGATATCAATTCTTGTCGGTGGAGTCTTGGGACAATACATTTTATATGTTGCCAACACAGCGCAGTACCTTACCGGTGCAGGTATAGGTGTTGGTGTTGCGATGCATTATAAAGAGGAGACGATAGCGACGGTCAGTGCCGGCATTTGCGGAATGATAGGTGCATATGCGGGAAGTATGCTTAACGGTACTTTTATGGTTAATGATGTTCTTAATCTTGCCACCTTTGGAGAACCGCTAAGCGCGTTTATCGCGTCTTATGTAGGTATCAAATGTGGACATTTGGTTGCAGGCAAGACTCAGCTTGACATACTCGTTACACCTGTTGCAACTATTGTACCGGGTGTTATAATGGGTGTTATTATTGGACCGCCTATCTCACGAATAATGATTGATATGGGTGAGGTTATCAATAAAGCAACGGAGGCAAGCCCGCTTGTTATGGGTATTGTGGTATCTGTTGTTATGGGTATTATGACTACACTTCCTTTATCTGCGGCTGCATTTGGCGTTATACTTAATCTGTCAGGAATAGCAGCGGGAGCGGCGACTATTGGATGTTGTTGTCATATGATTGGATTTGCTGTGGCAAGTTTTCACGAGAACAGGTTCAGCGGTCTTGCGACCCAGGGTATCGGAACTTCTATGTTACAATGGACCAATGTTGCCAAGCGTCCTATTATATGGTTGCCGGAGATTATATCAAGTGCAATACTGGGGCCTATATCGACTGTAGTGCTTGGTATGACTAACAATGCGACAGGGTCCGGTATGGGTACTGCGGGACTTGTAGGTCAGATTATGACTTATCAGACCATGGTGAGTGAAGGTTTTCACAGTATCATGGTTCTTATAGAGATTATAGTGATGCACTTTGTTGCACCGGGGGTTATAGCATTTGCAATATCAGAGATAATGCGCCACAAGAAGTGGATTCAAGAGGGAGATATGCAGCTTTTAATTAACTAGGAGGACTGCTTATTATGAGCAGAAAGGATTCTGACAGGTTTATCTCATTTGGTAATCCTGATAAAGAACAACCAAATAATACACAATCGGACAGTGAAGATATTTCGAAGGAAGACTCTATCGGTATCAGTAAGAAAGAGCTTACTGAAGGTTTGGAGACCAAGGAAGAGAAGGAGCAGATGGAAGCTCCTTTTACAGAGGAGGAAGAGGCAGGAGAGACTCCTGTTCCTAATAATCTTAATACCGGAAGATTTGGAATAAAGCCTAAGAACAAGAATAGCAATGTTATCAAGATTCCGAGACGACACACCAGGCAGATTGCTATCGGACTTATTGTTATTATGGTGTTGGCGGCAGCGTTTGCGATATTCTGGCATTTTAGAAGCTTTGATTCTTATGAGGTGATTAGTTCTACCGACAAGGCGGATGAATCTTCTATGGAGTACTTGGCTTTTCAGGGTGGATTTGTCAAGTATAATGTCGACGGAATCACTTATGAGGACAAGACGGGGTCTATAGTGTGGACGGAAGCGTTTAACATGACTTCACCTAAGGTGGCTATATGTAAGGATTACGTTGCGATTGCCGATATCGGTAACAACCAGTATACCCTTTACAACTCGGTTAAGAAGATCAATTCAGTGACTACCGATTTCCCGATAAGTGATATTACTGTTGCGTCGCAGGGACTTGTGACAGTGGTTTTGGAGGACGAGAAGGTGGATTACATCACTGCTTTCGATGATGATGGAGGCAAGGTGTTAGAGATTAAGACAACCATCAACAAGAATGGCTATCCGCTTGCAATTGCGCTTTCTGAGGATGGCACCAAGCTTGTAGCTGCTTATGTGATTGTCAATAACACCAAGGTTGAGAGCGTTTTGACATTTTACAATTTCGGAAATGTCGGTAAGAACGAGGTTGACAGGCTTGTTGGAACGATCAGCTATGAAGAGGAGTTGTTCCCAAGGATTGCATTTGTCGATAATGATACCGTTGTTGCTTACAGTGACGAGAGGATTGTCCTTTACTCAATGAAGGAGAAGCCTAAGGAGATTCTTAACAAGAAGACCGGTGGAAGGGTTAAGTCGATTTTCTATAATACTTCATATGTTGGATACATTGCTAACAGTGTTAAGACAGTTTCTTCTAAGGACGGTGAGGAGCACAAGGAAGTTGATGTCGATGCCAATGAGGACAGATACAGGCTTAGAGCCTTCTCTCTTAATGGTAATGAGGTTGTTAACAGGGATATTGATTATTATTACACCAATATTCATGCCAATGAGAAGGAGATTATTCTGATTGGTAAGAAGTCGGCTAGGGTTTATAACTATAATGGACGCGTTAGGTTTAAGAGTGATTTCGAGAATGGAATCATGGATATGTTCCCGGGCAATAGCAGGAATCAGTATATTCTGCTGACGCCGAGCAAGAATGAAGTAATTCACTTGAAATAATATAATCCCCATGGTGGCTGAGCCACCGTGGGGATTTTTATTCATCCGCGCAACTGTTCCATAACCAAGCGGACGGTGTCTTCAATCGATGTCCCCTCCTCTTCAACGGTTACGTCAGCGTATTTTTCATAGAGTGAGGAGCGGGTGGCATACATTTGCTCAATGCTCTCTCCGGGACGGATTACTACTCCGCGTTCTTTAAGATTTGTAAGTCTGGTCTTCAAATTACCAAGACTCACCTTAAGATAGACTATTGTGGCGTTCGTAGACAAATGCTTCATCCCCACGTCACTATATATAGCGCTTCCGCCTGTTGCAATAACGGTGTTGGTCACATCTATTGACATAAGTGCCTGCTCTTCGCGTTTCATGAAGTCGTCAATTCCATGTGCCTCAATAAGTTCATTGAGTTTAGCATTTTCTCTCTGTTGAATAACTATATCGGAATCTATGAAATTCATTCCCATTACCTTGGCGATGATAACGCCTACTGTACTTTTACCTGAAGCAGGCATCCCAACGAATACAATATTAGTCTTTGTTTTAGTTGTATACATAATCAATCTTCCTTCTTATCTATTCTTCCCTTATAAGGCATTCCTCCGGGCTTTCTGCAAATTAAATCCTACAAATCAAGTACTTAACTTCCCCGAAGAATTCACGCATCATGTTGTTCGGAAGATAAAGTGGGTTGGAGTGCGCTGATATTCCGTAAGAGTTGTTAAGTCCGTTGTCATTTGCAATCTGCATTGCTCTAAACACATGGAAATTGTTAGTTACTACGCCGACAGAATAGTCATCTTTATCAGAGTGCCCATCGATGATAACTTTTGAGAATTCGATGTTTTCCAGCGTGGTTGTTGACTTGTCTTCCATGATAATTCTATCTTCGTTTATGTTATTATTTGTCATATAATCTTTCATGCCGTAAGCCTCGGAGAACGGCTCGTTAACACCTTGCCCGCCGGATACGATGCATATTGTATCGGGATTGTTATTCATGTAGTCAATCGCTTTGTCGAGGCGTGCTTTAAGTACTACGCTTGGTCCGGTGGTCTTTACATGGGCACCCAATACAATTATGTAGTCAAGGTTATCGGGACCGGTTTTGTTCATCGAAGAGATAACCATCGCTTCGAATATGCCAACCACTGAAATACCTATTACAACAAGTGCGATAAATGCTATCTTTATCGGTTTCTTAAGCTTGCTCCACAAATGTATCTTAGCAGCAAACGCAAAGAAAATGCAGACTGCAGCCATAAAGAACCAAAATACATAAAATTTAGAACCTGAGCGAATCGCTGCGATCATAATTCCATAGAGTATGAATCCACACGCTAAAATTCCCCATATAACAGATAAAATTACATCTTTTGTTTTCATAATTTATTATTCATCCTTAAATCTTCCGTATAAACATGTCCGTTGGGCACCATAAGACCAATCTCCGCGGTTCTGTCATTATTGTCTAACCCCTGTTAATAAAAGAGGTTTTCTGCGTGTCTTATCTTTCCATTGTTTTAGATCATTAAGAATATCTCTATACATACCGATTCCTCCCTAAAGACGTGGATGTTTTGCAAGTATTATATCAAAACTCCTATGACTTTTGCAAGCGCTACTGCAAAACTCCTATGACTTTTGCAGATATCATGTTTAAATCTTCTGTATATATGAAAAATCTGTTTTTATTATTTCACTACCGACTCTATCAACTCTCCGTCCTCGTTATACACAAGTTTTAACGAGAAGAACGGTGCGTCATCAATCAACAGTTTCAAGAATATCTTGTCTCCTTCCCAGAGATTAAGGTCGAAGAGATCGCTCTTCTTAACCCAGTGGAGTTCCCCTTCGTCGCAAGGTGCGATGTCACCTTCGAAACCGTCAGCGGTGTATAAGGCCATGTACTCGCACAGTTCGTCTCCCGATACAAATGTCACCACGCCTCTAAACTTATAGGAAGTGAGAGTGAGATTAGTCTCCTCCTTGACTTCTCTTATAAGGCATTCTTCAGGACTCTCCGCAAATTCTATATGTCCGCCTACGCCTATCCACTTGCCCTCGTTGATATCATTTGCCTTCTTGATGCGGTGAAGCATAAGGTAGCTGTCGTCGTTTTCTATGTAACAAAGTGTGGTAAGTTCTACTTTCTTCATGGTGTTCTCCTATTATTAAGATTCTTCGCTTCGCTCAGAATGACATGGTAGCTAAATGCCATCCTTCTCCTTCTACATAATACAGTTTTAACTTTAATTTGTGAAGTGTTTATGGTAATATATAAGTACTATTTTCTTGGCTTTGGAGGTGTTTTCATGGATCTTAATAAGGTTATAAATGAACTTGACGCTCTTGCAAATGCAGGTAAGGTCGAAGAGATTACTCCATTTCTTCTTAAGAACCTTAAAGCTGCTGAGAATGAGGGTGATGTTGGAGCAATGCTCTCAATTCTTAATGAACTTATTGGTATCAGCAGGGAGATGTGTCTACATCAGGAGGCTATGAAGTATGGCTCTACTGCGCTTAAGCTTATTAAGGATGCTTCTTTAGAGGGCAGTATCCACCACGCTACAACTATGCTTAATATTGCTAATGCGTTAAGGGCAGCGGGACACCTTGAGGATTCACTTAACACATATAAGCAGGTTGAAGCTTTATACCAAAACCTTTTAGAACCGGACGATTTTAATTATGCAAGTCTATACAATAACGAGAGCTTGCTATATCAAGAGATGGAGCAATATCAGGATGCGTTTGAAAGACTTAAATTTGCGCTTGATATTGTCAGCAATATGAGTGACAGAGAGTGGGAGGTTGCCGTTACATACACTAATCTCGCCAATACTGCCATTGAGTTAAGTAATTCGGATGTTAGAAACAGAGAGTCGTACAATTTGAAAGCGATAGAGTACGCTGATAAGGCGACAGCGATATTTGACAAGATGGGTTCTAGAGGTACGCACTACGCTGCTGCTATGGTTGCCAAGGGAAGAATATATGAGAAGAGAAATGAATTCTCTATCGCCGTATCGTCTTACAAGAGCGCGCTTGGCGCAGTGTACAACAAGTTCGGCAAGACAGATGAGTATGATAGAATTAGAGAATATCTAAACAACGCGATTGCCAAGATGGACGCTGTTGAGTTTATGACAGATGCATACGCAGAGTATCAGACGGGGCCTGTAGTGATTGACACCCTTCTTTCGGAAGAAGAGAAGGTTCACGAGAAGGGGATGGGTATATGTAAGTCCTTCTTTGAGGAATATGGTAAGCCTGCAATCAAGGAGAAATTTCCTGAAGACTATAACAATATGGCTTTTGGACTTGTGGGAGAGGGCTCAGATTGTTTCGGATACGATGATGAGTATTCAAGAGATCACGATTGGGGACCGGGCTTCTGCATTTGGATGAGTGATGATGTCTATGAGCGTATAGGCCTTAAAGTTCAGAAGGTGTATGATGAGCTTCCTTCCGAATACAAGGGCTACAAGAGGGTTACAACTCCACAGGGCATGGTAAGACTCGGGGTTCACAGAATCAGCGATTTTTACGCGCATTTTATAGGTGCCTCTGCATTTAAAGAGTGGAGTGAACTTGGTCACATTTCCAATAATACACTTATGTGGATTGAAGAGTATCAGTTAGCTGCTGCTATCAACGGCGAAGTGTGGGAGGACAAGCAGGGCGATTTTACTAAGATTAGAGAAGAACTTGCCAAATACTATGATGACAGCAATGTATTGCTCAAGCTTGCTCAGATGTCTGCTCTTTTCAGCCAGAATCTTCAGTACAATTATGTAAGAATGCGTAAGAGAAATGACAGAGTGGCGGTATCATTTATTTTAAATGACGGACTAAAGCAGGCGTTAAGAATAGCGTATCTGCTTAACAGAAAGTATGCACCTCACGAGAAATGGCTGTTTAAGGGAACTGAAGATTTTGAGTTTGTTCCTAAGGTTGCAACATTTGTTGAAGAGATAACCGAGGCTGATGAATACGACAGAATAAACAAAGCAGACACCGCGTTGCCTATCATAGAGGAGCTTGCTCTATATCTATTAGAGGCCATGGTTAATATGGGATATGTCGGAGATATCAAGCTTATCAATATGGGAGACGGAAGTTTAGGTACAGACTTATATCTTGAACATTATACCAATGAGATGGTTTTGAGGTCTGACTTTATGGAGCAGAGTAAAGATGAGCTTGTCGGCACTATTGTTCAGATGGAATTTGCTGCATTTGACGAAGTGGTAAATGAAGGCGGAAGAGCCTCATGTCAGGATGATTTTGAGACGTTTAACATAATGAGGTCAAGTCAGTACAACACATGGACGATGCCTATGCTTATACAGTACGCTACTGATTTTCATCTTGCGATTGAGCGCGGTTGGAATATGATTACAGAGAAGTATGGCAGGATGGAGGAGAGCACTTCTCCTGATGAGTGGGCTAAGATTAAGGATTCATTTCCTGTTATACCAGAGGGCAAGAAGGCTATTATTGAAGAGATAGTTAAGATGCAGGTTAAGTGGATGGAAGAGTTCGCGGCTGAGTATCCGGGACTTGCCAAGAATGCAAGGCGCATTCATACTTCTGAGGATGCACCTTGGGATACATCTTACGAGACTTATTTAAGAGGTGAGCTTTCAACATATTCTGACAAGATGCTTAAGATGTACGGCGAGTTTGTTGTTGGTGTCACTAAGACAGGCGGTAATCTTACTTATAAGATTATGGAAGAGACCATCCATTATTACGGATATAATTCATTTGAAGATGCGATGGATGGGATGAAGTAAGTTGACCTTCTATCGAAGGTCAAAGATTCTTCGGAGCTAAGCTCCTCAGAATGACAAAATAGCAGAGTGAAGGATGTTTACGGAAGGCTAAAAATTTAAATGTCATTCTGAGCGTAAGCGAAGAATCCTTATCCCGAGTTAGGCGAGGGATAATAATATATACGGAGGCAGAGCTATGCGCATTTGGGGCAAGTTGATTAAAGATAACAGACTGATTAAAGATTATGTGGCGGAGAATTACGACACCACGCTTAATCGCACGAGGAAGGTGTACGCTTGCCTGGATGAGATGTGCTATGAGTTTGATCTTCCTAAGCCGATTTGGCTTGAGAGTAATAAGAAGGACTTTATTCTTCATGACCGCACAAGATTCAGGCAGGAATCGTTTATCGAGGGCGTGGACTTTGATTATATGGACTTTCAAGTCATTGAAGATGACTACTAACTACCCAGTGGGAGCAGTCCCCCTGGGTAGTTATTTGTTAAGTACCCAAAGGTGACTGTCCCTTTTGGGTACTTATTTATATTTTCCTTGATGTTACCTTATGAAAATGATATAATGACTTCGTGTTTCTAAAAAACTGCATGTGAAGCAGTGAGGTTTGATATGGGCAAGAAAGGTAAGAATGCATTTGACACCGGAACGGGTGTTAGAGAGCGTATAGACTACAAGATTATGGAACCTAACCACTATACGGTGATAATGTTAAATGATGACTTTACACCGATGGATTTTGTGGTTGAGGTTCTAAAACTTGTTTTTCATAAAACTGAATCGGAAGCAACAGAGTTGATGCTTAAGGTGCATAAGAGTGGCCAGGCTGAGGTTGGTACATATACCTACGATATAGCTATCAGTAAGAGGTCGCTTGCGATGTCCATGGCCAAGGAAGCCGGATATCCTTTTAGGGTAGAGGTTATGGAGAGCTAAGGAGGGATTATCATGGAGACTTCAGCGAGACTACAACAGCTTCTCCTTGATACCGTTGAGGTTGCCAAGAAATGGCGCCACGAATTCGTCACTCCTGAGCATTTGCTATATACGTTAACTAAAGACGATGCATTTATCGAGAGCTACGAGGTCTGCGGCGGGGATGCAGACGAGTTGAAGAAGAAGCTAAAGAGATATTTCAAAAAGAATATGGAACAGATTCCGGAGAAGAGTGCAAGCTATTCTCCTCATTTGTCTAATGCATTTCAATCAATGCTTGAATATGGTGCGCAACAGGCGGGCTCAAGCGGACGTGATCAGCTTAAGCTAACTCACGTTTTCTTTGCTATGATGAAGCTTCCCGAGTGTTATGCGATTTATCTTATGGCGGAACAGAATGTCAATATCAATGACGTATTCTTTGAATTGTGTTATATAGAGGAAGAGAGAGACGATTCCACAACCAGAGGTACTGTAGACCGTTACGGAGAGGCGATGTGGGAGGAGTCTTACGGTTCGGATATGGGTGACTTTTATTCCGAGGAGGATATGGAGGAGTCTTACCCTTATATGGGTCACGAGCCAAGCGGTGCATCCAAGGGCAAAGGTTGGATGAAATACGTTACCAATTTAAATGAGTATGTAGAGTCAACCTCGTATACGGCATTAATCGGTCGTGAGGACGAGATAAGAAGAACAATGCTTGTTCTCTCAAGAAGAGACAAGAACAATCCTCTTCATATTGGAGAGCCCGGTGTCGGTAAGACCGCAATCACCTACGGTTTGGTTAGAAAGATTGTCGAGGATGATGTTCCGGAATCTCTTAAGGATGCAACTGTTTATTCAATAGATATGGGTAGTATGGTTGCGGGAACCCAATACAGAGGAGATTTTGAGAAGAGGATGAAGATGGTGCTTGAAGGGATTAATGCCCTTGATAAGCCTATTGTTTATTTAGATGAGATACATAATGTTATAGGAGCCGGAGCGGTCAGCTCAGGTTCCCTTGATGCTTCTAATATCCTTAAGCCTTATCTGGCAGACGGACATATAAGATTCATAGGCGCTACAACCTACGATGAGTACAAGAAGCATTTTGAGAAGAGTAAGTCGATGGTCAGACGTTTTCAGAATATTGACATCAAGGAGCCTTCTGAGGAGGAGACAGTTGATATTCTAAAAGGCATCAGGAATTATTACGAGGAATTCCACCATGTTGTGTATCCTACTGCTGTTTTGAAATCTATTGTTTCTTTAAGCAGCAAGTATATCAACGAGAGATTTCTTCCTGACAAGGCTATTGATCTTATGGATGAGTGCGGTGCTGTCATTGCCATGAGGCGCGATAAAGAGAGGACAGTTACCAAGTCGTTGGTTGAAGAGGTTTTGTCAGAGTTTCTTAAGATTCCTAAACAGAGTGTAAATGATGACGAAGCTGATTCTTTAAAAACATTAGATGACAATCTAAAGTCTAAAGTATTCGGTCAGGACGAGGCTGTAGACAAGATTTGCAAAGCAATCAGAATATCAAGGGCCGGCCTTAATGAAGATAACAAGCCGGTTGCAAGTTTACTGTTTGTTGGACCTACAGGTGTCGGTAAGACTGAGATTGCAAGAACATTGGCAGACAACCTTGGAGTTGAACTCGTAAGGTTTGATATGAGCGAGTTTATGGAGAAACACTCAGTATCCAAGTTTATCGGTGCTCCGGCAGGATATGTGGGATATGAAGAGGGTGGAAGACTTACGGATGCCATAAGGAAGCATCCGCATTCGGTTCTTCTCTTGGATGAGATTGAGAAGGCTCACCCTGACATTTCCAATGTATTGCTTCAAGTTATGGATTATGCAACGCTCTCTGATAATCAAGGGCGCAAGGCTGATTTCAGAAATGTTATTATCATAATGACTTCCAATGCGGGTGCGTCAAGACTTCTTAAACCTGCTATCGGTTTCGGCGATAGCTCGCTTAACTTAGGGGCTATAGATGAGGAAGTTAAGAAGACTTTTTCACCTGAATTTAGAAATCGTCTTTCAAGTATAGTGACATTTAACGGACTTGATAACGATATGGCAAGACGTATAGTTGATAAGCAGCTTAAAGCATTATCGGATAAGTTGCTTAACAGAAATGTTACCATTTCCTATACAGATGCGCTTAAGGAGCATATCCTTGAGGTTGGAGTTACAACGGAGTATGGAGCCAGAGAGCTTAACAGGGTTATAGACAGAGAATTAAAGCCACTTTTGGTTGATGCGATTTTGTATGGAGATTTAAAAGATGGCGGTGATTTGGCAATCACCTACCTTGACGGTAAGGTAGAGTTACTTAGATAAGGAGATATTACTATGGGACAGTTACTTGGAAAGAATTTTTTGACATTGAAGGATTTTACTCCTGATGAGATTATATATCTTTTGGATCTCGCAGCGGATTTAAAGGACAAGAAGAAGAATCGTATTCCTCACAAACTCTGCGAGGGCAAGAACATTGCGCTTATTTTTGAGAAGACAAGTACGAGAACCCGTTGCTCTTTTGAGGTTGCGGGATATGATCTTGGAATGGGTGTTACCTATCTTGATCCTAAGAGTTCGCAGATTGGCAAGAAGGAGAGCATAGCTGATACTGCAAGAGTGCTTGGAAGAATGTTTGATGGTATTGAGTACAGAGGATTCGGTCAGGAGATAGTTGAGAAGCTTGCTAAATACTCCGGAGTGCCGGTATGGAATGGTCTTACCAATGAGTATCATCCTACGCAAATGTTGGCTGATATGCTTACTGTTCGCGAGCGTTTCGGTAAGCTTAAAGGCTTGAAACTTGTATATATGGGCGACGCGAGATACAACATGGGTAATTCTTATATGATTACCTGCGCTAAGTTGGGACTTGACTTCGTTGCTTGTGCGCCTAAGGCGTATTTCCCTGATCAGAAGCTTATTGATGAGTGTCAGGAGTTTGCTAAAGAGAGCGGAGCGACGCTTTCGTTTGAAGAAGATGTAATGGTTGCTACTAAGGATGCAGATATCATTTGCACTGATGTATGGGTGTCTATGGGTGAGCCTGAGGAAGTATGGAAGGAGCGTATCGACGCGCTTTTGCCTTATCAGGTTAATATGAAGGCTGTTGATAACGCTAAGGATACTGCTATCTTTATGCATTGTCTTCCTGCTTTTCATGATTTGGAGACCGAGATTGGTCGTGAGATTCATGAGAAATATGGACTTACTGAGATGGAAGTTACCGATGAGGTGTTTGAGAAGTATGCAGATGTTGTATTTGATGAGGCAGAGAATAGAATGCATACTATCAAAGCAGTGATAGCGGCTACTTTGAGTGAGAGTATATAATATTAACTTGTGTATGATGCGAGCAGTATGTGTTTTTTATGCACGTTATAATCGTAGCGGAGCACATTGTGCTCCATGTATGGCGAACGATGTTCGCCACTACGTGTTCGTAATAGACTGTCATTCTGAGCGCATGCGAAGAATCTTAGATATAATTAGGAGGATGTTATGAAGCACCCTAAGATACTTCATGAGGATGAGGATATAATAGTTGTGGTTAAACCTTGCGGAATGTCCTCTGAAGGAGACAGCGGTCTTGAGCAGGATGTTGTTGGATTCTTAAAGACACATATCTATGAAGAGTCCGACGGCGAGGAGGCAGACCCTTATGTCGCAGCTGTTCACAGGCTTGATAAGCCTGTCGGTGGTGTTATGGTTTTTGCCAAGAATCAGAAAGCTGCAGCGAATCTTTCAGATCAGATTAAGGCCGGTGAGACCAAGAAGTATTACCAGGCTATTCTCTGTGGAGAACTTCCCGAGGCTGAAGGAACATTTGAAGACTATCTAATCATTGATAAGAATAAGAAGATGAGCAAGGTTGTTAAGCCGGGGACTAAGAATGCCAAGAAAGCAATTCTTGATTATGAGGAGCTTGACGCGTTAGAGACAGACAAGGGTATATTTACCTATGCGCTTATTACCTTGCATACCGGGCGATTTCATCAGATCAGATGTCAGATGGCGGCGCATAAAGTCCCCATTTACGGAGACAGAAAGTACAATAAAATGAAGTCAAATGTTAAGCAGATAGGTTTGATAGCTACAAGACTTGAGTTTAAGCACCCCGCTACGGGTGAGAACATGGTATTTAAGACTGAGCCGTTTGGCGAAGCATTTGACATATTAGACGCAGAAGAAGAATGGTAATAAAGGAGATATATTATGGCTGAAAAAAAATTAGTTGAATCGATTACTTCGATGGAGGAGGATTTTGCGCAGTGGTACACTGATGTGGTTAAAAAAGCTGACCTTATGGACTACACAAGTGTCAAGGGATGCATGGTGTTTAAGCCTGCTGGATACGCTATATGGGAGCTTATACAGAGACAGCTTGATGACAGATTTAAGGAGACGGGCGTTGAAAATGTTTACCTTCCAATGTTCATTCCTGAGAGCCTTCTTGAGAAGGAGAAGGATCATGTTGAAGGTTTCGCACCTGAGGTTGCATGGGTAACCAAGGGCGGTCTTAACGAGCTTGAAGAACCTTATTGTGTAAGACCTACATCAGAGACATTGTTCTGTGATTTCTATAAAAATGACATCCAGTCATACAGAGACTTACCAAAGGTTTATAACCAGTGGTGTTCAGTAGTGCGTTGGGAGAAGGAGACCAGACCTTTCCTTCGTTCAAGAGAGTTCTTGTGGCAGGAAGGTCACACCGCTCACGCTACTTACGAGGACGCAGAGGCTCGTACAGAGCAAATGTTAAATGTATACGCAGACTTCTGTGAGGAAGTTCTTGCAATGCCTGTTGTTAAGGGTAAGAAGACAGATAAAGAGAAGTTTGCCGGTGCGGAAGCAACTTACACCATCGAGGCTTTGATGCATGACGGTAAGGCGTTACAGTCGGGTACAAGCCATAACTTTGGTGACGGATTTGCGAAAGCATTTGGCATACAATACACAGATAAAGATAACAAGTTAAAGTATGTATTCCAGACTTCCTGGGGTGTTACAACAAGACTTATCGGAGCTATCATCATGGTTCACGGTGACAATGAGGGACTTGTACTTCCTCCAAAAGTTGCACCTACTCAGGTTATGATAGTTCCTATCATGCAGAAGAAGGAAGGCGTGCTTGACAAGGCTTACGAGATAAGAGATGCCGTTAAGGCAGCGGGACTTAGAGTTAAGGTTGACGATTCCGACAAGAGTCCTGGATGGAAGTTCTCTGAGGCAGAGATGAGAGGAATCCCTGTAAGAGTTGAGATTGGACCTAAGGATATCGAGAAAGGTCAGGCTGTGCTTGTTCGTCGTGACACAAGAGAGAAGATAGAGGTTGCAATTGATGACATTCCTGCCAAGGCCAGCGAGCTTATGGAGACTATCCACAAAGATATGTATGATAGGGCTTTAAAGCATCGTGAGGAGAATACACACGCTGCTAAAAATTGGGATGAGTTTAAGAATATCATCGAGAACAAGCAGGGCTTCATTAAAGCTATGTGGTGTGGAGACAGAGCTTGTGAGGAAGCGATCAAAGAAGAGACAGGTGCTTCAACAAGATGTATGCCATTTGAACAGGAAGAGATTTCGGATGTCTGCGTACATTGTGGCAAAAAAGCATTTAAGATGGTATACTTTGGAAGAGCATATTAATCAGGGAGGGTTTAGAAATGAGTAAGAAACCGTATTATATGACTACTGCAATCGCATATGCATCAGGTAAACCACACATTGGTAACACTTACGAGATAGTGCTTGCAGATTCTATCGCCCGCTTTAAGAGACAGCAGGGCTATGATGTATTTTTTCAGACAGGTACTGATGAACATGGTCAGAAGGTTGAGTTAAAGGCAGAGGAGAAGGGTGTAACACCTAAAGAGTTCGTTGATGAGACAGCGGCAGAAATCAAGAGAATCTGGGACCTTATGAACACATCTTACGACAAGTTCATAAGAACTACAGATGCAGATCATGAGAAGGTTATTCAGAAGATATTTAAGAAACTTTACGATCAGGGAGATATATACAAAGGCTTCTACGAGGGTATGTACTGTACTCCTTGTGAATCTTTCTTCACTTCTTCACAGTTGGTTGACGGCAAATGTCCTGACTGTGGAAGAGAGGTTAAGCCTGCTAAGGAGGAAGCTTATTTCCTCAAGTTATCTAATTACACTCAGAGGCTTATCGATCATATCAACTCACATCCTGAGTTTATTCAGCCTGAGTCGCGCAAGAATGAGATGATGAACAACTTCCTTCTTCCGGGCCTTCAGGACTTATGTGTGTCAAGGACTTCGTTCTCCTGGGGTATTCCGGTGGATTTTGATGAGAAGCATGTTGTCTATGTATGGCTTGATGCTTTAAGCAACTATATCACAGGTATCGGATATGACCCGGACGGAAGCACGGAGCAGTTCAAGAGATTCTGGCCGGCAGACCTTCATTTGATAGGCAAGGATATCTTAAGATTCCACACGATTTATTGGCCAATCATGCTGATGGCTCTTGATATTCCGCTTCCTAAGCAGGTGTTTGGACATCCGTGGTTATTACAAGGCGATGGCAAGATGAGTAAGTCTAAAGGAAATGTAATCTACGCTGACGATCTTGTAGATTTATTCGGTGTTGACGCGGTTCGTTTCTTTGTGCTTCATGAGATGCCTTTTGAAAATGACGGTGTTATTACTTGGGATCTTATGGTTGAACGTTTTAACTCTGAGCTTGCCAACACACTCGGTAACCTTGTTAACAGAACCGTGTCAATGAGCAACAAGTACTTTGGTGGCGTTGTTACCAAGACTGACGACAAAACTGCATTTGATGATGATTTAATCTCAGTTGCAACTTCTACAGCCGGCAAGGTTGTTAAGAAGATGGACCAGTTAAGAGTTGCCGATGCTATTTCGGAGATATTTACACTCTTTAAGAGATGTAACAAGTATATTGACGAGACTACACCTTGGGTTCTTGCTAAGAACGAGGAAGACAAGGGCAAGTTAAATACGGTATTATACAATCTTGTAGAATCAATCACAATTGGCGCAACACTTTTAAAGCCGTTTATGCCTGAGACTACAGAGAAGATCTTAAAGCAGCTTAACACAACAGAGCGCAAGTTCACTGATCTTGAGAAGTTTGGTCTCTATGAGAGCGGAAGTAAGCTTACCGATGCTCCTGAGATTCTCTTTGTAAGACAGGATCCTGAAGAGGTTGCTAAGATAGTTGCAGAGAAAGAAGAGGCTGCCAAGAAAGAGGCTCTTGGACCTGTAGTTGATATTGAACCTAAGGAAGAGATTGCATTTGACGACTTTGGCAAGATGCAGTTCCAGGTAGGAAGAATCTTAGAGTGTGAGGAAGTTCCTAAGTCTAAGAAGCTTCTTGTTTCCAAGGTTCAGGTAGGTAGCGAGGTTAAGCAGATTGTATCAGGTATCAAGCCACAGTACATGCCTAAGGACATGGTTGGCAAGGATGTAATGGTGCTTGTTAACCTTAAGCCTGCCAAGCTTGCAGGAGTTCTCTCAGAGGGTATGCTTCTTTGTGCCGAGAATGACAAGGGCGAGTTAAGCCTTATGGTTCCTGACAGACAGATGGTTCCGGGTGCTGAGATTTGTTAATATTTAGATATGTTTTTGTTGTAGCGGCGATTAATAATCGCCGCTATTATTATGCTTTAGATTAGTTGACCTTCTTCGAAGGTCAAAGATCCTTCGCTGACGCTCAGGATGACATGTTGCATTATGATAATTAAATCTTGATGAAAATGCTAAGACACCCTATTATACTTGATGTTATGGCAAAAAAATGGTAAAATAACTATGTGTATCTAACGACAGTTAATCTGTATCCAGTAGCCGCATAGACTAAGACAGGGAGTGTGATGAGTAATGGTATTTAATGCTGATTTTGAAGTAGCATCACTTGTGTTCGCTCTCGTCTTTATAGTAACGATGATTTCTAAACTTGACTATGACGAATATAGCAGAAAGGCATTTACGACATATTTTATAATCGGTGTACTTGATGTTATTTTAGATATTATTACAGCGTATACAGATTCATTTCCTGATAGATTTCCAATGGTTCTTAATTACACCTTGAATACTATGTTTATGCTTATGCAGATAATTGTGCCTACTCTGCTTATTCACTATGTTTATATGAAGGCAAGCATGGTTGAGGATATCTCTAAGAAAGTGTTTATAGGATTTACCACTCCGGCAGTAGTGACAGCGATTATAACAGTAACTAACGGCTTAACTCACGCCATATTCTATTTTGAAGATGGTGCGTATAAGCATGGTCCGTTGTATTGGATTATCTATGGTTGTGCTATTTTCTATCTTGTTGTGTCGGTTACTACTACATTTACAATGAAAGATATTCTAGGTAAGAGGCAGGTACTTCTCAATGTAGTTATTATAACAACGGCATTCATTCCTGTTGTCATACAGATGATTCTGCAGACAGTTCTATTAACCGGACTTGCAGTTATGTTGTTTATTTTCCTGATGTATTTTACCAACGAGAATCAGATGGTTTACGAGGATACCATAACTGATGCGTTGAACAGAAACGCTTTCCTAAAGCATATCAGCGATAATTTCAGAAGAAATAAGAAAGAGAATGTGTTCGTTATTGCACTTGATAATTTCAAGCTCGTCAATGAGGTTGTCGGTATCGATGGCGGTAATGAGATTATGATTATGTTGGTCGATAACTTTCAAGATGAGTATGGTGTAAGAAATGTATTCCGTTGGGGCGGAGATGTGTTTATAGTCACGGTTCCCACAGGAAGCGAGAGTTCAAGAGATGCCGAGATTATAAGAAGGATTGTTCAGATGCCTTATTTTGTAAAGAGCAGTATGCTTGAACTTGGAGCATGTATTTGCCTGCTTGACACGAGTGATATGGAGAAGGACAATATTGCGTGGACGATAGAATTTGCAGTCGGAAGAGTCAAGAATAAGGGTAAGGGTTCTTATGTTGTTATTGATAAGAGTATCGAGGAGGACATTAAGCGCAGTGTGGCTATTGAGCAGGCTATACACAATTCAATTATGAGTGGAACCTTTGAGGTCCATTATCAGCCTATATATGACACTGTGCATAAGAAGATTCACTCTATGGAGGCGCTTGCGAGACTTAATGTTCCGGATTTTGGGTATGTTTCTCCTGAAGAATTTATTAGAGTTGCCGAGAAGAATGGCACGATTCTTCAGATAGGTATTCTTGTAATTGAGGAAGTGTGTAAGTTTATCAAAGAATATGATCTCAAGAAGTACGGAATAGAATTTGTTGAGATTAACTTATCTGTAGTACAGTGTATGAAAGAGCGCATCAACACAGATATTACGGAGGCTATTGACAAGTATGATATTCCTCATGATATGATTAATTTAGAGATTACCGAGAGTGCGGCGGGAGATTCTGAAGAGAAGCTTATAAGAACCATGGCACAGCTTGCACTTTCTGATTTTACATTTTCACTTGATGACTACGGTTCAGGATATTCCAATATCAACTATATAGTTGATTTGCCGTTTTCTATCGTTAAGATTGATAAGTATGTTGTTTGGGCGGCCATGAAGGATGCGTCTTCAAGAAAGATACTTGAGAATACTGTCAAGATGTTTAAGGATGTTCATCTTCAGATTGTTGCTGAGGGTGTTGAGGATCTTGATATGGCTAATATCCTGATTGATATGGGTGTTGATTACTTGCAGGGTTATTACTATTCTAAGCCTGTTCCAAAGGATAAGTTCGTAGATTTTATTAGGGAGAAGAGTTATGAGAAGATTAGTTAAGAATACAACTAAATATATAACTATGCTCCTCATTTTAACTATGGTGTTAATGTCTGCCGGGTGCGGTAAGACCGAAGATGATGCAGATGATAGCAATGAAAAAGCTGGAAGTATAGAGGTTATCACCAAGGGAACCGATTATGAATTCTGGAATGTGTTAAGTCAAGGCCTTATGGATGGTGCAGAAGAGTTCAATTACAAGTTGACTTTTGAGTCACCTAATGATGGTAAAGACGTAGATACACAGCTACAGCTTGTTAAGGATGCCATTAAGAATGGCGCGGACGCTATAGTAATTGCTCCGCTTGATGCTATGAGGCTTAATAAGGTTATTGAGAAAGCTGTTAATAAAGGAATACCGGTAATTACTGTCGATTCAGATGTAACAACTTCTAAGAAGACCGCATTTATCGGAACCAACAACGAGAATTTTGGTGCGGTTGCAGCGAGATATCTTGCTGACGATATAGGCGGTATAGGTGAGGTTGCTATGGTTTCATGCATTAAAGGTGATCAGATTACTGAGGTGCGCACCAATGGTTTCAAAAAGGAGATAGAGGATCACTATCAGCATATTTCCATAGTTGATTTAGTATATTCAGGCGGTGATGAGAAAGTTGCATATGATGAAACCAACAGACTTATCGCAGATTATCCTGATTTGAAAGCTATTTATGCGACGGATGAAAGGGATGCGATTGGAGTTGCCAAGGCTATTTCTGAACACAATCTCAAAGATAAGATTTGGGTTGTGGGATTTGATTATTCAGAGGCTTCAAGTGAATATCTTCTAGATGGAACAATAGATGGAACGATGATTCAGAATCCTTACAATATGGGATATCTTGCTGTGAGAAATATAGTCAGATTCAAAAGGGGCGAGACTGTCAAGAAGTTTATTGATACAGGTGCTACATATGTAACCAGAGATAATTATAATGATGAAGGAACGCAGTGGTTACTTGATCCACTCGGAAAGGAATAGGCGATTTTATGGCGCGTAGAAACAAAAAAGGTATACATAGACAGCTGATCCTGAGTTTTTTAATAATCATTTTCATGACGATTGTAGTGGGAATTAGTTCTATTTATCATGTTAAACGGGTTTACGAGAATGGTAGGACCATTTACAAGGACAATCTTAATGCCGTTGATTATCTTATGACCCTTGATACCAATATCTGGATGACGGATCAGGTGGTTGTCAGGATGGTTAAACATGTTGGGGATGATACCATGACTGACAATAAGGCATATATCGAGAACTTAAGAGAGAAGAGTAGCAAGATCATGGAGGATTATGAGGCTCTTAATTTAAGCAAGTTAGAGAAGAAGAGATATAAGCAGTGTAAACTCAGCATTATATCATTTAACCAATATGTCGATACGGTAATTAAATATGTTGATGAAGGCAATGTAACGGAAGCGTCTGAAGTCTACACTCGAGAATTGATACCGGTGGAGAACAGCGTATATGAGTTCTTGGATGCCACATCTGAGCTTGCTTCTAACGGAGCGAGTGATAAGAATGCTGACAACAGGAGTTACTATGTGAGAACAATCAATATTATCGTTGTGACAATGGTAATTATTGTGGCTTTTGGCGTGATAATATCGCTTAGGGTTAGCAATTCATACACCAAGAAGCTTAACAAGATTCAGGAATGGGCAGACAGAGTTGCTAAGTATGATATGTCAAATGATATCGAAATCCATTCCAACGACGAGTTCGGAGTAACGGCCAAGTCGCTTAATGATTCAAAGTTTATGTTAAAGGAGATTTTGTCTAAGATTAAGAATGAGACTGAGACTCTTTCACAATCTGAAGAAGATGTCGGAGAAGCTATCAAGAAGATTAAGGATAGAGTTGAAGCTATTAATCTTACGGAGCTTCAATATGATGAGGATGGCAATCAATTGGCTGCGTTGATTAAAAAGACTATGCAGTTATATCCACTTGATGAAGAGATGATAAAAGAGTGGAATGTCGTTCTTGAAAGACTTGATAATAATCTTGAGCTTGCAGATGAATCGAGCAAGGAGCTTATGAGCATTGTTACGTATCTTGAGCAGATATGTGTTGTAGCAGATTATCAGAAGAAGATAATAGAGAAACAAAAAGAGCATACAGACAAGTTTATAATATAGTCTGTAGTTACCTCTTTCATTTGTTTGACATATCTAACAAATGTGATACAATAGTCAGGTGTGGTTAGTATGATAACCGGGGTAGAATGGAGATTGATATGAAGATTGGAAGAAATGAGCCGTGTTGGTGCGGAAGCGGTAAGAAGTATAAAGCGTGCCATATGGCATTTGACGACAAGATTGATGTTATATGTAACAGGAACAAGAAGATTACAAGACCTACGCCTGATATGATTAAGACTCCTGAGCAGTTGGATGGAATAAGGCGCGCAGGTGAGATTAATACCAAGGTACTTGATGCGGTGGCAGCGCACGTTAAGGAAGGCGTTTCGACCGGCGAGCTTGACAGGATAGTAGCAGAGAAGACCAAGGAACTTGGCGGTATTCCTGCACCGCTTAATTATGAAGGATTCCCTAAGTCGGTATGTACTTCAATTAATGATGTTGTGTGTCATGGTATTCCTGATGACAACCGTTTCTTAGAGGATGGAGACATTGTTAATATTGATTGTACAACTATATACGAGGGATATTATGGAGATGCATCAAGAATGTTTATGATTGGTGATGTTGATCCTCTTTGGGTGAAGCTCGTTGAAGTAACCAAGGAATGCTTGGATGAGGCTGTTAAGATTGCTCAGCCTTGGACTACTTTAGGAGATTTCGGATATCTTATCAACAAGAGAGCGTCTGACAATGGATTCAGCGTTGTAAGAGAGATTGGCGGTCATGGTTGTGGAGTTGATTTCCATGAGGATCCATGGGTTCCTCATATCGGCAAGCCGGACAGCGGATGTTTGATTGTTCCGGGAATGTCATTCACCATCGAGCCGATGATCAATGTTGGTAAGCCTAATGTATACTGTGATTCAGATGACGGTTGGACGATATACACTGATGATGGTTCTCCGTCTGCTCAATGGGAATATCATTTGATTATTACTGAGAATGGCAATGAGATCATTTCGTGTTAGATTTTTAGAGCACCCTCAGAAGGTGCTCTTTTATTATAAGTAGGTGATGTTATGAAGTCAGATTTATATAAGATTATATATAGAATAGCGTATTTTTGTGTTTTTGCCAGTATCATGCTGCTTTTAGGTGAGATATTCATTTCCTATAAGGTTATGAATAACGGGGCGAGAAGTGAGCAGATGACATTTGTTATTGTACTTGCGCTTATTCTTGGAGTTCTGCTTGTGGCTGCGTCGATATTTGTCGCGATTTATTTTAAGAAATGCTACAATCTGACTTCACAGTATGAAGAACTTAAAGCTGAAGAAGAGGCGATGGTTGAGAAGTTTAAAGAAGAGATAGAGAACAAGACATTATCTGACGAGGAGGTTGATAGCGATGGACAATGATACACTTATCGGTTTGGTTGACCTTATAAAGACGTGTTCGGACATTGAGCAGAGTCCGTATGGCAATGACAATCCTGACAAGAGGGTTGAGGAGATGTTTATGACGGACCTTCTCAATTTCTTTGTTATGCTCAGTTATTCGAGCGGTGATGTGCATAAGAGAGAGATTAAGTTTATCAATAAAGAGCTTAAGTATGATTTTAACAAGGATACTTTAAAGCGCTATGCCGAGGAGAATGTGCTTCCTTTAGAGAAATTTGTTAACGAGGTTCCGCTTTCGTTTCAGTATTTTCTAAAGGCAGAGTTTGTCAGAGGTAAGACTCTTTATAACATTTACAGAGGAAGTACCAGAAAGTATATCAAGACTCTTAGGGAAGCGGGTCAGGAATTTATTGCGGTTGATGGACTTGTTTCGCAGGAGGAGATTGATAATCTTAACGCTTTCTGTCTGACTTTGGAGAATGAAGTTAGGGAGTATAAGGACAAGGATATCTATAGGAGCTACGGTCGTAAGAAAGTCAGCATGGAGAAGGAAGAGGAGGCTGAAGAGAGTAAGCCTGATCTTTCTAATGTTAGAGTATATGAGCCGGGTCAGGATTACGAGAGGATGACGGTCACAGGAAATCGTGAGATGCCGACCAGCAGGGAGAATGAAGGTAGAGACATCTTAGGTGGAACGACGGAGGGCAAGCTTCCTTCAAGTGAAGAGAGACTCAGTCTAGCTGACATCTCCGAAAGTATAGAGTCATCTAATAGTGCAAATGACAATTACAGTCCAAGTTCGCCAAGATTAGATGAACTTCTAAAGAAACTTAATGATATGATTGGACTTGCTTCTGTTAAGCAGGATGTTCAGAGCCTGGTTAATAAGCTCAATGTGTCGAATCTTCGTAAGGCTCAAGGGTTGCCACCGCTTCCTATTGAGATGCATATGGTTTTTACGGGTAATCCGGGTACGGGTAAGACTACTGTTGCTAGACTTCTTGCTCAGATTTATTACGAGATGGGTATTCTTAGCAAGGGACAATTTGTTGAGACTGACAGGTCGGGACTTGTTGCGGGATACATGGGACAGACTGCGTCTAAGGTTACTGATGTTGTCAATTCGGCACTTGGTGGAGTGCTTTTTATAGATGAGGCGTATTCGCTTTCTAACGGGAATCAGGAGGATTTCGGTAAAGAGGCGATTGATACTCTTGTTAAGGCGATGGAGGATCACAGAGATGATCTCATCGTGATTGTTGCCGGATATACTAACGAGATGCAGGATTTCATTGATGCTAACCCCGGTCTTCAGTCGAGGTTTACGACTTATATTGATTTTCCGGACTATGAAGCATTTGACCTTGTATCAATCCTTATTGATATGTGTTCAAGTATGCAGTATATTATTGAGCCTTCTGCGGTTAAGGAGATATTTAAGACATTTGATTATGATGTAATGCATAAGGATGCGAACTTTGGTAATGCGAGAGATGTCAGGAACTTCAGAAAGAAGATTATCGACAGGCAGATTGATAGGATTACCAAGGAGGGTATTAATTCTAAGCTTGATTTGGTTACGATTAAGAGTGAGGATGTAGAAGGGTTGCATCTTGGTGGGGGGATAAAATTATAGGAGCGGATTGGAGTTGAGCATAATATGTTATTTCTTCGGGACGCCTCTCGGCTCGGTGGAATTGACGATCCCGGCAACACAATGCTACGTCGGACACGCTCTCGCTTCGGTAAAAACGTAGCGGTACTAAATTCGTGCTGCGTATAACTTGCACTCATTAAGTACCGACGTTTTTATAGAGTCCGACTTAAGCATACGTGTAGCCGTGCTCTGTATTAAGTAACGAGACGCTTAGGCGCCCTACGAAATAACATATTATGCTCTTTACAATCCTCAGGGTGGCAAGGCCACCGATATTAATTTTAAATCTACGTGTCATGACTTCGCGAAGCGAAGAATCTTTATCCCGAACGGAGTGAGGGATAATAGCAACCTAGGGTGGCTTAAGCCACCGGGGTTAAGAATTAATAACGAGGCGTACTAATGCGCTCCGGAGTGTAACAAAAACAGGGAGATAAAAACTTTATCTCCCTGTAATTAACGATTCGCATTTTAAGCTGCGAAGCACTTGAATTAATGGTTCACATTCAAAGTAGTGAAGCACTTAAATTAAAGGTTTGCACTCAAAGTAGCAACGCACTTAAATCAAGCAAATTACTTTGCTTATAACTTATAATAAACAGTTATTTTGGAAAAATCAATATTTTTTCTAGCTATTATCATCTTTATACAAAATATATTGATTTTTAAAATGAATATGATAGTATGGGAATAGGGTCAATTAAAGTATATTAATACTTTTGCTTGGGTTTTATAGTAGCTGTGGATGTTGAAGATTAAAGATGCTTATACATGGTTTGATTGGTGATAGTCTTGATAGGATTAGTTATAATTATGGTGGTAGATATACTGTTGATACTTACACTAATAAAGAAAAGAAAACGTATTAAAGATGTATATTTGTTTTTTAGCGTTGGTGGGTTATTATTTGTGTTAATAGGGACAGTACTTCTAATTTTGTGTTTATCATTCTTTGCGAGGTGATAAACTAAGAAACCAGAGCAACAGGTTCATGAATACTTTATGTCATGACTTCGCGAAGCGAAGAATCTTTGCCCTTCGTAGAAGGGCAATTAATGATTGGAGGTTTTTTATGAGTAAAGCAAAATGTATATTATCTTCGATTGTTGTTTTATTTATAATTCTTATTTCATTTCAATTTACACCTACTTACGCTGCTAAGAAAAGAGATAATAGTGGTAGAGTTGGTAGAGAATTCACATGGAGTTACAATTCTAAGAGTGGAAACTTAAGAATAAAACCATACAAAGCATCGGACAGGAATGTTAAGAAGTCTAAAGATGTTTATCATTGGGCGAAAATATGCAAGAGCGTATCTGTAGAAAAAGGTTTTAAGAGAGTTCCGTGCATTACCAAATATTATGATAACGGATACGACGAAGTCTTCGGAAAATATAAGAGTATCAGCATTCCGAACGGAGTTGAGTATATAGAAAATGAATGTTTTAAGAACTGCGATAAGCTTGAGAAGCTTACTTTAAAAAAAGGTCTTAGATATATAGGAAGAAGTTCTTTTAGATGCTCGAAAATCAATAAACTTGTGTTACCTGATGGTCTAGAATATATTGGGGAAGGTGCTTTTTGTAATTTCAGTGAAGCCGAAGATGATCATTTTGATTTCGGCGATTCGCATGGAGAAGGCGTTAAAGAGGTAAATTTTAATAATGATTTAAAGTATATAGGTGCGGGAGCCTTTATGTCAACATCTCTTAAGAAAGTTGATATTCCAGATAGTGTTAAATATATAGGTATGGAAGCGTTTGGTAATTGTCAAAAGCTTGAGATTGTTAGACTACCTAACAATCTTGAGACAGTTAATAGTGGTTTACTTTTTTGTAATCCTAAATTATCTGATATCGATATTCCGGACACGGTAACGACCATCAAAGATTATGCTTTTGCAAGAACTGGCATCAAAGAGATAACAATTCCAAGAAATGTAGAGGTGTTAGGAGAATACAAGAGAGATATGACATCCGATAAAAGGAGTGAGAAGGATAAATATGAAGAAAGAGTAGCATTTTATACTGATGATACAGATGAAGATGTACCAGGCTCTGAGCTTAAAGATGATTTTCATGAAGTGACTTATATTAATTATGATTATGATGCAAGAAGAAATGATTTGAATTTAGAAAATGACAACTCAACTGCTATATATGATAATTACAAGGACTATATTTATGGTCAATGTGTTAAAGGCGGTGATGAAGAGTGGTATGACAGTATATGGGATGATGATTGGTATGACGATATATGGGATGATGATGATTACGAACCAGACGACTTGGATGTGGGTGTGTTTGCAAACTGTGATTCGTTGGTTAAAATCAGGATTATGAGTAAGAAGATTAACACCGTATATCCGGGTGCTATGTCGGGAATAAGAGAGAATGCTGTTATAGAGGTTCCGAGAGGATATAAGGATAAGTATAAAGAGATGTTTGTTAATGCCGGCTTGTCAGAAAATGTTGAAATCGATGAAATAGATGTTGAAGATGAAGATGTATCATACTTAAGGCTTAATGAGTCAAATATAACCGTAAAGGAAGGTTGTAAAAGAAAAATATGTCTTTTATATGCAGATGAACCTGAAAATGTTATATATTCATCAAGTGATGAAAACATAGTGTGTTTTGATGCAAGTGGTAATGCCTTGGCTAAAAAAAGCGGTAATGCTGTAATTACAGCTAAGTATAAGAATAATGAATATATATGTAATGTTACTGTGGTAAGTGGCGATGTTAATGATGATGTTAATGAGCTTAAGAATCTTATCAAGGCGCAGAAAAAGCTTGATGCAAAAGGGATTGATGAGAATATATACTCTTCAAATCAATACAAATGGTTTCATGGGCGATTGAAAAAAATAAGTTGGCAGGATGTTGGGCTCTGCGGTGAGGTGGATCTTAATCCGTTTACGTATCTTACATTTTTTGATTATTCCGGAAAGCATTCTATGGTTCAGAAACTTGATGCAAGTGATCTTAAATACCTCACTATAATAGGCTGTCACGGTAGTGATATACCGCATGATAATATTAAGATAGAAAATTCTGAGGATGTTTTGATATACAATGCATCTCCTGAAAATTATCCTGATTATAATGATGCTGCTGATTATTATAATGATCCGTTTTATTATCCTTATAGTTATTATGGTTTTAAGCCTATCGTTGAAGGAAATGTGACTTCTTATGGTATTGAAGATTATGATGATACGGATGAAGATAATGATGGGTTTAGTCCTGAATATTTTTATAAGGCTAAAGGTCCTTTTTTCGCAGGAGATTTGTTTAGAGTGAATAGAAAGAATATAGATTTTGACGCCATAATTACATCGGTTGATCAAAAGAAGAAAAAAGGAGAAATTACGATTGTAAAAATCAAAAATAGAGCTAGTAACCTAATAATAGAAGATTATTATAAAATTGATGGTATAAAATTTAAGGTTACAGCGATAGATGATAAAGCATTTTCTAATGGTGGAGGGACTCTTACATTAGGGAAGAATATTGAGTACTTGTATGGCAATTCTTTTTGGCAATTGGATTTCAAAAAGATAATAATAAAGAGTGAAAAGCTGCAATCCAAAAACATTGATGATAGAGCTTTTGAAAATATGAATTCAAGTGTTAAGTCTGTTGTGGTCCCTAAGAGTAAATCCAAGGAGTACAAGAAATTGTTAAGAGGGAAAGGATTGCCTAAGAAATGTAAGATAGTCTAAGCATACTCAAGGAGGTTTTTATGAGTAAAGCTAAATGTTTATTATTTTCGATTGTTGCAATTATTGGGATAATGTTAAGTGTTGATGACACGGTAGTATTTGCTGATAATAAAACGAAGGTGGTTTCTGGTTCAGAGGCGGCAATAGAGCCTGTTACTCAAGATGCTCATCCGCTTAATTTGGATACATATAAGGTTACATTTGATGCGTCTACTTGGGCTAGTACCAGTTATATTCATACTCCCGATAAGATTGCTAAGGCAGTTTCTTCCAACAAAGGAGTTGTTTCGGTAAGTGTAGTTGTTTATGATGACGATGACACAGCTGTAATAATAGTGCCTGAGAAGGTCGGAAAGACTGTGGTTACGGTATACGGTGAGTCAGGTGTGAGTGACACGATTGATGTTGTTGTTAAGAGCTCCTGGGAGAAGGCTCGAATTAAGAATTATACTTATGTCAGCGCATACTATCGTGAAAAGAGTGTTAATGTATACGGAGTGAGTGGATCAACAGTTTCATTTAAGATAGGTGGCAAGAAATATTCGGTCAAGCTTGGCAAGAAAGGTTCCAAATCCATTAAGGTTAAACAGAGTCCTAAGTTTAATGGTAAGATCAAGTTTACCGCGAAGAAGGGTAAGATTAAGATTAGCAAGACTTCTAAGGTTTATTGTTCAACATGGGGAAGTATGAACCAGATATGGTCTTGTGAGAAGACGATTCCGATGACATTTTACAATGTTAAGAAGGGTGATACGGTTGCAATAACTGCAGGTGGTAAGACATACAAAAAGAAGGTTAAGAAAAATGCCAAGAAAATAGAGCGCATTTTTAAGACTAAATATAATAACCGTAACTATTCTTCAATCAGAATAAGGATATGGGATAAGCATAAACATAAGCTGTATGATTCAACTCGTACGATAACTTGGAGAAGTTGATTTAGCGGATGTAAGGGGAGCATAATATGTTATTTCTTCGGGACGCCTCTCGGCTCGAAGGCGCGATGCTTACGTTACTAAATTCGTGCTAAGCTTACGCTTGCACTCATTAAGTAACGAGTCGCGCCAACGCCCTACGAAATAACATATTATGCTCTTGAAATCCTCAGGGTGGCAGGGCCACCGATATTAATTTTAAATCTACGTGTCATTCTGAGCGAAGCGAAGAATCTTTGCCCTTCGTAGAAGGGCAATTAATCAATTTAGCCTTGCAATTGCAAGGCTTTTTTGTATAATTAAAGAAGGACATGAAGAGAGGAGAATCGTTATGAATAGGAAACTTCCTATAGGTATACAAGATTTCGAATCAATAAGAAGAGATGATTATATTTATGTTGATAAGACAGAATATATATATAATTTAATCCAAAACGGTAAGCCGTATTTCTTAAGCAGACCCAGAAGATTCGGTAAGAGTCTTCTTTTGTCGACTATGAGAGCGTATTTTGAGGGTAAGAGAGAGTTGTTTAAGGGGCTTGCTATAGAAGGTTTATCTAAGGATGATGCGTCAGCATTTGCACCATGTCCTGTATTTTATTTTGACTTTAATAAGACGAATTTTAAGAGGGAAAGAGCCCTTGAAGATGTTTTTGATGAACATCTATCTGAATGGGAAAATGTGTATGGAAAGTCAGATTCTTCTACGCTTGAAGGTAGATTTCAGAATCTTATTGTCAAGGCTGCAACTGATAAGAACAATGTAGTCGTTCTTGTCGATGAGTATGACAAGCCTCTTCTTGAAGCGGATGACGAATTGCTCGAACACAATAAAGCTGTATTTAAGGGTTTTTTTAGTACGCTGAAGAGCTATGATCATTATCTTAAGTTTGTGTTCTTAACAGGTGTAACCAAGTTTTCTAAGGTTAGCATTTTCAGTGATCTTAATCATTTGCAGGATATTTCTATTGACAGAAGATACGATGGTATATGCGGTATAACTGAAGAAGAACTAAGAGAATCATTTGCGCCGGAGATAAGTGACATGGCAGATGAATATGACATTTCTTTTGATGAGTGCCTTGAAAGACTTAAAAAGATGTATGACGGATATCATTTTCATCATAAAGGTGTTGGAGTATATAATCCGTTTAGTTTGATAAATGCATTTGCTAAGAAGGAGTTTGGATCTTATTGGTTTGAAACCGGAACTCCTACATTTTTGGTAGACAGACTTAAAAATATAGATATTGACATTAAAGAATTTACGGATGGAAGTTTGTATGCAGAAGAGTCAGAACTAAAGGATTATAGATCTGATAATCCTAACCCGATTCCTCTACTATATCAAACGGGATATTTGACGATTGTAGATTATGATGATGAATCAAGGTATTATGGGCTTGGTTATCCAAATCAGGAAGTTAGGTATGGCTTTTTAAAAAGCTTGGCGCCTATGGTTCTTCATAGAGAAAAAGAAGCGAGACCTTTGGATCTCAGAAGTTTTTTAAATGACATAAAGCACGCTGAGATTGACAGTTTTATGAATCGCTTTGTTGCGCTGTATGCCAATATTCCGTATGTAAATGATGAGAAGGAGACAGAAAGTAATTTTCAGAATGTTATATATATTGTTTTTATGCTTCTTGGTCAGTTTGTTAAAACGGAGGTTCATAATGCAACAGGCAGAGCGGATGTTATCGTAGAGACTAACGAGTATATATTTATTTTTGAATTTAAACGCGATAAATCTGCTAAGGAGGCGCTTAATCAGATAGAAGATAAGGGATATGCTGCCCCTTATGCGGCAGATGATAGAAAGCTTTATAAGATTGGAGTTAACTTTGTAACTGAGAATCGTTCGATTGATGAGTGGATTTATG
Source organism: uncultured Lachnospiraceae bacterium (assembly GCA_947169385.1). Lineage (GTDB taxonomy): Bacteria > Bacillota > Clostridia > Lachnospirales > Lachnospiraceae > NC2004. Next base: position 93,791 of record CAMVPR010000001.1, on the reverse strand, counting down.
TGTAGCGGATTTGAGTTGAGCATAATATGTTATTTCTTCGGGACGCCTCTCGGCTCGAAGGCGCGATGCTTACGTTACTAAATTCGTGCTAAGCTTACGCTTGCACTCATTAAGTAACGAGTCGCGCCAACGCCCTGCGAAATAACATATTATGCTCCTTGCAATCCTCAGGGTGGCAAGGCCACCGGGGTTGAGATATTTTACTGATTACTTGCGGAGGATTCTATGTTTGATGAGAGTAAGGTTTGTGGATTAATTAAAGATAGAGATTTGGTGGGTGCGTTTAGGTATTATGATTCTTTAAGCGATGATGACTACACTCCTGATGCCATGGTGATCTTTGCGATTTTAAATGTTGCTTCTAAGGAGTACATGAACGGCGAGAAGTTCACTATTCTTGATGTTTCAGACGAACCGGAAGCGTGGCGGATGCATTTTCATTCTATAAAGTTTCTTATAAGAAGGCTGGAGTTTCCTCATTTTAAAGATGCAAGGTATGAGCTTTTTTCGTACAGGGATGAGTTTGGTGTGTCCGAGACTGCGATAGATACTATCATGAGGTATTCTTCGGTTGACTATGACAAGGTTAGCGCCTTGTACAAGGAATTAGAAGCCGAGTATAAGCGAGGTGTGGCCGATGAATGAGAACAAGATTTGCTTTATAATATGCTATAATGACGAGTTGTTTCTTGATGAGTGTTGTTTTTATATAAGAGCGCTTCATTTGCCGGATGGAATGGAGATGGATATTCTTTCTATCAAGGACGCGCCTTCGATAAATGAGGGATACCAGGCGGGAATGGAGAGCTCGGACGCGAAGTACAAGGTGTATCTTCATCAGGACGCGTTTATTATCAACGAGCATTTTATAGATGATATAGTCAACATTTTCAAGGCAAATGATATCGGGATGATAGGAATGGTCGGCTCTGTTGAGCTTCCAAAAGATGCTGTTATGTGGAGAAATGAAAAGCGGTGCGGAAGACTTAGGAGAAATGTTGTGACCGGGGAGGCTGACTATGAGTTTGAGGTTCCGATTGATGATGAATACATGGAGGTTCAGGCGGTTGACGGCTTTTTGATGGCGACGTCCGTTGATGTTGATTGGAGAGCAGATATATTTAAGGGATGGCATTTTTATGATGTATCGCATTCATTTGAAATGAGGAATAAGGGATATAAGGTTGTGGTTCCAAAGCAGGATGAGCCTTGGTGCCTTCATGATGTTGATGTGCAGTTTAAGGCGAGTGCGGGTGATGAGTACATGAGGTGGAACAGGGTGTTTTTAGAGGAATATAAGGATATGCTGTGCTAACTTTACATTGTGGACTGTCCCCTTTGTAAACTTAGCATAATTTATTTGGAGAAAGATATGAGAAAACTGCTTAGATTTTTAACGGATTATAAAAGGGAGTGCGTATTGGCTCCCCTTTTTAAAATGCTGGAGGCCTCGTTTGAGCTTTTGGTACCGCTTGTTATGGCTGCAATCATTGATACCGGTATCAAAAACGGTGACAAGCCTTACATAATAAAGATGAGTTTGATTGTAATTGCGCTTGGAGTTATAGGACTAGTGTGTTCTATTACTGCGCAATATTTTTCTGCGAAGGCAGCGGTCGGATTTGCGACCAAGGTAAGACATGCTCTTTTTAAACACATAGAAAGTCTTGATTACAGCACACTTGATAAGCTTGGAACATCCACACTGATTACGCGAATGACTAGTGATATTAATCAGGCTCAGTCCGGAGTTAACATGGTTCTTAGGCTTTTCTTAAGATCACCGTTTATTGTGCTTGGCGCGATGATAATGGCATTTACTGTGGACGCGGGCGCGGCGGTAACATTTGTAGTAACAATACCACTTCTTTCGGTTGTAGTATTCGGCGTGATGGGAGTGAGTATACCGCTTTATAAGAAGGTGCAGACAGCGCTTGATGCAGTGCTAAAGCGCACGCGAGAGAACCTTACAGGTATCAGAGTTATAAGGGCTTTCACGCTTGAAGAGCAGGAGATTGAGAGCTTTAATAGAGAGAACAAGGACTACACAGACCTCTCAATGCATGTGGGAAGGATATCGGCTCTTACCAATCCTGTAACCTATGTGATAATAAATCTCGCGACCGTCTATCTTATCTATGTTGGCGCGCTTAAGGTCAATACTGGAACCTTGACTCAGGGTGAGGTTGTTGCGCTCGTCAACTATATGTCACAGATTCTGGTCGAGCTTATTAAGTTCGCCAACTTCATTGTTACCGTTAACAAGGCACTTGCAAGTGGCAATAGGATTCAAGCTGTTTTTGAGATACAGCCTGCATTTGCAAGAGGGGATATCGGTGGAAATGCAACATTAGATGGAAATCGAATATTAGATGCAAATGCATCCGACTACGCAATAGAGTTCAGTTCCGTCGGTTTATCTTACCAGGAAGGTGGCGACGAGGCTCTGAGTAACATAGATTTCAAGGTGAAGAAGGGTGAGACACTTGGAATAATTGGAGGTACCGGTTCCGGAAAGACTTCGGTTGTTAATCTTATCCCTCGTTTTTACGATGCGACGACCGGCAAGGTAACGGTATTTGGTGAAAATGTTACCGACTACAAGTTAGAGAGTTTAAGAGAAGCGATAGGAGTTGTTCCGCAGAAATCAGTGCTGTTTAGCGGAAGTATAGCCGAGAATCTTAGGTGGGGCAATAAAGGTGCAAGTGAAGCTGAGCTTAACGAGGCACTTTCTAAAGCACAGGCAAAAGAGTTTGTTGATGAGAAGGAAGGCGGCCTGTCTTATATGGTTGAGCAAGGCGGAAGAAACCTGTCAGGAGGACAGAGACAGAGGCTTTGCATAGCTAGAGCTCTTGTTAAGAAGCCTAAGATACTGATTCTTGATGACTCTTCTTCGGCTCTTGATTTTGCTACAGATTTAAAATTAAGAACAGCCCTAAAAGAGCTCGATCAAGACATGACGACGATAATAGTCTCCCAGAGAACTTCGTCAATCAAGCATTCCGACAAGATCATTGTCATGGATGACGGAGAGATATCGGCGATTGGTACGCACGAGGAATTGCTTAAAATTTCAGATATTTATAAAGAGATACACGAGTCACAGTTTAAGGGAGCGTAAAGGATATGAACAGAAAAACCATAATTAAAAAAGTCTGGCGATATCTAAAGAGATACAGAGTCTATCTTGTGCTCTCGATGATATTTGCCGTAATAAATGTAATAATGCAGCTTTCTATTCCGATATTTACAGGTGATGCGATTGATGAGATAGTTGCTGCAGGTGAAGTTAACTTCCCTGCACTTTTTGAGATTTTCAAGAAAATGGCGGTCGCAATAGGAATAGCAGCACTTTCGATGTGGCTTATGAACGTGTGCAACAATAAGCTCACATACAGCACGGTAAGGGATGTCAGGGAGCAGGCGTTTTTGAGATTGTCTAAGATGCCTTTAAAAACTATAGATAAGACAGGCTCAGGTGATATCGTGAGCAGGATAATAGCTGATGTTGATCAGTTCGCTGACGGTCTTTTGATGGGATTTAGTCAGTTTTTTACCGGTGTTGTAACTATTCTGGCAACTCTCGTTTTCATGTTGAAAGTTAATGTCGTTATCGCCCTGGTGGTCGTTGTTATAACGCCGTTGTCGTTGTTTGTCGCAGCATTTATCGCTAGGCACACCTACGACATGTTCAAGGCACAGAGTGAGGCAAGGGCGGAGCAGACGGTGCTTATCGACGAGATGATAGGTAATCAGAAGGTTGTTCAGGCATTTGCAGAGGAAGACGAGGCACTTGAGAAGTTTGATGAGATTAATGAAAGGCTTAGAGATTATTCGCTAAAGGCGGTTTTTTATTCGAGTATAACCAATCCGGGAACGAGATTCGTGAACAATGTCGTATACGCGGCGGTAGGCTTGGTTGGCGCAATCTACGCGGTTTACGGTGGAATAAGTGTTGGTAATCTCACCTGTTTCTTAAGCTACGCTAATCAATACACTAAGCCGTTTAACGAGATTTCGAGTGTTATCACCGAGCTTCAGAACGCGCTTGCTTGCGCGGACAGGATATTTGAACTGATTGAGAAAGACATCGAGGAGCAGGACGAAGATGCGATTGCTTTGACAAATGCTAACGGTAGAGTGAGTCTTAAGAATGTTGATTTTTCTTATGTTCCTGAGAAGCCTCTTATCACTGATTTCAACCTTGAAGTGAAACCGGGTGAAAGGGTTGCAATTGTAGGTCCTACCGGATGCGGAAAGACCACGCTGATCAATCTTCTTATGAGGTTTTACGATGTAAATGACGGTGCGATTAAGGTCGGAGAAGACCTGACGGACATCAGACATTTGACAAGAAAGTCGTTAAGACTTAATTACGGAATGGTACTTCAGGAGACGTGGCTCAAGGAGGGGACGATTGCAGAGAATATCGCAATGGGACACCCTGATGCAACGAGAGACGAGATTGTCGAGGCGGCCAAAAAGACGCATGCTCACAGCTTTATAAGGAGACTTCCTAATGGGTACGACACTGTGATTGGTGAGGACGGAGGAAGTCTGTCGCAGGGTCAGAAGCAGCTTCTTTGTATCACGAGGGTTATGTTAAAGCTGCCACCAATGTTGATTCTTGATGAGGCGACTTCGAGTATCGATACAAGAACCGAGCTTCGCATTCAGCGTGCATTTGCCAAAATGATGGCGGGAAGAACTTCATTTATCGTGGCACATAGGCTTTCGACCATCAAGGAAGCGGATGTGATACTGGTTATGCGCGATGGTAACATTATAGAGCAGGGCTCGCATGATGAGCTTGTGAATGCGGGTGGGTTCTATAAGGAACTTTATGAAAGCCAGTTCGCGGGGTGACGATTATTTACAACCTGTAGCGGCGAACATAGTTCGCCATGTGTGGAGCACAATGTGCTCCGCTACGAGTATACCATGTCATCCTGAGGAACAAAGCGTGCTCCGCTACGGGTACACTATGTCATCCTGAGGAGCAAAGCGACGAAGGATCTTAAAAGATTCTTCGCTTCGCTCAGAATGACATAATAAATAACGCTATGAATGACATAATAATGCTCAGAATGACATAATAAGGCTTAGGACGCGTAAATTATTGACGCACACTACGATAGAGGTTATAATTGAAGGAGTGTTTTTTAGTGCATAAACTGTGGAAAAGGGGAAAAGCTATGTACATAGATTTAAACAAACAAGATGTTAAGAAGGCTCATATCGGCAAGGCGAGATTTGCGCTGGATTTGAGTGATGGAAGTGAGAGAGGCGAGTACGTTGACCAGGACTACATCCTCAATTCTCTCCATCGACCTCATCGTGCGGTCAACCTTATGTATTGCTATTATCCGCTTGATGAGACCTGGCCTGTCAGAGCTAGAGATGCATTTAAAGACAAGGTTATAACATTCCAGTGGGATTACCCATATGATGATTACTTCACTTACGGAGGCGGTTTAGAGGGCAGCCGTGCCAGAGAAGGTGAGCCTTTTGAGCAAATGAGAGATGTAAGGCGACATGGACAGGATGTCATACTTACTCTGGCTATGGATCCTAATGTTTCTGATGAGCAGTTAGAGGCGATTGGAGAAGACCTTGCACCATTTGGAAGAATGCAGGTGAGACTTAACCATGAGGCTACCGGTAACTGGTTTTCATTTACCAAGAGAGCAAGTTACAAAGAGGTTGCAGAGTTCTACATGCATGCGATGGATGTCATCAAGGCTAAGGCTCCGCAGATAGATTTTATACTTTGTATCGGTGGAGTTGAAGATCCTGCTTGGGCTGTTCCTTCTGCTACTGCTGTATCGCCTATGGTTAAGGAGAAGGAATTTAAGGATGCAGTTGCCAAGACTGATATCTGGTCAGTCGACAAATACATGGCTCTTCACTGGGGATGGCCTATTGACGTTGCGGACGAGGAGACCAATCAATATGGTAGAGCTAAAGTATCAAGAGTTTATAAGCTTGCAAGGTTGAGCTACGATAGATTTATGAAACTCAGCGGTGGCAAGTCAAGACCAATGGTTATGAGTGAGTTTAATGCCGACGGAGACGTTGTCGGTCCTTACGATCAGGTAGATATGATTAAGGAGTTCTTCGCTCTTAGAGAAGCGGATCCTGAGGATTGGCTGACAGCGATTACATTTTATCAGTTCAGAGACAGAGGTCGTTTAGGACTTGAGATGGAGGATCCAAACAATCCAAATGTTGGTATTCCTACACCTTCGTTAGATGCGTATAGGAAGCTTCTTCACACTCCACTTTGTGAGCCTGAGATTACATTTGACAAGTTAGACAGTAATGAAGCAGGTTATGATTTTAGATGGGGTGGATCAGAGGACTCTGACGGAGTTGCTGTTAATGTTAAATTAGATGAGGCACCTACATTTTTCGAATTATACTTCGACGAGGATGTGGATGCCAATCTTATGATTAAGGCTAATGACAGATGGTTCTATAAGAAGCCTAGAACAAATTTTGTAGATCTTATGCCTTTGTTCTTCGATTATCCTGATACAAGTTTAGATGTTAATCTAATCTTTTTTGCGCCACCTGCAAGCGGACTTAATGTAGATGATGGAAGCGAAGATTGGATGATTAATCAGAGGACGAAGATGAGCAGTTTGCCAAGGCTTAGAGTTGGATATAAACCACTAGACAATCATCTTTAATCTGTAGCGGCGAACATAGTTCGCCATATGTGGAGCACAATGTGCTCCGCTACGGATACAATGTGTCATCCTGAGGAGCAAAGCGACGAAGGATCTTTGACCTTCGAAGAAGGTCAATTCATGATAATTATATTTATTTTTAAATACAGGAGGAACATATAATGGAGAAGAGATTATTTACTTCAGAATCAGTTACGGAAGGACATCCGGATAAGATATGCGATCAGATAAGTGACGCGGTTTTAGACGAGCTTATGCGTCAAGATCCTAACAGCCGTGTAGCTTGCGAGACTTCAATCACAACAGGTCTTGTACTTGTTATGGGTGAGATTTCAACCGAAGGATATGTTGATATTCAGAAGATAGTAAGAGACACAATCAGAGAGATTGGCTACGACAGTTCAGACAAGGGATTCGACTGCGATACTTGTGGTGTTATTACCGCGATTGATGAGCAATCTAAGGATATCGCTCTTGGTGTTGACAAGGCTTTAGAGGCTAAGGAGAATACCATGTCAGAAGAGGACATCGAAGCAATCGGTGCCGGAGATCAGGGTATGATGTTTGGTTATGCGACAAATGAAACAGAGGAGTACATGCCATACCCAATCAGTCTTGCACACAAGCTTTCAAGAAGGCTTTCTGAGGTTAGAAAGGACGGAACTCTTCCATACTTAAGACCTGACGGTAAGACTCAGGTATCTGTTGAGTACGATGAAGACGGCAATCCTAAGAGATTAGAGGCAGTTGTTTGCTCAACTCAGCACGCTGCTGACATTTCTCAGGAGCAGATTCATGAGGATATTAAGAAATACGTGTTTGATCCTATTATTCCTAAGGATATGGTTGATGATAAGACCAAGTTCTTCATCAATCCTACAGGTAGATTTGTAATCGGCGGACCTAACGGAGACAGCGGTCTTACAGGACGTAAGATTATTGTTGATACATACGGTGGATACGCAAGACACGGCGGTGGAGCATTTTCAGGTAAGGATTGCACTAAGGTTGACCGCTCTGCAGCTTATGCAGCTCGTTATGCTGCTAAGAATGTTGTTGCAGCGGGCCTTGCAGACAAATGTGAGATTCAGCTTTCATACGCAATCGGTGTTGCACACCCTACTTCAATCATGATTGATACATTTGGAACAGGTAAGTTAAGTGATGAGAAGTTAGTTGAGATATTAAGAGAGAACTTTGATTTTAGACCTGCAGGTATAATCAAGATGCTTGATCTTAGAAGACCTATATATAAGCAGACTGCAGCTTATGGTCATTTTGGTAGAAATGATCTTGATCTTCCTTGGGAGAGACTTGATAAAGTAGAGGGTCTTAAGAAGTATTTATAAGATTCTTCGCTACGCTCAGAATGACACAATATCGTTCGCGATTGGTATACTATGTCATCCTGAGGATTAAAGTTAGGAGTTGGTGTCATGAACCTAATCAATAATATTAAATACTGGGCACAACTCTTTAATTTGCCTATTTATGCTATATCTAAAGCCATACCTCGAGACAAGAGTGTATGGCTTTTTGGCAGTACATTCGGAAGGCGTTTTGCTGATAATCCAAGATATCTTTATAATTACATATGCCAAAACAGCAAGGAATTGGGTATCTACCCTATGTGGATCAGTCACGACAAGGAACTTGTTGAATTCCTTAACAGCCGCGGTTTTCCGGCATGTTACTATCGTTCGTTAAAAGGTGTGTTTTATGCGCTTAAGGGCGGAGTTTATTTTTACGACAACTATTCTAAGGACATCAATTATCCGCTAAGTGGAGGTGCCCTTAAAATCAATATGTGGCACGGTATTCCGCTTAAGAAGATTCAGCACGACAACATACATGATTCATTTAGACATCCTAAGAATATAATCGAGAAGATTAAGAATTATCCAAGGAATATATCAGACGAGAAGCCGGAAGATTACGTGCTTACGACATCTGAGAGCTTAGCGTTAACATTTGCTTCGGCGTTTAAAACCGAGCATGTGCTAACTTCAGGTTATCCAAGAGTTGACAGCATCAACTCGTCTGCAATTAAGTGCTTATTAACCCCTTCCGAGAAGGCGGTGAAACTAAAACTTAGGCAAATGAAAACAAGACTTGATAACCCTAAGATCTTATTATACGCGCCGACTTTCAGGGCGAGTGAAGAGGATTTCTTCGATGTTGTTGATGTTGACGAGTTAAACAGTTTCTTGAAAGACAATAACTATATTTTGGTGCTTAAGCTTCACATGAAATCGAAGCTTAATGAGGCGTTTAGTGGAATTGCAAGCGACCGTATATTAGTGATTCCGCCGGATGATGACATAAGCCGATTCGTGATAGATTCAGACCTTTTGATAACGGATTATTCTTCGGTTTATTTTGATTATTTGTGGTTAAATAAGCCGATTGTGTTCTTTGACTATGACCTTGATAAATATTTGTCGGACTCAAGAGAGATGTACTATGATTACGATGAAGTTACACCGGGATATAAAGCTAAGGATATGGATGAGTTATTCGAGGCGATTAATAGCAGTCTTGAGTCGGATGTATATAAGAAAGAAAGAAGAGCTTTAAGAGACAAGGTGTTTGATGATGACGGAAGAACAGCTTGTGAGAGGCTGATAGAAGAAGTAAGGAATATTATGTCATCCTGAGGAGCAAAGCGAAGAAGGATCTTAAGAAGATTCTTCGCTACGCTCAGAATGACAGAAGCCAAAGGAGAGAATTATGCCCGTATTACCTGAGTCGGAGAGACTTGGTAATCCTAAGATTACCATAGCATTTTTACAGAATTTTAACTTTGATATCAAGAAGAAATTCGGTCAGAATTTTCTTATTGATTCGCATGTGTTGAACAAGATTGTTGACGCTGCGGAAATCACTAAAGAAGACACTGTTCTTGAGATTGGTCCCGGTATTGGAACGCTCACGCAGTACCTTGCTGAGAGTGCGAAGAGCGTTGTTGCTGTTGAGATTGACAGAGACGCAGTCGAGGTTTTGAAGGCTACTTTAAGTCCTTATGACAATGTTACTGTCATTAATAAGGACATTCTTAAGACTGACATCAACAGGCTTTCTATGGAGTATAATGACGGCAAGCCTTTTAAGGTTGTAGCTAATCTTCCATACTATATAACGACACCTATTATCATGTCACTTTTAGAGGACGAGGCGCCGATAACAAGTGTGACCGTTATGGTTCAAAAGGAGGTTGCAGACAGAATGGATGCACAGCCTGGGACCAAGGAGTACGGAGCACTCTCTCTGGCGGTTCAGTATTATGCTGACACCTATCTTGCTGCCAATGTTCCGCCTAATTGTTTTATGCCTAGACCTAATGTCGGTTCGGCGGTTATAAAGCTGACCCTTCATGGCGAGAAGCCTGTAAAGGTCAATGACGAAAAGCTCATGTTTAAGCTTATCAGAGCGTCGTTTAACCAGCGTAGAAAGACACTTCAGAATGGAATTGCCAATGACCGGGCGTTAACATTTTCTAAAGAAGACGTAAGTCGTGCATTAGAGGAGATTGGCATTTCGCCATCAATCAGGGGCGAGAAACTCTCTTTAAATGAGTTTGCCGAATTATCTAACGTCCTTGAAAATGTAGGCGTTAAGTGATACTATATTAATAACTTCCCGGTAGGGACAGTCCCCACTGGGAAGTTGTTGCTAAATACCCAATGGGGACAGTCCCCGTTGAGAACTTATTATCCGGGGAAGGATTAAGATGGCGGAGCAATACATTCTCTTAAATGACATTATTGATAATCACGAACTTAGAATGGATAATCTCAAGAAGTATTATCCTTTTTTTAAGTTGCAGGATATGGATTTTTCTAAATATAAGGATGGCAGGTATAACGAGCTCGACATGGGGTACATAACCCTTGCGTCGCTTCGCTTTTTTATTGATGAGAACAACTTTAACGAGCGTCGTGTAGATTATGGCGCATATAGGAATTTTATAAGTGAGCTTCTTATAAGAGATTTTGCTTTGAAGGTTTCGACAGAGGAACTTGACGAGCTTGTAACCTTCATTTTCGATAGGCTTAAGAATGATGGTAAGCCTTTTTATTTCAAACACTATGATCCCAAGACCAAGACACATAAAGTAAGCCGTATCAAGCTCATTGAGAGTGAGATAGAGGGCGGAATAATATACTACAGAATCACTGCAGAGGGCGTGGAATTCTACCTTGATACCAAGGAAGTTAAGGACGAGTCCAAGATAAGCATAGAGCAGCTTCTTCTCGAGAAAATGATACACGCCAACAACTTCAGGGGCGGAATCGACGTCGTAAGGCGTATAAACGGCGAGGTTAGCCGCATGGCGCTAAAGAAGCAGGAGGTTATTAAGGTATTAGAGTCCGATGTTTATGAGGGCGCCGAAGCTTATGACAAGTACATTAAGTCGGTTGCCAAGTGGTTTGACGAGGAAGAACGCCTCTTTATGAAGAACAGAGATCTCATCGAGACGGCGCTTAACAAAGCGGAAGGAAGTGCGGATTCTGCCGAGGATAGAGAGAAATACTACACCGTACTCAAGGAGATATACGAGCTTGAGAATGAGCTGAAGAAGACGATTGAGCGTCATGCCAAGCTTATTGCAGAGACGGTCGAGTTATCTAAGATTACGGATGATTATATTAAGCGTGCCAAGCTTAAGAGGTTAAGACCTGTATTTGACTTTGAGACTCAACTCGATGTCATTGAGGAATCGGATGATGCTAGAAAGCTCCTCCACATACTTAATCCGCTGTTTGACATCAATATCAAGAAGACATTTGACTTTACAAGTGTAGACAGGCTTTTGAGTGTCAGACCGGACAGTGGGGCGCTTCGTGAGAAGAAGGAAGAAGCGGTTGAGGTGAGCGACTACATTTGCCCTGATGACATAGAGGAGGAGAGGATTAGCGACAACTATCATCTTCTCATGGTCGAGCTTATGGAGCAGATTAAGAAGAAGCATGATATAACGCTTACGGAGCTTAACCCTATCTTAGAAGTTAGATTCGGCGAGGATATTTTGGCAAATGCTGACTACTATTCGTTTCTTGTGCATCTTGCCGGAAGACGCGACTACTCTGTTGAAGGAGTGCTTGCTAAGCAAGACACATTTTTGGACGGTATTATCTACTCGACTCTGACGCAGGAGGAGAGGGAGAGATATGGGAAGCTTAAGTTCAGTGTGAAGAGCCTTGAGGAAGAGATTGAGCCGCATAAAGGGTTTAAGGTCAATAACCTCTCGTTTTCAAGGACGGATATATAAGATTCTTCGCTGCGCTCAGAATGACACCATTCTCTTTTAGCGGTGTTGTGTCATCCTGAGGAACGTAGTGACGAAGGATCTTATTACTTGATATAGTACTTAGTAGGGCATATCCCCATTGTATAGATAAGAAAGGATACGGCATGGAACAGAAGAATATTGATAAGGCGATGGATATATACGCCAAGCTTATGATGGGCGAGGAAGTGAGCTTAAGCGGAGCGAACCAGACCTTGTACCAGGAATATATTGATAATGCTGAGGTTTATGAGTGTTTGCAGAACATACTTAAAAGACTTAACTTGAACCTTTATGAGCACAATTCGGCGCTTTATATGACTGCAGGCGATGGCAACAGGACATTCGGTTACACCAATGAAGAATTAAAGAAATCCATGGGCCTCAAAAACAACAAGGAATTGTACCTCTGCTATTACATTATGTATCAGATTATTCTTGTGTTTTACAAGGATACAGGAAGCTACCAGTTCGTCGAGTGCGTTTCTCCTTCGGAGGTGTTAGAGTTCACGACGTCTGCATTTGCCAAAACATTAAGCAAATTAGACGTTTTGGTTACTGACGAGATAGAGGAGCACAGTATTCGCTCGATAGCGATTCTTTGGGATGAGATGCCGATAGCATTTACCGAGTCAGACGATGAGACCGGATTCAGAGCCGGTCGAGGCTCAAGATCAGGACTTGTCAAGACGGTGCTTAATTTCTTGGTCGGAGAGAAATTGTTGATTCCCGCAGGTGAGCAATATTACCCGACAGACAGGATGAGAGCGATTGTCGAGAACTATTTTGAGCAGAACAGAGGAAGATTGTACGAGTTATTAAAAGACGAGTAACAGCATATTTAGGAGGTAGACCTTATGCCTAACATGAACAGGATTAGGGTTAATAATGTTAAATACAATTTTGGCACGCAGATGTACGACGATTTCGTTATGCGTTTTCATGGAAGCAACACTATCTATGATCTTGCAAATGGTGGTGGTAAGAGCGTTTTGATGCTTCTCATGATGCAGAACTTAATCCCTAACTGTACCTTAGATGAGAAGCAGCCTATCGAGAAGCTTTTTAGGACTGAGGGTGGATCTAAGACGATTCATTCTTTGGTGGAGTGGAATCTTGACGAGAGCGATATTGTCGAGGACTACAGGTATATGCTTACCGGATTCACCGCCAGAAAAGCCAAGGATTCTGACGAGGGAGAGAGTGGTGGCAGAGATACTGCATCTATAGAGTATTTTAACTATTGCATTTTCTATCGTGCATATAATTCAAATGATATCGTGAACCTCCCGTTAGACAAGGACGGAGAGAGAATCACCTACAACGGGTTGAGAGAGTATCTTAAGGATCTTTCAAGGGAGAATCCGGATCTCAAGGTTTATATATTTGACAGAAAGGGCGAGTACCAGCGATTTATCAGCAAATACGGTCTTTACGAGAGCGCGTGGGAGATTATCAGGGGCATCAATAAGACCGAGGGCCATGTAAGAACGTATTTTGAGACTAATTATAAGACGACTAGGAAGGTTGTCGAGGATCTCTTGATCGAGGAGATTATTGAGAGGTCGTTTAGAGACAAGACCGAGGGTGAGGACGTTACGGATTCAATGTCTAAGACTCTTTTGGAGATTAGAGATAAGTTGATGGAGCTCTCTATGAAGAAGAGTGAGATATCGGCATATGACAGGCAGAAGGAGGTTCTTTCTGTCTTGAACGGACGTATATCTTCACTCTCTGAAATGTTTAAAGAGAAGGAATCATATAAGATTGAGCTTTTGTCGGCGTACAGGAGCTTAGAGAACCAGATTGACGCTATGGAGCGCGATCTTAAGGGCAAGAAGAATGAGATTGAATCGATAGAGCACGACTGCGTAGCCAAGGAGCGCAATCTTGCCTGCATGAGCGTTCAGATTGAAGAGTACGCCCTTGCGCGTGCGATTAAGGAAGAAGAGGAAGCTATAAAGCGCATCGAAAATGTCAAAAAGGATCTCTTAGAAGCTAAGGAGAAGTACATTCGTCACGCTAATATCAACGATTTTCTAGAGTATGCGAAGTACAGAAAGAAGCGTGAAGAGAATGCCGCTGTTATCGCCAAAGGCAAAGGCGGTGAGGGTGACAGCGTCGACAGACTTAGCGATTACGCTTCCGTTAAGAAGAAGTTCTTAGATGAGCGACTTAAGAGTGTAAGAGAGAAGTCTATGGCTTCCGCCAATGAAGAGCATGAGCTTAAGGTGTCTTTGAAGGCTCTGATGAAGGCGAAGCGTGATTTAGAATGCAGCAACGCGGTAGCATTTGCCGAAGAGGGCAGAATTAAGAAGAATCTTGACAGACTTGACAAAGAGCTTAATGTTGAGCGCAAGAAGACCAGTCTTCTACTTTTGGAGGATGCCACCAAGCTGTTAAGAGAGTATGAGAGAAAGCTTAACGGTGCCGAGAAAGAATACAGAAAGAACGAGGAGCAGCTTAAGAAGATTGATCAGGCAAGTTACGAGATTAATCTTAAGAGGCGTGAATATGAGGCTATTCTTTCGCATATGAAAGATAGTGAGGGTAAGGCTGATAAGCTCGAGTCTTTGATTGAGGCCGGCAGAGCAAGGGCGGAGGCTTTGGTTACCGCTTACGGCAAGGAGCTTCCTAACAAGGATTTGAACGAACTTTACAAGCATTTGCTTAGCAAATACAAAAGGGCTGTACTAGAGTGGAACGAGGGCGTTAAGTCTTACGATAAGTTGAAGAGGCAGATTGAGGCGAGAGAGGAAGGCAGGCAGGTTGCTAACCTCGACCTTTTGGCTGAGATTCGTGATTATATAACCGAGAGACATGGTATTGACGCTGAGTTGGGACAGGACTATATTCTTGAGCTCGATGGCGATGAGAGGGCTCAGGTTCTCGGTAATTGGCCGTATCTTGCAGTTTCAATTGTAGTTGATGCAAATGATACCGATATTACAAGCATTAACGATGACAGATACTTGAGGGATTTGGCTTCGGAGACTCTTATCCCTGTTATTGCCAAGAATGCTTTAGGAGAGGGCGCTAAGACTGCTAAGGGAATGGTGTTCCTTAGCGGTAGAGAAGACATTTTCCTTGACGTCAACGCTAATTCAGACGGCCTTAGCGAGCTTCAGGCAAGGCTTTCAAGGCTTGAACTTAGCAACAGTCAGCTTGAAGATATGTGTAAAGTTTACGAGGAAGATGCGTATTTTGTTATGGAGCAGATTCAGCTCAAGGGAATTCTTGACTCTGTTCTTGCTGATGCGCCTGAGGAGGTTGTTGATTATGATGCTGAGCTTTCGCGTCTTGATGAGGAGGAGAAGGCTTTAGCGGAGGAAGAGAAGAAGATTCACGAGGTGATGGAAGTTGTCAATGAGCAAGGTGTTTCCATCAAGAAAGAGATTGCGATTCTAGAGCACATTGAGGAGCTTTATAAGGAATTCGAGGCTGTCGGTTCCGAGCATCAGGAGGCTTTAGAGCAGGCAAATGTTCTAAAGGCGCAACTCGATGATGTTTCGGCAAGAATTGATGCCGACAATAATAGGCTCAAGGAAGTAAGAGAGCTTAAGAAGAATTACGATGAGCAGATATTTGAGGGCGAGAAGCTTTGGAACGAGCAGTACGCCGAGTACTACAAAGGCAAGCCGGTTCTCGATCTTGGCTACAATGAGGAGCAGCTTGACGTCGAGTTCAAAGCTATGAGGGCTGTAGTTGAGAAGAGACTTGCCAATTTAGAGGATAAGCAGGCGCTCATAGATACATTTGACAGAAATATGGATAAGCTCATGAAAGGTCTTAAGCGCAGAAATGCTGATCTTGACGAGTTTGAAAAGCTTTACGCTTCAGGTGATCTCGTTATGGTTAGTTCATCCGAGATTGATCGTCTAGAGGCAAATGTTGACAAGTACGTCGCTAAACTTGACGAGGTCAGAGAAGCCGAAGACGGAGTAAGACTTAACAGGAGTCGACTTGAAGGTGTTATTGAGCACGGCAAGAAGGGACTTCAAAGCGAGGGTATCAGCTATCAGCGAGTTGATGTTACCGAGGAGGAGCTTTCTAGAATTATTGATGACGAGAAGAAGCAACTTAACGAGTTGATTAAGCATAAGGCGGAGCTTACTGATGCATTTATTCAGGGACAGAAGCTTATGTCTAAGAAACAGGATATTTATAAGGATGTCAAGAGGCTTAAGAGCCTTTATAATCTTGAGATGGAGGATGAGTCCAAGCTTATAGATATGTCTGAGTATAAGGTTGATCAGCTTAAGGCGTGCCAGGAAGCATTTGAACAGTCAATAAGGAAGGAACAGAGGGCTAAGGTTGACTTAGAGGACTACAAGATGAAGGCAGCGGAGACTCTTAAAGAGCTCGAGGCCTATGAGCTTGCCGAGGTTGTTAAGAGGGATATTAACCTTCCTGACAGTATTTCCGGATTTGATGATTTAGAGATTAGTTTAAATGACATGATTGGCTTTATCAGCTTGGAGCAGGAGAGGATAGAGCAGGGTATCTCCGATATGGAGCTTATTAAGAGCAATTTCGAGAGCCAGTGTATCTTGAGATGTCAGGATGTCAAGACAGAGCTTAAGCGTCTTGCGAAGTTGTCTATGATTACACTTGACAATGAGCCTGTTTCGATGATTTCTCTTAATATACCGTATCTTGATGATGATGAAGTTAAGGAGAGTATGTCTTCGTATATAGATGAGATTGTTAAAGGTGTCGACAGATATGACAATCCTGACGATAGGATTAAGTTTATCAGGAATGGTTTGTCGTTAAAGAGGATGTTCTCTGCTGTGGTTACCGACATGAATGCAATTAAGCTTATGTTATATAAGAGGGAGCGCATAAGAGAGCAGAGTAGGTACTTGAAATACGAGGAGGCTGTCGGTTCTACCGGACAGTCGCAGGGTATTTATATCCAGTTCTTGATTTCTATTATCAACTACATCGCCAATATTCATGCGGTTAACAGTGACAATAACACTCTTAAGAAGGTTATATTTATTGACAATCCTTTTGGAGCTGCCAAGGATATATACATCTGGGAGCCTATTTTTGAAATGCTTAAGGTCAATAACGTTCAGCTTATTGTTCCTGCAAGAGGTACAACTCCTGCGATTACCGGAAGATTCGACGTTAACTATGTTCTTGAACAGAAGCTTGTGGGAGACAAACAGCAGACCGTTGTTGCCGATTACAGAAGCCAGATTGACAAGACCGAGGTTGAGTATAAGAAGGTGGATTACTCTCAGAGCAGTTTTGAGTTTATATAAAACTTGTCATTCTGAGCGAAGCGAAGAATCTTTGCCCTTCGAAAGAAGGGCAATTATTATAAACTCCACTTTGTTAATTTTATGACAAATGAAGCGAATTGTACTAAAAGTACATACAATTCTAGGTTATCAACAACAATTTCAAAAAACTTAATAAAAATATCAAAATTGTATTGACATTTATAGTTTGATATGATAATATCAATACAGTCAGTGATGAGCAACTAAAGACGCGTGCAGCTACGGGCGAGGCCCGATTCTCGAAAGGAGAGTGGTAGCGTTGTTACAACTTAATATGATGGGTGGCAGACAGGGTTTCCACACTTTCAGCCTTTAATATATAGTTGTAAGGTTTGCGTAGTATGTTTTCGCATACAACATCGGAATGGTTATGAACGCCGGTACACTTAATTTCCTGTTTGTTTCTCATAGCGGTAGCGACCTGTAAGGTGCGCTGTGATCCGCGAGATAGTAGCTAGAAGTTCTATTTTTGTATGGGGCGCGATGGGCGCTCGATCGACGAGTACAGTTTAGGTTCGATTATAGATATATTGATATAGAGTTAGCTGAGTATGGTATTGAGTGTGGAGACATGTGGATAGGGAATGTATCCGATGTCAATTTAGTTAAGTCAATTAAATATTGATATAATCCGGGGAGGCGCGTTGCCTCCCCGTTATTTGTGTATTTGTAAGAGTATTTCACACTCTTTTTTCAATAAAATATGGTTGTTATGTTATGGAGTTTGGGTATACTATGTATATATAGTTTTTTTAATAAATGGGTGTAGAAGATTTAGGAAAATGACGATATAATACATGATATAAGTATTTATGTCATTCTGAGCGAAGCGAAGAATCTTTGTCCGTAGCGTGAGCGTAGGACAACTTAATATATAGGAGGTATCACCATGAGAGAAGCTACTATAAGAAAGGGAGCAGTAATCACAATAATCATTGCGATACTGGCTTCATTTGCATATACAGGCAACGATAAATATGTAACCGGTGCGGATGTTACAACATTTTCTAAGGGAGCGGTTTCGTATTCGGGATCTTCACAGGCTTTGGTTGTAAGCAAGGGACTTACCGGCGTCAACGAGATATACATGGGCGTTGCAACTATTAAATCAAGCAAGGTCAATGGTGCTTCTGCGAAGATAGCCAAGGCCAGCGCATGGAACATATATGATTACAGTAGCGCTAAGGAACTAAGCATAGATCTTTCTACTTTGAATAATGGCAAGGACAATATTGTTTTGCTTAAGGCGCTTGACAAGAATGGTAGCTACAGTGATACATTTGCAGTGAAGTTTAATGCCAACATAGACAAGCTTTCGGGAAGCGTTGATTACTCGACTGATACGCCTACGCTGAATGTGATTAACAAGACTACCAAGGCTGCAGTGTCGGTAGACAAGCTTGATTACAGATTGTATGGCACAGGCTGGAGTGATGCTTCTTCTATGGATATGAAGTCGCTTGTGAGACGAGGCGCATCAGTGTTCTTGAGGGTTAAGCCTGAGAGTTATAGCCTTGCCGGTGCGACTGCGAGCACAGCAGCTAATGACATCATATATGAGAGCAAGGAATCTACATCTCCTATTCCTGTTTATGTAGCAGGTATGCTTGCGGGCAAGGAGACAAGAGTTACTGTTAAGGCAGAGGGTGCTGCTCCGGCGGCTGTATTTAACTATGTTGCAGGTAAGGTTAAGCTTCCTGCGGGAACTGAGTACAGATTCGTTACAGGAACTCCTACCAATCCGGGAAGCGCGTCAGCATGGACTACCGAGGGAGTTGGAACAGAGTATCTTATTAAGGGCAATGCGGCTGTTCCTTCATCAGGATATATAGAGATTAGGAAGGTGGCAACGAAAGTTGCGCCGGCATCTAGAATTAAGGTATTTAACTATTATGTGGTACCTATGCCGGATGCTTACGCTTCATCAGGATCTAAGGCATCGGAGAGCAACGATGTCAACGGAAGTTACATTGTCGGACCGTATGACAATAAGAGGATTAATGTCAGCTACAGCAGCAGTAACGGTTTTCTTACTGTTGTTAATGAAACCGGACTTTCCTATGATGTTCAGATTGTTAAGCCCGGGGCAACACTTGATTCACCACAGGCCAGATGCGTTAAGGTTAAGGGAACTGCCAAGATTGGCGGTGCTGTATCCGGAAGCAAGGTATATATAAGAAGCTCCGGAGATTGTGGATACGGACTTATCGCGAGTGATTATGTATGTGTTGGGGCTGTAAAGTAATACCCTGTATATTCTTAAATCAATAACTTGTTTTACATTAACAGGACTAATTAAGCGGTGATAACATATCGCCGCTTTTTATGATAGTGTTGCACATTTGTTATAACATTTAATGTATAATACATACATAGAAATATTTTTAGATTCAGGAGGGATAGAATATGCCAAAATACAGATTAGATGCTGATGACATGTTTTTTTTCAGTGGAGCGGAGTCGCTGTTTGGAATGTTTAAGCCTATAGAAGATAAACTCCGTGCAGGTGGTTATAAGGGACCCACATTTGCTGATTATTACAAAAAGATATATCAAAATATGGATGTTATAGATGAAGAAGCCACAAGAAAGAAACAGGAGGAGGCTGAAAAAAAACATAAAGATAAAAAGAAGAAGGGTGCGCCTCCTAAGGTTACTCCGGTTTATAAGAAAGCAGAATATGATTTCTCTGATTATTTTGAAAATCAGGAATATGTAGAAAAGGGAGATTTAAGGATAGAGGCTAATATTGCCCTACAGAGGACACTTACAAAGGCTTCGGAGAAGGAGTTTAGAGCTTATCTTAAGAAGTACGAAGATTACATTGACCTTATTGTTAAGAATACACCTCAAGATGAATATTCTGAGGAGCTTAAGGAGGTACAGTTTCATAAAGCATATATAAGGATGCTAAAGGTTTTAGGTTCAAGAGGATTTCTTATGGATGAGATGTCCTTTGGCATTAATTATCGTGGATATGACGGTGATATGCCTATTATAGCAGTAGAAGGATATAAAGGCGGGGGTGTATCAAGAGAAATATGGACCAATGCTCATAAATACTATCCATATAACGATTACAGAGATGCCGGAATTAATCTTATCAATATGGCCTGTGATTTAGAAGAGAATAAAAGCCAAAGAGCCAAGAATAACTACATAGAAGAATTAAAGGAGAGGGAGAGATATAAGAAAGCACTTGATGATTATATGTCAGCATATGATTCTTTAGCGAATGGTGAGGTTGAATATAAGAGATTAGCATTTTTAAAAATCAGAGAAGGGGTAATTAAAGCCCTCAAGAAAAAAGATGGAGATAATAAACATATCGACTATCTCGCAATTGTAAAAAAAGTTGAGAATCAGGAGAAGTTAGGACAAGAGGTGAGTAAGGAGGACAAGGATATAGCTGACAATATAAAGAATCTTGTTGAGAAAGAATATAACGATAATCCTGCTTATCATGATATCCTTAATTCTAAGTATTGGCATGAATTAAACGCTATGGGCTTTGACCCGAATGACGATAAGGATTTCACGGGTGCCAGAGGTGCGGCATACAGAATGGAACATGTTAAGGCTTTATCCAATGCGCTTGATATGGGATGGCCTGTAGATGAGCTTAAGCATATAGAGAGAATTCATATTGTTTTAAAAAGCACCTTTAACCTTAAAGATAAACCATGGACTGCCAAAGATTTAAGCGTTAAAGAAAGTCTTAGGAACTTTTATAATGAGAGGATAAAGGATAAGCCATATCCGTCTACAGATGAGGAGAGGCGTAGATTTTATCAGGATTTTTATAAGCTGAGTCTTGAAGTAACCCGGATGTCCAAAGACAAGCATTACAAAATAACGGGTGAATTGATAGCTGCCGAATGGGATTATTTCAGCAAGGATATTAAAAAGACAATGGATAAGTCGCTTACATTAGGACAGAAGCTTGTAACTCAACATTACCATGATGACCTGGATAACAAGACAATGGATGAAAAGATTGATGAGCTGAATAATCTTGTTAAATTCAAAAAAAGATTTCGCCACAGCGATACACCGGAGTTTACTGCGTTTCAGAACGCTTTTGATAGTTTTGCTACTGCCTATAATAGTGATAAAGAGACATATGTGGACTTTGAGACCTCCGACAGAACCTTTACTCCTGATGAACTAAAGGTTTTGGTGGACCTTAGAGACAGCGCAGCCAACTATATGACAGAAAAGGACAAGGATAAAAAGCTTCCTGAAGACCGTTCCGAGATGGGCGAGAATCGTTACAATGGTGCTCGTAAGGCGTATCATCTTGCCGACCGGCTAATCAAGGCTCATGAAGCCAAGCTTAACAAAGCAGCAGAAGCCAAAAGGCAGATTGAGCTTGAAAAGGGTCGAAAGGAGATGAGAAGGGCTTTTATCGATGAAAACAGCAACGAAGCAAAGCTTCTTAAGGAGTATGAGATTTTAAAAGCAGGCGGTGTAGAGGAATATGATGCTTTAAAAGCCAAAGAAGCTTTAGATGAGGCTGAAAAAGAGAAGAAGGTTCCTGTGACTGATGAGGAGAAATACGAAAGGTTTATTGATAATTGCCGTACCAAAAAGGAAGACAATATAACCTTAGAGGATAATGAATTAAACAAAGCTCTGCAGAAAAAAAGAGCCATAGACCTCGGTAATATGCTTGCGGCGATGGAGTACCAGGAAGCGAACATGCCTTTTAACGAAGCAGAAATTATTAAAAGAGGCGAGGAGATTAGAACTCTTTATGCAATTGATGCTCTTAAGAATGTTACCCAAACCGTAAACGGGCCTTTAAAGCTTCATCACGCACTTGGTGTCACATTCAGAGCTTTGGATGTTAAGAAAGAGCTTGAGCAATCTCTGTATGAGGTTGGCAAGGCAGGATATAGGAATATATTCGAGTCGCAGGTGAAATATCAGGAAAGCATATCTGAGCTCTTGGACGTAAAGAAGCCTGCTCATGTAAATGAATACACGGCGAAGATACTGGAAGCTCTTACTGAGATAAAAGACATAGACGCAAAGGACAAGACGCTTGTCGGTATGAACTCATATAAGTTCAGAAAAGCCAATGTTAAGCTTATGAAGGCTATCAAGGATTCATTTGAAAAGGTCAATACGGTAGAGCGTGATGAGTATGGGTTAATGCTTGCTCTTGACAGCCTTGCGGTTCTTAATGCATATACGGGATGTCAGGCGGTTACCGGCAAGATGCTTCAGCAGGCAAACAGCGCAGTTAAGGATAATGGTGCCAATAAGCTTAATATCAATATTGTTGAATTGAACAGGCTTTTCGGAACAAGGGAGTCCAAAGCGTTGACTAACAGCATCAGGGAAGCTGCCAAACAAGAGGGCGCCAAGAACGTACAGGCAAATGATAAAAAGGCTGTAAAAGCGCCGGGAGTTTAACCTGCTTTATCATTTTTAAAATGTATTTTCTCACATATTTTTAAGATTACAGGGACATTTATTATTGAAAATAAGGTCGTTTTGTGGTACAATCACTATTAACGACCGTGAAAGCATATAAAGATTAGTGAACGGATTCGCATATTGAAGATTTTTATGTGCACTGAGGTCATATGTGAACGGGGTGACACACTCTAGATTCAGTATTTAAGCGTCATGGAGAGATTTTAAAAAAATTTGAATTTAGGTGTTAAGTATCATGACATGTGGACCGATACATATAATAGGTGTTGGGTCATGCGTTGTGAGCAGGTTCACTGGAAGACGCGTTCACAACATTTGCCGGGGGCCCGGGCATGATCGGACTCGTAACTAAATATTTAACTTATGGGTTCGACAACAGAACTCAGAAATTATTACAAGGAGGTAATCATTATGAGAACTATGAAGAAAACAATCGCATTTGTCTTGGCGTTTGCTATGGCATTTGCAACAGCATTTAGTGCAATAGGCGCTAAGGTAACAGCTAGCGCAGAAGGAGAATTTACAATAACAAGTTTTGGGTCCGGTGGAGGATTTGAGTTTGCTGGCGCTAATAAAGAAGCACAGGTGGCTGTTACATCTGTTAAGAATGGCAAAGTAGCTGCAATCAAGTCTTGGGACACATATAAAGGTGCAAGTGGTTACGGATCAATCACCATTAATCCTAAGAAAGACGTTTATGTTGCTTTTAGAACAGTTAGCTCAGATGGTGTTTCATACACCGATCCAATATTCTATGCTGTGACTAAGAATAATGCTAAATATAAGGCTAAAGTTGAGGTTTCAGGTGATGCTTATAAAGTATCGTTAACTGCAGGTGGTGCTGATTATAAAGGCGAAGTGGAATCAGATTTAATATTTGAGAACGGCGTAGCTCTAGTGGATGATGAGGAAACGCTTAACACTGGTATAACTGCATCAATAACTCCTACAGGAAAAGAGAATGTTTCTGCAGAGGCAACTGTTAAGTACAACGATAAGGACTGTGAGGTTAAAGGTGCTGTTCAGGCTGATGCTAAGACAATTAACGTAAAGATTAAGAAGAGAGCTAATGCTCCTGCAGTATCAATCAACTACGCTAAAGGCGTTGCTAATATTCCTAAGGGATGCAAGTATCGTTTAGTTAGTGGAGATGCTGCTTGGGAGAGCGATTGGAAGACAGCTGACGATAAAGTAACGTTGGAATTAACCAAAGCAGACAAGGGCCTTGTACAGGTTTACAAGGCAGAAGGTAAGAAGGCAATCGCTTCTAAGATTGGTTCAGCTTCATTCGGTCAGAAAGCACTTGATTCAAATGATTACACATATACATATTCATCAGCTGATGGTATTAAGGTAACATTTACCACAGATGTTGCTCTTGAGTACAACATTGGTACAGCAGTAGGTTCTAAGTGGACAGCTGTTAAAGACAAGAAGATTGAGTTAGGTGCTAAGAAAGCTCCTGCAACAAGCAAGCTTTTCGTTCGTACCAAGGCTGACAAGAAGACTATGGTAATCCCTGGTGCAACAGTTACAATTGATTATGCTGCAAGTGGAAACGCACAGGCTGCACCTTCAGGAAACTAACATTATTACGTGATCATACATAATCAAATAAAATAGGTACAAAAAAGCCATCCGCATAGTGGATGGCTTTTTAAACGTTTAACTTAATATGCTATTAGTCAACTTTGTATTCGAATTCAACATCTTTTACGAAGTATAATTTATTGAATTTATCCTTTAAAGTAAATGATACATTCAATTTGGTGGTAGCTCCAGGGGTTTCATCTAATTTAACTGTTGCTGTTCCCTTTGTAAAATCTGCCTTAGCTATTGTTTTAGCATCTCCACTTGTAACAACTAATGAACCCTCAATCTCCTCTGCGAATGCTACATCAAGATACCCAGGAGCAGCATTTTTCTTTACATTTGCCTTAAGCTCTGCCTTCTCATAAGTGATAACGAAAGTCTCACCAGGTCCCTTCATCTCCTTAGCAACAGCTGCTGCTCTGTAGTATAACTTAGCTCCTGCTAATCCCTTCTTGATGGTTGCGCTCTTAGTTGTCTTAAGTGTTGACCACTTGGTATCCTTAGTAGGTGCTGTTGTAGAAATAACATACTGAAGGTCAGTCTTAGAAGACTTATTAGTAATCTTAAGACCCTTAGTTAAGTCTTCATTATCATACTCAAGTGCATCTGACGAAGCAAGATCAAGTACGTTACGAGTGATTGTACCGGTACCAACCTTAGACATAATAGCCTTAGCGGTAGCATCTTTCATAACCTGAACTACAACG
Source organism: uncultured Lachnospiraceae bacterium (assembly GCA_947169385.1). GTDB lineage: Bacteria > Bacillota > Clostridia > Lachnospirales > Lachnospiraceae > NC2004. Next base: position 68,770 of record CAMVPR010000001.1, on the reverse strand, counting down.
TCAGAACCTGCGGTTAAATCAACAGTAGTCTTAGCTGTTACCTTTGTCCACTTAGCAGTTGTCCACTCAGCATCAGCACTTATAACTTTATATAAGCAGTTAGCAGGAATTGTTGCAATACCCTTAACGTAGTTGATAGCAACCTTAGGTCCGTTAGCCTGCTTCTTAATCTTAACGTTAACTGCCTTAGCATTAGCCTTAACTGCGTTGCCTGATACTACACACTCAACACCGTTGTACTTAACTTTCTCACTAACTGTAGCAGCAGCTTCATTTCCTTTTGGAATGAACTGAAGTGTTCCACCAACCTGTGTGATTGGTCCAGCTACTATATACTCGCCGGTGTCTTTGTTATCTTTGTCTCTTATTGCCTGAACAAAAGCTCCTGATCCTTCTCCGTCTCCTACAATCTTTACACCATCAGAAACTCCGGTAAAAGTCACTTTATAAGCATCACCACTTGGGGTCACAGTAGCTTTATACTTGTCTGCATGCTTAACAACCTTAAAGAATATAGGATCTGCAAATCCGTCACCGCTTACTGTTCTGAATGCGTAATATGCATCCTTCTTAGGGTTAATTGCAACTTTACCATCTGTTGTACCCTGATCAACGATGTAGGTATCCCAATTAGCGATAGCCTTAGCAGTACCGTTCTTAACTGTAGCAAGCGCTACCTGTACCTGATAATTAGCACCAGTTGCTCTAAAATTACCATCTGGATGCAACTCTACATTAAAATCCTTAGCTGTAGTAGCTGCGCTAGCAGTTGTCTTAGCTCCTATAGCACTAAACGCTGTTGCAAATGCCATAGCAAACGCCAAGACAAATGCGATTGTTTTCTTCATAGTTGAGGAGATATAAATAACAAAAGCCCTAAAACAAAGGGTTTTAGAGTGTAGAATGTATAAACAGTGTAGGTATGACACGAATTTTTCTTATAGAAAGCTCTATAGAAACGTTGTAATTATAAGGACCTTTAGAGTTTTACATGGTGTAGGAACAGTGTACGAGTCTTGAAACCCTTATAAATAGTGCGTTTTCGCAACAGGATGCAACTATAATCGCACTAATAAGGCGGATTTATTACATGAATTATTAGCAGATAGTTGCATTAATAATCCCAGCCCTTTATTAAGGACTGGGAAATATTTACGATATACTTACCAATGGAGACAATCCCCATTGATTAATTAGCAAAATATAAACCACAAGACGTTATCCTGTGGTTATAATTAACTACTTTTTCTCAATACGCTTCTTGAATTCTTCAACACTCATGTCAACTCGGGACGCAGCTTCTTCCATAGATATCACTTTATCATTCACCAAATCAACTATAAGCTGAATTCTGTCTTCTTGCCTACCTTCTTCCTTAAACATTTGCATAGTTTCTTCTTCATTGTATTCTGTGAGAAGCATAAGCGTCACCTCCGCCTTATTTATAAGCAAACAGTCTCTTAGTTTTGTTATATCTCATAATGCGTATGTCGATTTAATTCTTTATCCACATCTCTTCCACCATACATCACGCGAATAACCGTAACAATATGGTCTTCTATATTCGGGATATAAAAGACCAAATAATTATCAACAGAAAAAAACCTTAGCCCTCTATTATACCATGGCTCTCTTTCGTATCGACAGAATTTCTCTGGCATAGTATCAAGTTTGCTGATAGCATCTTCTAGACGGTCTATCTGGCCAGCAGCATTTTGGGGTGACAACAACTCGAACGCAATATACTCAAATATATTCCTTAAGTCTCTGTCAGCCTGTTCTGAAATCTGTACATCAAACATCATAAGCCATAATCCCTTCTAATATCAGCAAATGCAGATTTTACTGACTTAGTTCTTCCAGCTTGCATATCCGAGTATCCTTTTTCTAATTCAGCATCCATTTGTGCATCCGTAAGAGTGGTAACATCAAGTGGTTTTACCGCAGGCATCTTTATTTCAAAAGGTATTCCTCTTTGAAGAATAATTTGCTTATAAAACATATTGATTGCATTTGACGCAGGAATCCCCAAAGCTGTAAGGATGCTCTCAGCTTGCTCTTTTACATCTGGTTCAATCCTTGCGTATAAATTTGCAGTTTTAGCCATATTACATCAACTCCTAAGCACTTATCATAACTAGTACATCTTTTTAAGATAATTATAAGTCATTGTACAGACAAATGCAATACATTTTTACGTTATGTAATCAGTGGGGTCTGTCCCTTTTGACCACTTAGCATAAGAAAAACCACAGGACTTAATCCTGTGGTTTTGAATAAACTAGCTATTTCTCAATATGCTTCTTAAACTCTTCAACAGTCATGTCTGCTCGAGAGGCAGCTTCTTCCATAGATATCACTTTATCATTCACCAAATCAACTATAAGCTGAATTCTGTCTTCTTGCCTACCTTCTTCCTTAAACATTTGCATAGTTTCTTCTTCATTGTATTCTGTGAGAAGCATAAGCGTCACCTCCGCCTTGTTAATCAACAAACATTCTCTTATAATCCAGTCCTTCGGCATATCATTCAGCACCATTATAAAATACAACAAGCTTAGGTACAGGCAATTTGAAGTCCAAAGAAAAAAGGTAATTTGATTTTATCACAGACTATCTTGCTAGTAAAGTATGTAAAACTAAAATCAACTTCGTTATACGCCATACGGTTTTATTTTCTTGACTATATTCCTAAATAATGTCATAATATACCAAAATGTTGATAATAGATACATTTTACCATTCCAAAATGTTGATTATCAACATAATTACTTCCGTAAAATGTTGATAGCATTGAGATTACTGTAGTAATTCGAGGGTATTTATATGTTAAAACGAAAGATTTATAATCAGATTGAACAATGGCGCAAGAACAAGAATAACAAATGTCTGGTGATCCAAGGAGCTAGACAGGTAGGCAAAACGTACGTAATCGAGAAGTACGCCAATGACAATTACGATGAGTATTTAATGATTAATTTTAAGCAAACGCCTTCTGCATCAGAAATATTCTCCGGAGACTTAACTGTAGAGAATATGGTTATGGCAATGAGATTTCGATTTCCAGAAATGCAAATCACTCCAAAGAAGACTCTCATATTTCTTGACGAAATCCAGGAATGCCCTGAAGCAATAACATCCCTTAAGTTCTGGGCCATCGATAATCAGTATGATGTAATCGCCTCTGGTTCACTTCTTGGAATAGATTATAACAGAGCGTCTTCTTATCCGGTCGGCTACGTTGATTATCTTAAGATGCACGCTCTTGATTTTGAAGAGTTTTTGTGGGGAATTGGAATAAAAGAAGACATGATTGCCTCGCTTCGCTCTTGTTTTGAAAAAAGAGCTAAGGTTCCGGATTCAATCAATAACCAAATGTTGCAATATTATAGACATTATATAGCAACTGGCGGAATGCCGGAGGTAGTTCAAAGATACGTGGATACCAAAGACTACCGTGAAGTTGATACAGTTCAGCGCAGTCTCCTTCAAGGATATCAATATGATATCGCACATTATGCAAATGCGGAAGAGAAGGTCAAAGCAGAGAAGTGTTATCTCACTTTATCAAAGCAGCTTTTAGATAAAGAGAACCATAAGTTTCAGTATAAAGAGATAGAACAGGGTGCTCGAGCGCAGAAGTATTATTCAAGTATCGAGTGGCTTCTTCGTGCGGATATTATACATTTGTGTAAATCAGTAACGAAGTTAGAGTATGATTTGGAAGATTATTCTCGTGACAACTTCTTCAGGGCATATACCACTGATTTGTCATTGCTGATATCTATGAAAGATTACTCGCTCAAGCAACATATAGTTGAGAATACACTATCCGGTAATACCAAGGGCGGGTTATACGAGTGTGCTATTGCAGACGCTTTATACAAGAAAGACTATAATTTGTACTTTTATAAAAATGAAACTACCAAGAAAGAATTAGACTTTATAGTTCAGATTGACGGAGAGGTTGTTCCAATCGAAGTAAAAAGTTCAAACACAAGATCCAACTCTCTTAACTCAATAATAAAAAAGAACACAAATATACACTACGCATATAAGTTTATTAACGGAAATGTGGGAGTAGGTGAAGATGGAATAGTTACGTTACCATTGTATATGGTTATGTTTCTGTAATATGCTAACTCGGTTTTTCGCTAAGTGAAATTACCACAAGAACCGTCCCAATGCCATTAAGATAAGGAACTTCATTATTAAAAATGTCATCCTGAGCGAAGCGAAGGATCTTTGACCTTCTTTAGAAGGTCAATACTTCTTCAATTAGACCTGCTCTTTATATTGTGTGCAATTGTAAGATATATGCAAAAAAATGAATCTTTTGTCACGATTCTTTTTCTATGCGGGATTTAAGTTCTTCAACAGTCATGCCTAGCCTTATGGCAGCCTCTTCTAATGTCAATACTTCGTCGTTGACCAAATCAACAATAAGTTTAATCCTGCCTTCAATTCGTCCTTCTTCTCGGCCTTCTTCTCTACCTTCAATTCGTCCTTCTTCTCTACCTTCAATTCGACCTTCTTCCCTAAACATCTGCATCGTTTCTTCTTCGTTATATTCAGTTAAACACATAAGCCTCACCTCCGATTTGTTTGCCATCAGGTAATTCCTTATAATCCAATCGTCAGGAATATCAGATAACGCCATGTCAACAGCAGTCTCTATGTCTTCTGTCTCTCGATACTTGTAGATGTTATCTACAAACGATGCATATTCATATAATGGTCTGCACGAACTCATTATCCTACGATTCTTGTCACTGTGTATATTTAGCATGCGTACTTTAACACTTACATCCGAATCATCAGGATTCATGCCTTCCGGGAAAGCATCCTTAAGCTCCAATACTGTCTGCTCCGGCATATCCTGCTTGCCATTATAGAAAACAACAAGTTTAGGGATAGGGATTCTGATTTGCCTTTGACTGTAAATGTTTAGTTTATGTTGTTCAACATACTTACTTAAAAGATGCCCGAGATATATTAACTCCCTGAGAGGCATATTAGGATTATATGTACTCTGGTGTGCATATAGACTCACATATCCACCAATAACGAATGAGACATCATTCTTCATACCTAAATATAGAGTATCGCCCATAGTATTAATCTCAATATCATCAGGGTTTTGATAATCCGATTCATTAACAGCATTGTAAAGACTTAAAGTCCAATCTCTCCTAGACTCATTGCCAAATATAAATGAAAAAAGTCTATCCTTGTATTCTCTATTTATCAATTTAAAAAACCACCTTTCTTTGATGTTTAAATAGTGTACAAAAACAAGCCTAGCTTTAAATACTAAGCTTAAACTCCCTTTGTTGATTTCCGGTACAAAACATCAAAAATTTAATAGATGGTATTATAATTGTATCACAAGCATGGTAAGTAGTAAAGGTAAAAGAACAACGGTGAATGTACATTTTATGATATACATACAAAAACCTCAGTCCACATAATGTGAACTGAGGTATGTTTAATCTTTTGTGATGAATTACCACAAGAACCGTCCCAATGTCATTTTATTAGTGCGATTATAATTGCATTCTGTTGTGAAAACGCACTATTTATAAGGGTTTCAAGACTCGTACACTGTTCATACACCATGTAAAACTCTAAAGGTCCTTATAATTACAACGTTTCTATATCGCTTTCTATAAGAAAAATTCGTGTCATACCTACACTGTTTATACATTCTACACTCTAAAACCCTTTGTTTTAGGGCTTTTGTTATTTATATCTCCTCAACTATGAAGAAAACAATCGCATTTGTCTTGGCGTTTGCTATGGCATTTGCAACAGCATTTAGTGCTGTAGGAAAAGGTGTAACTGCGAGTGCGGCAGATAAATTGACATTGAAAGTGTCTGCTGCAATTGCAGATGGAAAGATTATATTTACGCCTACTGTTGATGAGGAATTAACCAAACCTGTTACCTATACGTATGGCACTGCTGCAGATGCTTTGGGGAATATGTCTCTTACTGATGGTAGTTTATCTATTGGGCTACCATCCGGTCCAACAACTTATTACTTTAAAGCAACACCAGATGCTGCGGATGCTGGATATAGCGAGAGTGATGTAGTATCAGTATATTATCCGGGCGTGTTGACTATTGCTTTAGAAACTTCCGGTGAATTTAAAGCTACTAATGTTAATAAGGAGCTTCAGGTTGGTATAGCTACAGTAAAAAAAGGTGTAGCTACAATTAAGAACTGGGATACATATGAGGCAAAGACAGCTAGGTATAATACAGCAGATGATTCATTCGTAGGGTACGATATGACTACCCCTGCGTTGGATCCGGCTAGTCAATACGAAGTTGAAGAAGCAACTGGCTTTATTACTTTTACTCCAAAAAAAGATATGTATCTAGCGTTCAGAACTGTAGGGATTAATGGTGATTCCTATGGGGAGCCTGTCTTCTGGGAAGTTCAGAAGAATTCTGCAAAATACAAGGCTAAAATAGCTATTAATACTAACACAGATACAGCGCAGATAAAAGTGAATGATAATAATATTACAAGTACAACATATGCTGTTTATTCTAATGTTTTGGGTAATAACAGTGTTGATGCATCAGGCGTGATAGATGAGCAGCTTTACAATATAGGTGCAACATTACAGGTGACCCCTAAAGGACAAGCTGTGACACAGCCTAATACATCAAAAGTAACTTACTTAGGAGAAACCTACGACATAGAGAATGTAATACAAGCTGACGCTAAAACTGTCAATGTCAAGCTAAAGAAACGCGCAAATGCACCTGCGGTGAAGATTAATTATGTTAAAGGCACTGTAACTGTTCCTAAGAGCACAAAGTATCGTATTATAAAAAGTGCAAATGATTGGTCAGGAGAATACACCAATAATTCAGACAAGAAGACAGTTGACCTAGATGGCAACTTTGGTTTAGTGCAAGTATATAAGTCAGCCACCGAGAAAGCTCTTGGATCTAAGATTGGAACTGCTACGTATGGTCAAAACACTTCTGTTGAAGAATCTGATTATAGCGTTACATATGCGGATGGTAATGATTTGGTTATTGAAAGTAAGACAGATGATGTACTTGAATATTTCATTGGTACAGCAGCACCGACCGCTTCAGCGAAGTGGACAAAGATAAAAGGCAAGGGAAAAGCAACAATTAAAGCTGCTAAAGTTGATAAGACTGCTACTGCGTATGTGCGAAGAGCTGCTAATGCTAAGAAGTTTGCTATTGCAGGTAATTATACATCAATTGATTATGTCTCAATTGCAAATAGCGCCAAAACACAAGTTGAAGTTAAATCGAGCGCTTATGAAGCTGATAAAAAATCTATAAAGATTGTTCTTTCATCAAGAATTACTGGTACAGCTACTGCTACACTTAAGAAAGATGCTGGCGGCACTGAGAAGGTTAGTGTATCAGTTAATGGTGATACAGTTATTCTTGCTACAGAAGATGGTTCTGTACTTGACGGATCAGCGTTGGATGTTACATTAGAATTGTCAGCAGAAAGTGCTAAAACACTTAAGTTTGTAGATTCGAATAACAAAGCAGTTACTTCTACAGTAGTTTCAATTCCTGTGGCTTCGTGATCAAAGCGCAAGACGCCTACGGTTTCAGGCTCAGTTTAAGTAAGCTAAGGGGACGGTTCTTGTGGTAATTCATCACAAAACCATCACAAAAGATTAAACATACCTCAGTTCACATTATGTGGACTGAGGTTTTTGTTGTATAAGCCCACTAACTTTACATTGGGGTCTGTCCCAATGTCATTTAGTTAAGCTTTTAACATACTAATACATACCAAATACATGTCATTCTGAGCGTAAGCGAAGAATCTTTATCCCGAATGAAATGAGGGATAATAATTACCGTAACTTTATGAATACCAAAGCTTGAAGAAGTATTGACCTTCTAAAGAAGGTCAAAGATCCTTCGCTTCGCTCAGGATGACATTTTTAATAATGAAGTTCCTTATCTTAATGGCATTGGGTCTGTCCCCTTTGTAAACTTAGGAAAATCCCGGTCCACATATCGTGAACCGGGATTGGTTTTACTTATTCGTGAGGCTGTTATGATGAAAACTCACCGAACCTTGTGGATGGTTGCGAGATTTATTAAGCCTTAGGAGCTTTTGTGTAGTAAATCTTTCCAGCAACTGCTTTTGTATCCTCAGCCTCTATTTTAACAAATCCGTTAGCTTCCTTAGTATATTTTCCTGTAACAACGGTTTCGCCAGCCTTTACATCGGCTACAGGAGTATAGGTGTAAGTCTTTGCTTCATAGTAAGTTTTTCCTTCTTCAGCTTTGGCATCATCTGCACATTTTACATATGTACCTGCAGCTGTTGCTGTGTATAAATCTTTAACTGAAGATGTACCTGCAGTAAGACCGCCCTTTGCTTCGTACTCTACAACATCTACAGGTATTACAGATGCAATTACAAAACTTTCAACCTGACCAGGAGTCTTACACTCAGCAGCGATACCAGCTCTACGGTAGTAGATAGTAGCATCTTCCTTAACCTTCTTAGGAGGAATAGTTGCACTCTGTTCTTTCTTATATTTTGACCATTTAGTTGTATCGTTAGGTGCAGTTGTGCCAATATAGTACTCAACAATACCTGCATACTTATTATCAATCTTTAATCCTTTATCAGCGGTATATGATATCTCGAGGTCTGCAGCAGTTGTAGTATTTCTTGCAAATGTGGACACCCCTACTTTAGAAGAAAGAGCTTTATCTGTAGCAGCCTTCTTAACCTGAACTACACCTTTTGTAACAGCTGGAAGATTCTCTATCTTCTTACTTGAATTTGATGTAAAATCACCCCAAGCTTTTGTAGAAACAATCCTATAAGAAGTATCTTTAGGAATGGTAACAGTTCCTTTAGCATAATTAATTGCTACCTTAGGACCATTAGCTCTCTTCTTTAATTTAACAGTTACAGTCTTAGCATCTGATTGTATTACATGACCTGCAGTTACTGCAGCTGAATCATTATCTAAATAGGTGAATTTAGTATTCTTAATTGTTAATTCTGATTTCTTTCCTTTAGGTGTAACCTGAATAGCTCCACCAACATTATATAATCTCTCGTCAATTATATTAGAGCTTGAAAAAGCAGAACCACCTAAAGTAGCTGAAAATGCTTCGAAACCATCTGCCTTATCATTAACTGTAATCTTAGCATTGTCTGCTGATTTATCTATAACTACTTTTGCTTTGTACTTTTCTGAATTTGCTTGAATTTCCCAGAATATAGGAGCAGTGTAAGCAGCGTCATTAACTGTTACATCTTGTTCTTCAACTTTCTCGGTTGTCTTGCCAACCGTTCTGAATGCAACAACCATATCTTTCTTAGGAGTCAATGTAAGAAAACCTGTTGCACATGAAACTGCTTCAGCTCCCTCTGTTCCTTCAGCGACAAATTCTCCTGCTTTCATATACTTAGTTGCTGGAGTATATGTATCCCAATTCTTAACCGTAGCTACATTTTTCTTATTAATTGTAACCACACCAACCTGTAATTCTGTGTTAACACCCAGCGCAACAAACGAGCCGTCTGTATCAACAGTTACGCTGAAATCTTCATCTCCTGCTGCCGCACTCGCAGTTACACCTTTTCCCACAGCACTAAACGCTGTTGCAAATGCCATAGCAAACGCCAAGACAAATGCGATTGTTTTCTTCATAGTTGAGTAAATGATGAATAAAAAAGTCTTATAAATAGTGGGTTTTCAAAGATGAAATGTAGAAACGATGTAGGGGTAGCGGTGTTATGTAATATCATAAATTTGGATAATATATAATGAAATAGGCAAATGTAGACAATAACAAAGTGTAGGAATAGTGTAGGAACACTTAAAAAATCAGCTTCTTAGTATCATAACGAATCTGATGTAAATGTAAGGGTGCTGAATGGACATAGAATCTGCTGTTAATAAAGCGCTAGGTGATATGCCAAAAGATTGGATTATAAGAGACTGTTTGCTTATAAATAAGGCGGAGGTGACGCTTATGCTTCTAACAGAATATAGTTAAGAAGAAACTATGCAGATGTTTAAAGAAGAAGGCAGAGAAGAAGGTCGAGAAGAAGGCCGATTTCAAATTATAGTTGATTTGGTAAACGATAAGGTGATTTCTTTAGAAGAGGCTGCATCCCGAGTTGGCATGACTGATGAAGAGTTTAAGAAGCGAATTGAGAAAAACTAGTTAATTATAACCACTGGATTGTATCCTGTGGTTTTTTCTTGTGCTAAGTGATTGACAAGGACAACCCCTGTTGATTACTTAGCACGTTTTCGATTACAATATACTGGTATATTCCACGATTGTGTGCTAAAATTTTATAAGAATAATTCTTACAGATTTCGGGGAGGTAATCTTATGTATAAGCTTGAAATTAGGAATATCAACGACAATTTTTATAAAAATCTTGAGCGGATTACAACTGACGGAACTCTAGATAACAAGAAGATTGTTATCTATGGCGATTATAGGACATCCGAGCATATTATGGGAGCGATTTACAAGGCGGGATATGAGATAGCCAAGGTTGTAGATCCTAATTCAAGACGTAATGAGTCAGTAAAGCAAGGGATTCTTTCCTCGTTTAACGGATATTTGGATCCGGTAAACCTTGAGGATTATCTTGTTCCGCATAATGATGACATTATTCTTGTACTTGCTACAAGAGAACCTGACAAGGCCTATAGACGACTTGAGAAACTTGGTTACTATAAGCAACAGATTGTTGAGGTTGAAGATTTTAAAGAAGTATATAGATTAGCATCTATTCCAATGGTGTCAGAAGATAAACTATATTCTGTTAGTGAGATGAAAAAGAGAGAATTTGAAATATTATGTGCATGGGACGATTATTGTAACAAGGAAGGGCTTCGACATTATCTTGCTTTTGGAACTTTGCTTGGTGCGATAAGACATAAGGGGTTTATTCCTTGGGACGACGATATAGATGTTTTTATGCCTATTGAAGACTATAACAAATTCATGAGAGATTTCAAGCATGAGTATTATGTTGCATATAATATCAATAACACAGATAATTTTTATCATACTCTCGGGAGACTTGTAGATACAAGAACAGTGCTTGAAGATGTTAAATATCCGTTTAAAGCAATGCTGGGCGTCAATATAGATATTTTCCCGGTATGTGGATTTCCGGAAGATGAAAACGTTGCGGAGTTCACAAGTGAGGTATTGAATAATTCTAAAGATTGGGATAATTTATGGTATAATTATCAAGACAGCGATGAGTGGAGAAAGAGATATAGGGCGGTGGCGGATAGAATAAATGATACCATGGTAAGATACAATTATGATTCATCGGGCAAAAGGGGATGCTTTCTGTCAGGCAAAGTTGATACGGATGTATATCCGGCAGAAGTGTTTGATGAGACGGTTATGGTATCGTTTGAAGGAAGAGAGTTTCCGACTGTAAAAGATTATGATAGGATGCTTACTATAAAGTATGGTGATTACATGGCGTTGCCTTCGGAACAAGAACGTACACTGAAGCATACTTTTATAGTTTATGATAAATAATGAAAATGAGTGTTATATTTTAATGATATAATGCTCATTTTTTGAGTTATCAACAAGTTATGAACATTCGATAGAGTAAATTTTTTATAAAAAAAAGTAAAAATGTACATATTATGGGTGCAATTTAAACAAAAATTTGTTATAATGATGTATAATGTACAGAGTGGGTGTAGTGTACTTTGATGATATTAGGGCATTTGTATGTGTTTTAGGCTCGGATACAGATAACATTTGCATGAAGAGACTCACTAATTAGCTTAAACGGGGTGTGATAAGATTGAGTACCAACATAAATATGGGAGCGATTAAGGATCTTGTAGATAAGAGAGATTACAAGGCTGCTCTTTCGGAGATTAAGAAGATTGATGTTGAGAATTCTATGAATCCGCAGTTTATGGTTCTTTGCGGAAGGGTTTATGCTGAGAATAAGAAGTTTGACGAAGCTAGGAAGACTCTTATTTCCGCACATATTTTGGCGCCCAAGTCCGAGCAGGTTATTGAAGAGATTATTAGGCTTTACCTTAAGATAGGATATTTTACCAAGGCGAAGCAGTATTTTAAGATATACACCACTATTGTTCCGCTGGAGAGTATTGAGGGACAGAGAGTATTTTACAATGTCAAGAAGGCTCTTTCTGCGTCTGATGATGAGCTGATTGGTATTTTGCAGGGTATTCTCAATAAGGAGTATATTGACGAGCTTGCATTTGAACTTGCATTACTTTATCGTAAGGCAGGTAGGAATGAAGATTCTATTAAAGAATGTGACAAGATATTCTCTAGTTTTGCACAGTCTAATCTCTATGTTAAGTGGGCTAAGCCTCTTAAGATGGGTAGTATTAATGTTAACAAGGCGTTTAACTGTTATCCTAAGGACGAGGCTCCTGAGCAGTCAGGTAATATTTACCAATATGTTCAGAAGGAGAATGAACAGCTTAAGAAGGATTTCATAGAGGTTGAGGGTGGTAACGCTGCTGATACGGCAGCACCTGAAGAGGACGATTCTGTTATTGTAGAGAATATTGATGATGACGATGCTATCAGCGTTGATGCAGAGGTTACTGAGACAGCTACTGTAGTTGGCGGAAGTAAGAATTCGTATGTTCACAAGCCTGACGAAGAGGTCGAGGTTGAGATTATTGAGGAGGGTTCATCCGAGGAAGAAGAGCCTGAGTCAGATACGCTGATGCTTGAGGAAGACACAGAGGCGGCAAGGCAGAGAGAAGAAGAGGGCAGCGAGATAGAGGATATCAAGGCTGCGCTTGATAAGATTGCAAGGGCAGAACGCCGTAAGGAAGAGGCTAGGAAGGAACAGCAAGGTGAAGGACCTCAGCCAGAGGAGGCTCAACCGCAAGAAGCGCAATCTGAGGAGCAAGTAGTTGAAGAACAGCCTGAAGTAGTTGAGGTTGCAGAACCTGAACCTGCTGCAGAGACCGAGGAACCTGCCGAAGAGCCTGAGCCGGTTGTAGAGGAAGCACCGGTTGAGGAGGCAGAGGTGCAAGAGACTGTGCCGGAACAGGAAGTCGAAAGTGATGAAGCACCGCCTGAAGCTGATGTTGATGAACAGGGTTATGACTATGATGAAGAGGAAGCGTTTGATATGGCAGATGACAACAAACCAAAATTATCATTAAAACTTGCCGGTGGCGGCGGAGGCGGTCACAGAGGATCAGGTCCTAATCGTAGTAGTTTCGGTGGCGGCGGTATGAGATCAGGTATGGGCGGTCAGATTCTTTCTAAAGAAGAGAGAGAATTTATGGCTAACTATGATGACTCTAAGCTTCAGCAGAGAGAAGCCGCAGCTAAGGAGAGGGCTAGACAGGCTAAGCAGGCTATGGCTGCCGAAGAGCAGAAGAGAATAGCAGCTGAGAAGCGTGCAGAGATGGAGAGAGAACAGGCTGAGGCAAGAGCCAGAGCTGAGGCAGAGAAGAAGGCTGCTGAAGATGCACAGCGTGCAGAAGAGGAAGCTAAGGTAGCTGAGGCTAGAGCGCAGGCTGAGGCACAGGCTAGAGCAGAGGCTGAAGAAGAAGCTGCCAGACGTGCGGAAGCAGAGGCTAGAGCTAAGGCTGAGTCCGACGCTAAGATTGCAGAAGAGCGTAGAATCCAGGCTGAGAGAGAGAAGGCTCTTGAGGATGCAAGGGCTAAGCAGATTCTCGAGCAGCGTCAGGCAGAAGAAGAGGCCAGACGCAAGGCAGAGGAGGCTAAGCGCGCCGAAGAGGAAGCTAAGAGAGCAGAAGAAGACAGAAAGATTAAAGAAGAGGAAGAGCGTGCAGCTAAGGCTCTTGCAGAGCAGGAGAGACTTCGTAATTCAGTATCTCGTGCAAGAAGCAAGGCTGATCAGGAACGTGAGGATGCAATTGCGGCTATTCGTGCTAAGGTTGAGGCTGAGCGTGCTGCTAAGGAAGAGAAGAAGCGTAAAGCTCAGGAACAGCTTGATGAGCAAGAGAGAAGACGTATCAAGAAGCTTCCACCATTTAAGCGTAAGACAATCAGTAAAGAAGTGCTTGATAGATTAGGTCTTGCTATCGATGAGAAGGGTGAGCTTATTGATCCACCTCCAAAGCAGGAGGAGAAGCCGGCTGAGGCACAGGCACCTGAGACACAGGAGGTTGCAACTCAGGAGTCACAGGCAGTAGAGAATGCTAGTCAGGAGGAAGCACCTAAGGCAGATCTTTCTACAGCAGAGCCACAGGCTCCTAAGGATGGAGTTAATGAGGCAGAGCCTGACGAGAATAGACCTGAGACTATTGAAGTTAATGCAGGTCGTGAGGCAGAGGCAACTGACAATGTTGAAGTTAACGCAGGTCGCGAGGCGGAGGCTACGGATAATATTGAAGTCAATGCAGGTCGTGAGGCGGAAGCAACTGATAATATCGAGATTAATGCTACAAGAGAGCCTGAAGCAGAAGGCGTTAAGGTCGAGGATGATGGCGTTACATTAGGTAATGTAGCTCTTGCAGGTGGTTCACTAAGTGATGCCGGTCTTGGTGGTGGAAGTATCAACAGAGATGGACATAGTGAGGTTACGCTTGATAATGCAGCGTTTGCAGGAGACAAGCTTGTAACCGATGAGACATTTGAAGAAGAACAGAGACTTAAGGCTGAAGAAGAGGCTAAGAGAGCTGAGGAAGAGGCTAAGCTTAAAGCTGAACAGGCAGAAGCAGAGCCGGAGCCAGAACCTGAGCAGGCTTCTGAACCTGAGCAGGCTTCTGAACCTGAGCAGGCTTCTGAACCTGAGCAGCTAGAAGAGACTGAAGATATTGAAGAAGAGGTTGAGGTTGAAGCTGTAGAGGAAGAGACAGAGGTTGAGGTTGTTGAGGATACTCAGACCGAAGAGGCAGAACCACAAGCAGAACCTGAGGTTATTGAACTTGGAACTGAACCGGATGTTGATTCTGATGTAGTTGAGGTTAGTGAGGAACCTATAGAGGAACAGCAGCCTGAACCTGAGGAGGAAGTACCTTCAGAAGAGTCGGAGGCAGTTGAGGAAGAGATAGGAGAGCCTATGGTTATTGATGGTATAGAGATCGATAAGTATGGAGTTCCTGTCAAGGCTGAGAAGCATATCGCTAAATATGCTGCTTCTGTAGGATTCAGAAAGCAGTTCAGAAGGAATATTGAGCATGTTATCGAGAAGAAGGGTATCTATCGTAACCTTGTTGTATTAGCCAGTGAGGGTGCTAAGGTTTCTAATGTAGCTATCGATTATGCTAGAGCATATCATGATATTGGCTTGGTTAAGACCAAGGTTGTCGCTACTATTAAGGCTTCAGTTCTTAATAAGACCGATCTTAACAAGATTCTTCCTAAGCTTAGAGGCGGATGTCTTGTTATAGAGCAGGCGGGTGATATATCATCTGAGAAGGCAGAGCAGGTTTATGAGATTGTTAACAATCCTGAGAATGATGTAGTGCTTATGCTCGTTGGTGAGGTTGATACGGTTAAGGATATGTTTAATGAGAGCCCTGATCTTAACTCATTGTTCCATTCTATATTGTTGCTTCATGACTTGTCAGACAAGGATCTTTCAGATATGGCTGTAGCATTTATGCAGCAGAATGGATTCAAGCCTGATGAGGACGGACTTAAGGTGCTTAACGACAAGATTGATTCTATGGAAGCCAAGGGTATTGATGAGATTATTACGTTTGTCGGCAATGCACTTAACAGAGCTGAACAGCGTGCTAAAGATACTTTAGGTGATGTTGTATTCAACGGAGACTTAGAGGACGGCGGATTGAACACTGTTAAGGCTATGGATTTCGAGTAATTTAATATCGTTATTATGAAGTGCCACTACGTGTTAGTGGCACTTTTTTCAGTATTTATAAATGCCTTGACATTTACTATACCAATCGGTATAATCAAAAATAAGCGTAATATGTAGGAGATGAGGTGATTTATGGATAACAGAGAGAGCATCCTTGATGTTGCTCTTAAGCTGTTCGCCGATAAGGGCTATGATGCAGTGGGCGTTCAAGAAGTTGTTGATGCTGCCGGTATTACTAAGCCTACATTGTATCACTATTTTGGAAGCAAGTATGGTCTGTTGGAAGCTATTTTAGATAAAGGATTTGATCGGCTTATGGACAAGGTTTCCACTCCTATGAATAGTTCAGACAGTGATGTTAGAGAACAACTATTTAATGTTGCTAAGGCTTTTTTAACATTTGCCGTAGATGATGGAATTTTCTTTGGTTTTATGTTATCATTAATGTATTCGCCGAAGAGTAGCGATTCTTATAAAGCGGTTAAGCCACATTTGCTTAATTTATATCAGAGTGTTATAGATATGTTTATGAGAGCGTCCGACATGCTTGGTAATATGAATGGAAGGCAAGAGCAATTTGCGATGGGTTTTCTGGGGTTACTTAATCAGTATGCTTATACATATTCTGAGAGAACACTGGTTATTGATGAAGAGCTTAAGAATCACGTAACAGATGGGGATATTAGGGCATTGATTCAACAGTATATGTATGGAATAGTTAATTAAAGGAGAGTGAAATAAATGGAGAAACACATAGCAGAGTTTGTTGATTACGACATTATTAACCGTATAGTTGCGGGTTATGAGAAGTTCCCTCAGAACATGCTCGGACCTCATTTTGTAGGAGATGGATATGTCATCATTGCATTTCATCCTAGTGCTACAAGAATGACCATTCATGTTGAGGGTGACCTTGAGACCAAGGAGATGGAGCGCATCCACGATCAGGGTGTTTATGCTATTTTTATTAAGGGTAAGACTTATCATAAATACAAGATTACCAAGTATTTTGATGGTGGAAGCTACTTTACTTCTGAGGACCCGTATAGCTTTAAGTCCGTGATTACTGCAGATGATTGCTATATGTTTGGTAGCGGTGTTCATTACGAGATTTATGAGAAGTTTGGTGCTCATCCTATGGCACTTGACGGAGTGTTCGGAACTTATTTTGCAGTTTGGGCACCTAATGCTAAGAGAGTAAGTCTTGTTGGTGATCTCAATATGTGGGATGGAAGAGTCTATCCTATGCGTGGTCGTGAAGATATGGGTATCTTCGAGTTGTTCGTTCCTCATATTGGACCGGGCGAGATTTACAAGTACGAGATTCTTACTCGCGATGGAAGTCTTATTCTTAAATCAGATCCGTACGGTAATTTATTCCAGATGCGTCCTGAGAATGCTTCGGTTGTCGCTGATTTGAGAGATTATCCATGGACTGACGAGAAGTACATGAAGGAGCGTAATGAGAGTGATATTTACAAGCTCCCTATGAATATATATGAGGTTCACTTGGGCTCTTGGAAGAAGGGTGGAGAGAACCAGACAGATTTTATCAACTATAGAGAGATAGCACCGGATCTTGCTGATTACTGTAAGTATATGGGTTATACTCATGTTGAGCTTATTGGTATATCTGAGCATCCTTTTGACGGCTCTTGGGGATATCAGGTTACAGGTTACTATGCACCTACATCCAGATACGGCGAGCCTAAGGATTTTATGTATTTTGTTGACTATATGCATAAGAACAATATCAAGGTTATCTTGGATTGGGTTCCTGCACATTTTCCTAAGGATGCATTTGCACTCGGAAGATTTGACGGTATGCCTGAATATGAGCATCCTGACACAAGACTTGGTGAGCATCCTGATTGGGGTACTTACATTTTCAATTACTCTAAGTCAGAGGTTGTTAACTTCCTTATTGGAAGTGCGTTGTTCTGGATTGATAAGTTCCATATCGACGGACTTCGTACCGATGCTGTTGCTTCTATGCTTTATCTTGATTATGGTAAGCAGGATGGACAGTGGGTTCGCAATAAGTACGGCGGCAATGAGAATTTAGATGCCGTAGAGTTCTTGAAGCATCTTAATTCAATTGTTGAGAGAAGACAGCCGGGTGCGATGGTTATCGCTGAGGAATCTACTGCTTGGCCAAATGTTACCGCTCGTCCTGAAGATAACGGCTTAGGATTTGCTTACAAATGGAACATGGGTTGGATGAATGATTTCCTTGAGTATGTGTCTAAGGATCCTTTGTTTAGGAAGGGTGTTCACAACAAGATGACATTTGCAATGGCATATCATCATTCAGAGAGATACATTCTTGTTCTTTCTCATGATGAGGTTGTACATGGTAAGTGTTCTATGCTCTACAAGATGCCTGGTGAGATGCATGAGAAGTTCATGAACCTTAGAGTTGCGTACGGTTTCATGTTTGGACATCCGGGTAAGAAGTTACTCTTCATGGGACAGGATTTCGGTCAGACCAGAGAGTGGAGTGAGGAGAGAAGTCTTGATTGGTATCTTCTCGATCAGGAGCCTGCTCATAGAAAGCTTAACAATTGGGTTAGAGAGCTTCTTCATATGGAGAATAAATACCCTGCTCTTTATGCCACTGATTACACAGATGGATTTGAGTGGATTAATGCTGATGACAGAGACAAGTCAATCTACACATGGATTAGGAAGTCTCCTGATGGTAAGAAGTCATTGGTATTCGTATGTAATTTTACTCCGGTTTCTTATGACACCGGATATAGAGTTGGTGTTCCAAATGCAGGAACATATAAAGAGATTCTTAACAGTAATGCAGAAGAGTTTGGTGGCAACAATGAATTCCTTAACGGTTCGGTCAAGGCGACTGAGCAGGAGTGGGATGGAAGACAGTATTCAATTCCTGTTAAGGTTCCGCCACTTGCTTGCGTAGTATTTGAGTATAATCATAAGATTGAGCTTACTCCTGAGCAGAAGGCTGAGGCAGCCGCTAAGAAAGCAGCTAAGAAGGCAACAACAGCCAAGAAAGCAACTACAGCTAAGAAGACAACTACTAAGAAAGCTACAAGCACTACTAAGAAAGCAGCAAGTACGACAACCAAGAAGACTACAGCAGCTAAGGCAACAACTGCTAAGAAAGCAACTGCTGCTAAGAAGGAGACAGAGGCTAAGGCTACGACAGCTAAGAAGGCTGCAAGTACAGCAGCTAAGGCAACAACTGCTAAGAAAGCAACTGCTGCTAAGAAGGAGACAGAGGCTAAGGCTGCAACAACCAAGAAGGCAGCAAGTACAACAGCTAAGAAGACTACAGCAGCTAAGACAACTACTGCTAAGAAAGAGACAGAGGCTAAGGCAACTACAACCAAGAAAGCAGCAAGTACGACGGCCAAGAAGACTATAGAAGCTAAGAAGGAGACAGAGGCTAAGGCTACGACAGCTAAGAAGGCTGCAAGTACGACGACCAAGAAGACTACGGCGACTAAGAAGGCTGCTACAACTAAGAAAGCAACCACAGCTAAGAAGGCTGCTACAACTAAGGCAGCTGACAAGAGCGATAAATAAAAGATTCTTCGCTGCGCTCAGAATGACATATCACGTGTAGAGGCGAACAATGTTCGCCATATGTGGAGCACAATGTGCTCCGCTACGGTTAAACCATGTCATCCTGAGGAACATCGTTCCGAAGGATCTAAATAGATTCTTCGCTGCGCTCAGAGTTATAAAAGTTGGGTGAATAATAATTAAATTTAATGCCAGCACTTAATTTAAGTGTTGGCATTTTTAGGAGGAAGTATGAGTACAGTTATATGTTTTATGGAGAGAGATAACAATGAGGTTGAGGCGTACATTAATGATCATGAAGAGGACATGATTCATTTTTACACAGACATACATGCGTCGTGTGAAGGTAATATGTTTTTTGCATTTGGAGAATTACTCTCGATATGTCTTGAAGCTCCTGACGCCGTGACTCTTATAACAGATGACAGAGCGTTGGGTGAGGGACTTTATGATTATAGTTATCCTATGGTGGCTAATCTTATTGTTACTGAAGAAGAGTCCACTCCTAAAGCTTGGGAGGATATAGATATAGCTGTTGCACTTGACTATGAAAGTCAGGTTATGGGTGAGAATTATGCCAATACTATTCCCAAAAGACTTCTTGGTATCATTTCCGAAAATGATATATATAAGTGCTATGATGTGGTTGCGGACTTGTGCATTGATTTAGATGGTAATAATCTAAGATTCGCCAAAGAATGGCTTGAGAGATTTTATACGCATTTTTTTAGGATGCTCAGAAGACAAAAACTGTCGGAACCTATGTGGCTTAATGTGACTTCTTATCTTATGAAAGCCGAGCACGACACTGATTTGACTAAAGAATATTTAAAGAGAATTATAGACAGTCCGAATTATAATGGCGTTAATTATTATTTTATTTGGAAGCAGTTTAAGAGAATCGGATTGTTAAGTATAATTGAAAAGGATGAAGAGATTTCGGAGATTCTTGATAGCATGTATGTTGAGGCTAATAAAGCATTTGACGAACTCACTAAACCGTTGCTTTCCCAATGCAGAATAAAAGGGCATAATAAGGATGTAGTGGTTGTTTTAACGGAACAATTATTAGGCAACACTCATGCGCCGTCAAGAACTACAATGGAGAGAGTTAAAGATTTGATGGCGATAGGGAAGAAAGTATACCTGATAAATACGGCTGAGCAGTACACAATAAGAGGGTATACACCGCTTTATAATTTCTTTTCTCCGGTTTATAAGGAAGAGTTGTCAGGAGTTAACAAGATTAAAGTATTCGGAACGGATGAAGAGGTAAGCTTCGTTCAATTTGATAACACAGCACCGATTACACAGAGGGTTAAGGATGCTGTTGAGATTGTGATGAAGGTGAAACCTGAATATGTACTGTCTATTGGAAGTGGAAGTATTGTGGCTGATATGCTCAGCAAGGTTGTTCCTGTTGCGTCTCTTGCACTTTTGTTTTCGAGTGTTCCTAAGGGTATTGGACCTATGAAGATTATAGGAAGTGAGCAAGTACCTGAAGGAAAGGATTATATCCCGAGTCGTTTTACTTTCAATATCACTAAACCTGCCGAAACCAATCCTGATATTACAAGAGAAATTTTAGGTATACCAAAAGATAGGTTTACCATTGTCATAATCGGAATAAGATTAGACAGTGAACTAGATGATGAGTTTTTAAAGATGCTTGATGAGTTGTGTAAAGAAGGAGTGTTTGTAACATTTGCAGGAATATTAGATACCTATCAAATGTTAATGAACGACTATGAACATCTTGCAGTAAACTCTGCTTTTGTAGGTTTTTGTGATGATATTCTCAACCTTATCGGTATATGTGAGCTGTATGTTAATCCAAACCGAGTGGGTGGAGGATATTCAGTTATTGAATCATTTACAATGGGTAAACCTGCAGTCTATCTTAACAAAGGAGATGTAGGGGTAGCCGGCGGAATTGAATTTGCGGTAGATAATTTAGAGCAAATGAAAGAGACCATCCTTAAGTATAAGGATGATCCCGAATTCTACAATGCTATGAGTGAGAAAGCCGTAAAGAGGGCTGAGCTTATGACAGATTCCCTAGGTGCAATCAAAGAGCTTGATGCGAGAATATTGGAAAGAATTTAACTGGCTAATTATCGGAAGAGAAGAATCATATTGATTGGAGGATAGCAATTTGAAGACTGATTTGAAGTATTGTGCTAGTTCTTATTTGATGTATCGATTTATTGTTGATGCGGAAAAGTGTTTTAGTGAACAATACAATCGCCCGTATATAAAAAAAGATATTTCAAGGAAACTAGTATATAATAGTTATGATTTGGAGGTTTATTTAAAAAAGATTGTTCAGGACGCTTGCAACAATAAAAAAACCGCGCTAGCTCTTAGTGGTGGGATTGATTCCGCAATATTGGCTAAATTTATGCCGAAAGGATCAGTAGCATACACGTTTAGGTGTAATGTGCCTGGTGTGAAGGTTACTGATGAAACTAAGATGGCTGCTGAATATGCTAAGATATGTGGATTAGAACATAGAATTGTTGATATATATTGGGAAGATTTTGAGGAATATATTGATCAAATAATGATTCATAAAAATCAACCTACACACTCGATTGAGGTTCAGATTTATAAGGCATCTCTTCAGGCAAAAAGAGATGGATTTGATTCAATGATATTTGGTGAAACTGCTGATTGTGTATATGGCGGTCATAGTGATTTACTGTCAAGAGATTGGAAATACGGAGAATTTGTTGATAGATGGTCGTTTGTTATGCCACATCACGTATTAAAGGATCCGGTATTTATATTAGACCCATATACAGAATATACTGTGGGTGGATATGTTGATGTTCCGAGATTTTTGACGGAATTTGAGTATTATGCATCGTTGAACTTTTATATTAATGCGACAGAGATGGCTCAGGTTGGGCTTGTAGCACCGTATGCGTATACACGTATGGGCAATCCTTTGGATCTTGACAGAGTAAGACAAGGAGAGAATAAATATCTCGTGAGAGAAATATTTTCCAGATTATATCCAGGGTTTAAAATTCCCGCAAAGGTTCCTATGCCGCGTCCAATGAATGAATGGCTTGGTGGGTGGGAAGGACCTCGACGCCCTGAGTTTTTAGAACATTGTACGGATAATATGACCGGAGATCAAAAATGGCTTGTTTGGTCATTGGAGAGGTTTTTAAATATAATTGATGAGGTGAATTAAAATGAAAATGTGTTTTACTGGTGATGCTATAATGCTCACAAATCCATCTGATGACTATTGGAATAACAATTATCTTGTAAAAATAATAAAAGAGTGTGATGTTCGAGGAAGTAATCTTGAGATGGTTTTGAGTGGAGATAAGGCATTTGCTTCTACATTTTGTGGAGGACAATGGTTGACTACAACATCAGAAAAACTGGACATTCTTGGCGAATTTGGATTTGATTACTATAATACAGCTAATAATCATACTATGGATTATTCATATAGCGGGTTAAGAATGACAAATGATGCATTAGATCAGAGAGGTATATTACACTCAGGTTCAGGTAATTCTTTAGCTAATGCATCTAAACCGGTATATTTAGAGCGTAATGGTAAAAAGATTGCATTTGTTAGCTGTACAGCGTCTTGTGATGATGCTGCTAGAGCCGGAGATCCATCACTTAACATCCCTCCAAGACCGGGTGTGAATATGCTTCGTCATTCTGAGAGGTTAATTGTCACAAAGGATATTATGGATATTATTGATTCTACTGCGGAGACACTGTGCGTTAATGCCAGATTTTTGAAATCGGTTAAGATGGGAACACACCTTTTGAATAGTGATATTCATAGGTTTGGTAGGCTGGAATTTGTTCTTGGTGATGAGCTTAAAAAAATGACATATTGTCATAAGGGAGATTTAGAAAGAATCCTTTTATCTATAGATAGCGCAAAAAAGGAAAAAGCTGATTTAATAGTTGTTAATATTCATTCTCATGATATTAAAGGGATGAGTGATGATACAGCAGATTACTATCATGAAGAATTTGCTCGGGCGTGTATAGATAATGGTGCTTCGGTGGTGATTGGAACCGGAACCCATCAGTTAAAAGGGATTGAGATCTATAAAGGGTGTCCGATTTTTTATTCGCTTGGAAACTTCATGTTCAAAGAGGAACTCATGGAATATGCACCGCATGATATTTTTGAAAGATACCATGTAGATGACAATCTTACGCCTGAAGAGTTATATAATGTAAGAACTAAAGGTGGAACGGTTGGGCTTGTGTTTGATCCGTATAATTTTAGATCTGTAATTCCGATTCTTGAATATGGTAATGATAATAGTCTTATAGGTGTTCAACTCGTTCCTATTGAGCTTGGGTTTGATGATGATAATAAAGAGAAAGGTTTCCCATATCTTGCTGAGGAAGATATCCAACAGGAGATATTTGATAGACTTAATAGGCTTAGTACGGAGTACGGAACTGAAATGAACATAAAGAATGGCGTTATTGAAATTATGTTGTTGAGCTAACTTCAATAACGCCGGGAGTATAACTTATTGATTTATAAAATATGTTGGATATGAATGAATCCTTTGTTGGTCTTTAGGTGGAGGGGTCATATAGTCTCCGTATCTTAGTTTTAAATACTCATCATATCCTATGGGTGCTGGGAATTTATCACCTTCAAATTCAAGATCAACACACTTGTCGAATAATTCACGCGGAGCTGCCCATGGGGAGCCATATACCTTCTGCATTGCGCCTACGAGATTAGACTCATAGAATGACAGTTTGTATTTTTCGTCAGCAATCTCTTGCCTAAAATCTGCAAACTGATCACCGTACAAATCTTTCATGGTTATACAGTATCTCCATTCTCTATCTAGAACAACATGTCGTTTGAATTTTTCGTTAATTGCCTCACGATCATCAGGGTATCCTGCAATTGGGAAAACATCAATGCAACATCCCGTAGTGAAATAACCAAAGGTGGATAGAGGGGACAATTGATATGTGTTATTTCGTATTAATCTAATAAATTGCAAAGGATACTTGCTTTCGGTTCTCCAATCTAGCAATGTATAAGTATCATTGTTGTCGAATAGCGATACTAATTTGGTATAATCTTCGTAAGGCATATAGACATCGACGTCATCGTCCCATGGAATGAAGCCTTTGTGTCGTACGGCACCAAGAAGAGTACCTCCAGCAATGTACCATCTTAGTTGGTGATCACTGCAGAAATCACGGAAAAATTGAAGAATCTTTAGTTCTTCTAACTGTAATTCTCTCCCTTGAATGAGTTTGTAGTTTTTTATAGCGGGTGCTTCTTCTTCGTTGGTCCATTCTCTTATAGTACCATAAATATCAAGTATTTGATCTTCTTTAATTCCATATTCTTCAAGTTGAACTACAAACTCCTTGTAATATGCGTTAGAGCATACAATTAAAGCGTTTTTATCTTCATCTGATATTGTGACTGATTCAATCACTATTTTATTACCTTCGAACTCTTTTTTTACGGGGGTAACTTCCCATCCGTGCTTGTCTTTGTTATTGTCAAGTATGCGTATGCTTTTAACTCCCTTTTCTAACAGCATATCATAAATGGCAGGGAAAGCGGGATTATAACCAAGCCATATGAACCTGTCAGTGTTTCTTCTGTTGATCTCATTATCCAAATATTCAAGTAATCGTTTAGTGTAGTATTTAATTTTAAACATTGTATTTGGACCTCCTTTTGTATCGAATATCGAGTTGAATTAATACTGTCAGTTGAATGTGTGTATTATTTTACGTCTTTGAGATTATCACTTCTGACAGCGTTAAGAGCCTCGCTGATTTTGGTGCTAGATACACCTTTGGTATAAGGAAAATATATAATCTGTATTCCTTCTTCGGCAAACTCTTTCTCGTAATTTATCCATTTCTCTGTTCCGTACCAGTCATCTCCGACAAATAGATATGTTGCGCCGAGCTTTTTGCATGCTGCAAGTTTATCCATATCGTGTTGTGGTACAGCGGCGTCTACGTATTTGCACGAACGTACAATTTCAATTCGATCCTCAAACGGAATCATTGATTTTTTACCTTTGTATTGTACGAGTTCATCTACTGTAACACCTACAACTAGCTTGTCACACATACCCTTTGCGTTTTTTAAAAGATTAAGATGTCCGATGTGAAAGAGGTCATATACGCCAGTCGTATAACCTATAATAATGGTAGATTTTTCCATAGTATAGTCCTTTCTGGTATTACTTTGCATAAGATTTGAAGTATCTTGATTATAGCAATGTAATACATTTATTTGATATCGTGACACTAAGTTAACTACTAACGATTATAACAGAACTCATAGTTTATTGCCAGCGATTATAAACAAAATCTTCTTCGTAAATTTGTATAATATATTGTGGTTTACCCTTGTTGTAATCTTTGTATCTCCTGATATAATTCTTCAGCATATTTTCCCGAAAGTCTTTCGCAGGTTTCAATTCTTCGTTGTATGAACGGAATTAGAATATGAGCTTTCGCATCAGCTACCTGAAGCTTCATTAGCGTTTGAAACTCTGAAATGCTGGCTCCGAGATTAAGATGAATTATCAGATGTTCTGTTCCAAGTTTTACACGGTCATCATGATGTTCTATGTAATAGAGAAGTCGGCGTTGTTCATCTTTCGAAAGATTTTCACCTCTTAATAGAAGATTTGGAATAATTTCATTTTCTGTTATCTCCACACTACGTGCAGGATGTCCATAATAATGCATATTTACTTTACCGTCACGCTCGTCATAAATCTGACAATCAGGCTTTCCTATATCGTGAATAAGTGCAGCCAAGTAAACCATATCATCATTAATATCTTTTGGAAGTTCCACAACCGTATGGAGTGAATGTCCCCACAGATCATACTGATGCGAATAATTCTGCTGATCAAAATCAATCATTATCTCAACCTTTGGAATCAAAGCTACAATCTCATCTCGATGTTTATCTATTTCGCTTATATCTGTAGCCTGCTTAAGAAGTTCTATCAGCTCACGTAAAGTCATATAGCAGTCTCCTCCATTCCCGTAAAACTAGTCTCATCATTATATATGATAATTGATGAATGCAGTAATATTATAGCACAGCAGTCTGCGGGTGTCATTTAATTATTGGTTGAGTATTAGATAAATGAAACCGATTACGAACTTTAGACAATCAAACCAGGCATGTACTAAACTATTCCTCATCATTTGCCGATATATATGATAGTAATTTTAAAAGGATGTGAGACTATGGCTTCCCTTAATATATCTGCAAATGATATCAAGAAGGATGATAATCTTCTTAGGATAGGAGGCAGCGAAGGAGTGCTGTTCAGTAGCCAGGGGTCCATGATAAAGGGCAAGGTTACTTCTGTAGGCAAGGATGCCGTAGTTACAATTGGAGACAGGGACTTTAAGGTTAACTCAGACATTGTTAAGGATCGCAAGGTTGGCGACGAGATGATGTTTAAAGTTGAGACGGTTGATGGCAACAAAGTTAAGCTTAAAGCGATGCAGGAGTATGTCGGCGCGGCTGCGACGGGTGAGAGCGGCAGCGTGGGCTCTAATCTTGCGTCCATTAATACTCTTAAGGTTGAGAGAGATACGGATCAATTTGTGAGCATCCTAAGTCAATCAGATTTAAGCGTTGACATCACCTCAGATGTAGCTGATGAGTCTAGGCAGGTTGCTAACCTTTCTTCGGACGAGATTAAGTATTTAAGGCAGATGGGCGTTGACATTTCTAATGCCGGCATCGGCCGTATTATGGGGCTTGTCAATCAATACCGTGCGGTGGAGGACGGCAGGAGTTTTAAGTCAGGTTCACCTGAAGTTATCGACGCAATCGCCAAAGCGCAGACTATGTCTCATGTTTCAGAGGGTGCTATGCATTACATGATGGACAACAACATGGATTTTACATTTGACAATGTATATCAGGCAGAACATAGCGGAACCTCGTACCCTACAATAGAGAATCTGTCTGTTGATTCGTGGAACGCGTTAAAGCCACAGGCAGAGAAGCTTCTAACTAATCAGGGAATAGAAGTTAGCGACGATACGATGACGGCAACCAAGTGGATGATTGAACAGGGAGTTGATGTGACTCATAAGAATATGGACATCTTCATGTCTGTCAAATCATTTAACGAGAAAGGTCTTGATGTTCCTGCTTACGAGGCAAATGTTATCGACGCTTTGCGCTTAGGTGAGAACGGGGAAAGCGCAATCATTTCCGGAGAATCTAATATTAGACATGCATCTAATATAGTGGAGCAGGTTCAGAATATTACCCCGGATGCAATTAGAGAAGTTAGTGAAGCGGGCAGAGATATTAATATTAGAAATCTTTCTGCTGCTCAGAAGAATATAGATGCGTATATTGGACTTAATGAAAGTAAGAATGAGACAGTTGAATCGGCACCGGTCGCTGATATTGATGTAGATTCTGTTGATAATAAACACCTTAAGAATCTCACTGAGATTAAACTTAGAATGACAGTATCATCTACATATACAATGCTTAAGTCCGGATTAGATGTTGAGACTCTTTCTTTAAGTAAGATTATCGAGGAACTTAATGAACTGAAAGAACCTAACCTTGATGAACTCTTTAGAGATACCAGAGTTGATATGAGTAAGGACAATGTTAGCCTTTATCAGGAGACTATGATGGTTACCAACACCATTCCTTCACTTCCTGCTAAGACGCTCGGCGTTGTTGATGACAATGCATTAACGCTTAGAGGAATCTATCAGGCAGGTCTTAAGGTCAGCATGTCATTGCAGGTAGCCGGGCAGACAGTTACCGCGACCGCAAGTTCAACATTTATGGGTTACGGCAATCGTGATGCACTTGCATCCTACGAAGCTCTGATGACTGCTCCGAGAGCAGATATGGGCGATAAGATAACGGATGCATTTGCCAATATGGACGCAATGCTTGATGAGTTAGGCATTGATGCAAATGATATCAACAAGAAGGCAGTGAGAATCCTTGCGTACAATCAGATGGAGATTGACAAGGAATCTGTTGAGAGAATAAGTGCTATAGATACGAGGCTCAATGAGGTTCTTTTAGGAATGAAGCCGGAGACTGTTCTCGGTATGATTAGAGATAACGTTAATCCTTTGTCGTTGTCTCTTGAAGAATTGTCAAGAGAGATAGCGATTCAGGAGGAGAAGAACGGCAAGAGCGCCGAGCAGAAATATAGCGAGTTCTTGGTTAATCTTGACTCTAAGGGTGACATATCATCAGAGGAAAGAGAGAGTTATATTGGTATATACAGACTTATTAATTCGGTTACTTCATTTTCAGACAGAGATTTAGGAAATGTCATAAGAAATGGCGAAGAGATTACATTAGAGAGTCTTCTTAGAAGTCACAGAAGCAGAAATGCCAAGGGTATGGATGTTGTCCTAGATGATGATTTTGGAATGATAACAGAGCTTAACAGGCGGGGTAAGGATATAATTGATCAGGTAATGTCTGCATTTGACGAGGAAGAAGTGATGTCAAGAGATGCAGAACTTATGAGTAGTCTTGACGAGATTTCTGATGAGAGTATCAATCTGCTTAAGTCGCTAAAGCTTCCTTATACTCCTGCATATATTGAAGCAGCTAACCAGGTTATGACAGGCAGTGGTGAATTCTATCAGAATATCAAGGAACAACTAAAGATTAGAAATACATCTAATATTGCGTTTGATGAACTGGAAGAGAAGATATACTCGCATCTTGAATCATTGGAAGAAGAGAGTGTGGAGGCTGAGACTCCTAAAGAATCGCAGGCGCCTGTAGATTTATATGAGGACAACTGGTTTGTTAACGCATTTGCTGATGCATTTCACGAGAGTGACAATGAGGTTAAGTTCACTGCAAGAGATCTTATGGCAGGCAACAGGATTCAGGCGATGATGAGAGTTGCTAACGGAATGAGACGAGAGAACTCTAATTTTATGATTCCGATTGCAATGGATGAGGAAGTTCTCACGATGAATGTGAGCTTTGTAAAGAATAAAGAGAGTGCTGTTAAGATGAGCGCTTCGGTTGAGACGAGAAGTGTAGGGTATGTGAGTGGCGCGCTTGTTGAGAGGGAAAGTTCACTTTCGCTTGATCTTTTCTTTGAGAACGCTGAGGGTGTTGATAGGGCGTCATCATTTGCAGATTCTATAAGGGAGGAACTTAATGGCAAGGGGGTCGGAATAAGTTCGGTTAACATGAATGTGGGTGAGTTTAACTCGGTGTCTTATGAGAGTATTGAGGATGGCGTAAGTATTTCTTCTAAAGTGCTTTATGAGACGGCTAAGGAGCTTGTGGCATTGATTAGGAGGTTGTAATTAGTTGACCTCCTAACAAAGCTAAAAGATTCTTCGTCACTCCGTTCCTCAGAATGACATGGTGCTGTCGGTGTCATTCTGAGCGAAGCGAAGAATCTTTATCCCAAGCGAAGCTTGGGATAACCAATACTATATATGACCCGTAGTCGTATCATTTGCATGATACGACTTTAATTTATATTAAGGGTTACGATATCGGGGTAATCATCCGATATGTATAGTATAAGCGGTAGCAAGGAATGCTAATCAGGTTCATGGACGAATCATAAACCGACAGTAAGGATGAGAACGATGAAGGTTAATCACAATATGACGGCGATTAGGACTAACTTAAATCTTAATCGTACCAACACCAATCTCGACAATGTAACATATAAGCTGTCATCAGGATACAAGATTAATAACGCTAAGGATGACCCGGCGGGATATGCCATTCTCAAGCGTTTGAATCGTCAGATTAAGGGACTTGATCAGGCTAATCGTAACTCTGCTGATGCTATATCTGCAATCAATACTGCAGAAGGAGCTTTGCAGGAGATACATTCAATATTACAGCGTATGAGTGAGCTTGCTACTCAGTCAGCTAATGACACCAATACTCCTGAGGATAGAGACACTATCCAGCTTGAGATTGCTCAGCTTAAAGAGGAGATTAATCGTATAGCCGAGTCTACGGATTACAACGGCAAGACATTGCTTAATGGTGATTCACAGAGGACTTCTTACGTTGCAGATGCAGATGGAATGAAGACCACAGCGATTGATATTTTAAGTCAGTCTACGACTGTTATGCCAGGTTCATATCATGTAACCGTCAATGCAGATCCTACCAAGGCGCAGTATGACGGGCTTGATATACATCCCGGAACTCTTCATATCAACAGTGAGACTTTGGTTATTACCGAGAGCATGGCTAACGACCCTGCGATAAGTGAGAAGATTCAGGCTATGTGTGATAGATGCAATATAGCATTGGAGCAGGATGGATCGACATACGCAATGACTACTTATGAATATGGTTCATCTCAGTATATAAGCGTATACTACGAGGGTGAGGAGCCTAATCCAGTATATGGTACAGATGTTGAGGCAGATATAGAGATTACCGATGGCGGTTGTGACGAGAATACAGTTATGAGTATTGAAGGAAATGTTATAATACTCACCAATGCAGATGGATTCGAACTTAAGATTAAGACCGAGACCGGAGCTGCAGATATCGGAGCGGTTACAGCGGAAGTTAAGGATGCCGCAATTATGCAGGTGCAGATCGGTAGCGACTCAACCAATATGTTGGGAATCGTTTTTGAGAAGGTTTCAACAGAGACTTTAGGAATTAAGTATTGTAACGTAGGAAGTAATGAACTTGCTTCGTTGGCAATCGAAGATTTACATAACGCAATTAATAAAGTTTCAGATATAAGATCCAAGTTAGGAGCGTATACTAACCGTTTAGGTTACGCACAAGATGATTTGGATATACAGAGCTACAACGTTGAGGATGCAGCGTCTCGTATGGGTGACACTGATATGGCAACAATGATGACACATTACACCGAACTCAACGTTCTTGAACAAGCAACGTCTTCCATTTTGTCTAAGGCTAATCTTAGAGCAGAGACGATCTTACAGCTTCTCCAGACCTGATGATATCAAGTTGGAGCGGTAGTAGATCGATTATGAAAGGGCACTTATATGACAAGTGAAGAAATTAAAAATTATACTCTGCGGATTAGTCAGGCAAATGTTAGTGGCTTAGCAGACATATTAGTCGACCTAAGCATAGATAATATAGCTTCATCTGTTGAAGCTTTAGAGAGTGATGACAACGCTTTATTTGTCTTGCATTCTAAGAAGGCAGAGAGATGCATAAGTGAATTGATTCATTCACTCGAACTGGAGGAGCCGGTCGCTAAGACCATGGCCGGTTATCTGATTGAGGCTCACAAGTCTGTTTTGAACGGCAGACTAAGATTAGATAAGTCTCTAATATTGCGGGCAGGGGATATTATGCGCGCAGTCAAGCCTACATTTTCAAGAATTGCAGCCGAGGATAAGGATCCTTCTGTGATGAATAATGTGGAGCAGGTATACGCGGGACTTACCTACGGTAAGGGAGGACTTAATGAGACATCGGTCGGAGTGAGTTCTAACCGTGGATTTACAGTGTGATACAGTGTGTTTGCTGTTATTTCTTACATATAAGGGCAGGGCTTATGCTTTGCCCTGTTTTTTTAAGATCCTTCGCTTCGCTCAGGATGACAGCTGCTCTTAGAGGCTTATTTCAGGTTGTCATAAGACACGGATTTTGGTATAATTGTAGGAGATTATTAATATTAAAGGAGTGACTTATTATGGCTACCGTAAAGGACGATTGCATTTTCTGCAAGATAGCTAACGGGGACATCCCGACTAATTCTGTGTATCAGGATGACGATTTCAACGTGTTTTTGGATGCTGCACCTGCGAGCAAGGGGCATGTATTGATTGTTCCTAAGGTTCACTATGATAACGCGTATTCGATGGATGATGAATTCGCGGCTAAGGTGTTCCCACTCGCGACTAAGGTTGCTAACGCCGTTAAGAAGGCATTTAACGCCGACGGAGTTAATGTTGTACAGAACAACGAAGAAGCGGCAGGTCAGACTGTTTTTCATTTTCATATGCATGTGATTCCAAGATACAAGGATGATGATGTTAATGTGACTTGGAAGCAACATGAACTGACAGGTGATGAACAGACAGAGATTGCGGATGCAATTAAGAAGGAATTATAATAATACGACCACTAAGAATCGCTGGCATCTGCTTGTTTGAACGGCGATATTTAATGGTTATATTAATAAAGCGTGAGATAGTCCCAAGTATATGCTTGGGGCTATTATTACTATGGTTACAATATAATTATTTTCAAAAACATTTGTTACGCATTTGTTATGTTAAATAGTGTATTATAAGTGCAATTATTACATACAGGAGGGTATGCCATGAAAGAGCTTGAAGAGAAAAACAATAATTATCCTGATGAGTTTAGTAAGCTTTCCTACAAGGCTAAGATGTACAGGATTAAGGATATTTATGACAAATGCGAGACGATTGAGGAGAAGCTTAATTTTGTTGTACAGGTGCAGGTTTATGCTGCTGCATTGGCTGAGAACGGACTTATTAATGGAGATGACGGAATAGCTGTTGCTGCAAGGTCTATTAATAACGAGTTTGCTTCTAAGTATGTAATAGAAGGTAATCATGAGACGCATAAGAAGGTTTTTGCTGCACTGGGTAAGATTAAGATGAAGGCGTTGGAGAATCAGTGGGGGAATGTTCGTTTTGATATGAATAACAGGTTTGATATGGATGACCCTGATGCATACTCTAAAGCTGTATGGCTGAGCCTTAATCATAAGGATGGAATTGTTATGCAGGTCTTAGACGGAGTTGCTGCGTTTATAGAGTTAAGTTTAGGTGAAAATGAATCTAAAATTAATGAAATACAGGACTTGAATATTACAATGGATATGACCATGAAGGATGTTGCCCATTATTGTGGATATACGGGTGATGATGAAAAGAAGTTTTTTGCTAATCGGAGTTTTAAGCCTGAGACCAAGGTTATAGACCGGTACAAGAAGTATATTCCTAAGAAAGAAGATGGAGGATTAAGAATAGTTTATTCTAATCTGACCAAAAACCTTGGAGAACTTATGATTACGGCAGAGACAGCTTCATGGTATGAAGAGGCCAAAAAGAAGTACCGTAAAGACAATAAAATCTCTGTAAACAAGATTGCAGAGATTGAGAAGCTTAATAAAACAAAGTTTGAAGGATATCCTAAAGGAAAAGCCGGTGAGTGGTGCAAGACAGAGGGTGAGAAGCTTGCTAAAAAGTTTAAGCCTTCATTTATGAAGGATATAATAAAAAAATTTAATTCTGATTATCTTGATTCAGCTAAAAATGTTAAAAAGAACAAGACATCTACTAAATATACCGATATATTTAACAGCTTAAAAACTGTCGAAGAGAAGATTGATTATCTGCTTGATTTAGAAACCTACCTCGGTGGTAAAGCGTATATGGGTGAGAAGGTTCCCGACGATGTAAAGAGTGAGATAGGTGCAATTGAGAACCTGCTTATTGATTCCTATATCAAGTCCGGCAATATAAGCCTTATGAAACGTGTATTTAAGGAATTAGGCAAAAAGTCGGCAGAGAATAATCTTAAGCTTATGAGAGCTGAAGAGAATGCCTTAAGTAAGATTGATAATGCTGACCCAAAACGGGATAAAAAGGCAAGATATATGGCAAGATGTGACAGCTCCGGGCTCTATCTTACCGGGCTTAACACTTTAAAGGGGTTTATTAAGGATAAATATGACACTGTAGCCACCGAAATAGTATGGGATTTTGCTAAAATCGGAAATGATACCAATATGTATCAGTTAGCACATAAGATAGGTTACTCAGGTAATGAGGTTGATGATTTTCTTAAAAGATATAATGCCTACGGGGAAACCAAGGTATTGGAACTTTTCACTGAAAAATTCAAAGAGAAAGATCCAGATATTACTACTAATGATGTCTATTTAAATATAGCAGATATTGTTAAGGAAGAGCTGTCATATTTATGGATGGAAGGTTCAGGCAAAAAGGTAATTGCTAAAGAAGGACTTAATGAGAATGAGAAGAAGTTATACTATGATGTAGCTAAATCGACCATTAAAGAATTATCAACAGGATCGATTAATGACTGGATTAAAAATGAAGCAAAAAACGAGCTTGGTAATATCAGCACAAAGTCCGCTATGGAAGTAAAGGAACATTTTTCTGGATTATACCAAAAGGGTGTATCCGTAAACCGTTATGTGGAGCTTCATACAGGGGTAAATGCTGTCGGTATGTCTTATGAGGTTCAAAAAGATATGCTTGCTAAAGCTATGGCAGCATTTTTAATAAAAGACAGCATTAAGAAGTTTGATATTGACAGGATTCATACCATGGCAGACAATATCAAGGTTATGCCTGAGTTTGTTAATATAACTTCTAATCCGGATAAGGTCAAGGACTATCTTACTAATGAGAAGACCTTATCAGAAGCTGTTAATCAGGTTGTAAACGCAACCTATATTATTCCGGAGGAGAATCTTAAGACTTATATTGAGAGGATGAAGGTGTTGTCATCCAATATGATTTCATCTGAAGGAAGAAGTGAAGAATTTAAGGCATTTCATCAGGCTGTTCAAAAAATTGCCGTGCTTGACGATATGTATGATATTAATCATGAAGCCGACAAAGAGGTTATCAAAAAAGACATTGTTGATTTAAATGCAAAGCTTATTGATTCAATAAGAGTCTACACCAAGGGCAAGAAGAGTGTCAGGGTAAGCGATAATGGCAAGGAGAGATTTAATTGTAATCTTGATGCCTTAAGGATTATATCTGATTGTATTCCGGGTGCTAAGGGACAGGTTGATAAGCTTGTTAACAGAATTAATGAGGTTAGATCAGCATCTAATCATGTTGACCTTAAGGATTATGGTGAGAAAAGAGCTTTAAGTGCCAGAAATAAGAGAGAAGGCATAAAGAAGCCTGATAGCAAAATTCGCGTACGCTCAGAATGACATTATCATAGTGCGATTTCGTACACAGATATTCATTATGGAGATTGTAATTATAATAATATACAACAATAGCACGCCATATGGCGTGCTATTATTAATAAAACTTGAATTGTACCTGTACAGGTTCCTTGAGCTTCTGACCGCTTCTGGATTGTACATTGGTTGTAATGTTAAGTATGTAAGATTCTGTTGTACTGTATGGTTCACCCGGTTCTATCTCAATCTGATTGCTGACTGCATCGTATCTGATTGATGTCTTAAGTGGTACATTAGATGAGTTGGCAACATACATATTAGATGAATTAACCGTCGCAGGATCTAGTGGAATATTGAACTTAATCTTCCATAAGAAATCACCTGTCTTAAACTTCAAATCTTGTCTGACTATACCTGCTGCGTTAGGTGTAGTATGCTCGATATTAAGAAACTTCTTACCCATAATATCTACATCCTTTCAAATGTGACTGGAATTATATTTTATCACAGTTTATATGATAGGTCAAAGTAAAAAATGATGAATATTCATGGGTAATATGTTATAATATACGTTAGATATTTATAATGATTTTTAACGATGAATCTTTTAAGATCCTTCGTCACGTTGTTCCTCAGGATGACATTTAGCTACCCTGTCATTCTGAGCGAAGCGAAGAATCTTTTTATTTCCGTATTAGGAGGTGCATCTTATGAAATTTTCTTCTTTATACGTTCGTAATTTTAAATCCATCAGAGAACTTGAATTTAAAGATATAGACAATGCCCTGATTCTTGTCGGCAAGAACAACACAGGTAAGACTGTGGTGCTATACGCTGTTATGGCGGTAGTAGGTAAGTACGAGATTAAGGATCGTGATTTCTTCGACAAGAGTAAGAGTATAGTAATCGGCGGAACACTTAAGATTAATGAAGACGATCTTCACGAGCTTCATGAGCGCAGAGCTATAAGCGATTACAAGAGATATGATTTATGGCTTGATGATTTTATGAAGAAGTTTCCGGGGTATGATTATGATTCGGAGACGATTTCATTTGAATGGAGTATGACATTTGACAGGAGAAACAGACTTGGAGATGGTATCACCAAGGACAATCAATATGTCAGAGAACTGTTCCCTACTATCTACTTTATTGACAGCAATCGTAATATCGATGATATACAGGATGATATTCTGAAGTTTCAGGGCAATGAGGAGCTTAGAGAGTTAAGGGAGAATATGTGTATATTTGACAAGGTTAGGCCATGTACACAGTGTTTCAACTGTATTCCGCTTATCAACAAAAAGACTCCGGAGGAGCTTAATATCCAAGAGATGACAAGGTTGATGGAGTACAAGCTGTTTAATCTTAATCTCAATGAATTTGCAGACAACCTTAATAAGAACTTCCACAAGAACGGAAGTCTTGTTCAGGATATTGAGTATAGTATCGACTTTGATCTTGACGAGATTTTTAAAGTTAAGACCATGGTTCACAATAAGAGACTTAACACTGTAGGACCGGCTGAGACTTTGTCGGCAGGTTTTAAGAGTATTTACATTTTCTCTTTACTCGAGACTTATATTCAACAGAAGGATAATAAACTATTCTCAGTTATTATGATTGAGGATCCTGAGATTTTCCTTCATCCGCAGCTTCAGAAGGTTGCCAGTGAGATTCTTTACAATCTCTCTAAGAAGAACCAGGTTATGTTTTCGACGCATTCGCCTAATATGATATTTAACTTCTCTCAGAAGCAGATTAAGCAGATTATGATTGATGAGAATTATGAGACTGTTGCGAGTGAAGATGAGGATATCGATGATATTTTGGATGATCTTGGATATACCGCTAATGATCTCATGAATGTTAATTTTGTCTTTATTGTGGAGGGCAAGCAGGATAGCACGAGGTTGCCTATGCTACTTGAGAAGTACTATTCAGAGATTTACGATAATGAAGGTAAGCTTCAGCGTATTGCCATTGTTCCTGTTAACAGTTGCACTAATATCAAGACTTACGCTAACCTCAAGTACATCAACAAGCTTTACCTTAAGGATCAATTCCTTATGATTAGAGATTCTGATGGCAAGAATCCTAAGTCGTTGGTTAAGCAATTGTGTGGATACTATAAGGCTCGTGAGCAGGAGCAGGATCAGAACAATCTTCCTCGCGTTACGCCGAAGAATGTACTTGTTCTAAAGTATTATTCATTTGAGAATTATTTCCTTGATCCGGCTATTATGGCTAAGGTTGGTGTTATTAAGAATGAAGAAGAGTTCTATAACATTTTATATACCAAGTATCGCGATTATTTATATAAACTTGGTTCTACCAAGCGTATGATTAAGAAGACAGGTATTCGCATCAATTCTAAGCAGGATATCAAGGATAACATTGAGTTGATTAAGATATATGTAAGAGGCCACAATCTCTTTGACATTTTCTACGGAAGATATAAAGGCGGCAGAAAGGACGATGTCCTAAAGCAGTACATTGAGCTGGCTCCTAGGGAGACATTCCAGGACATCTTAGATGCTATCGACAATTTCGTTTACTTCGAGAATCGTAAGGTTGATGTTAAGGAGCCTGAAGTATACAAGAAGGAGCCAGAGTGGAAGAAGGAGTGGGACCGATATCAGCAGATAAGTGATGAGATGGAAGAATAGAGGCGGATAAGAGAACAGCAGTTTGTGGCAAAATGGCATAAAAAATGAAAAAAATGTTACATTTTTGTGATAAATTTAATTTACAAATGTTCAATATATGGTATAATAGGTATGTATTTTGCGATATATTTGGTGTGAGACGCATAGAGCTATGTACACATGGGCCTGTATGACGGGCATTTGGTAAGATTAATTGTACGCTGCATTTGCAGTAATATTTGTTATATACATATGAGGTGTATCATGGAACGTTTTGTTATGAAGGGCGGTAGACCGCTTAATGGCGAGGTTGTCATTGGCGGTGCTAAGAATGCGTCACTTGGGGTTTTGGCTGCAGCTGTTATGGCTGACGAGCCTTGTTTGATTGAGAATATGCCTGATGTTAGAGATACTAACGTCATGCTTCAAGCTATAGAAGGTATTGGTGGTAAGGTCGAGAGGATAGATGCTCACACAGTTAAGATTAACGGTGCAGCAATTTCTAAGGACAATACCGTAGTAGATGATGAATTTATTAGGAAGATTAGAGCTTCATATTATTTGTTGGGAGCTTTGCTTGGTAAGTACAAGAAGGCTATTGTTGCTTTGCCGGGCGGATGTGATATAGGTAGCAGACCTATCGATCAGCATATCAAGGGCTTTACAGCACTTGGTGCTAGGGTTGAGATTGGTCACGGCATGATTACTGCAGAGGCAGATAGACTTGTCGGTGCTCACATTTACATGGATGTTGTAAGTGTTGGTGCAACAATCAACGTTATGATGGCTGCTGCTCTTGCTGAGGGTAGAACCATCATTGAGAATGCGGCTAAGGAGCCACACATAGTAGATGTTGCCAACTTCCTCAACTCAATGGGAGCCAATATCAAGGGTGCAGGTACTGATGTTATTCGTATTCGTGGTGTTGAGAAGTTCCACGGAAGTACATATGCAATTATTCCTGATCAGATTGAAGCAGGTACATTTATGACATTGGCAGCTGCTACAAGAGGAGATATCACAGTTCGCAACGTAATTCCTAAGCATTTAGAGGCGATTAGTGCCAAGCTTAATGAGATTGGATGTACAATTCATGAATATGATGACGCTGTAAGAGTGGACGCTAGAGAACGTACCTTGAAGAATACTCAGATTAAGACATTACCTTATCCGGGATTTCCAACAGATATGCAGCCACAGATGGCTGTGGTTATGGCTCTTTCAGAAGGTACAAGTATCATCACTGAGAGCATCTTCGAGAACAGGTTCAGATATGTTGATGAGCTTGCAAGGATGGGTGCCAAGATTCAGGTTGAAGGTAATACCGCTATTATCAGTGGTGTTAACAAGTATACCGGAGCCGATATGGTTGCGCCTGACCTTAGAGCAGGAGCTGCACTCGTTATTGCGGGACTTGCAGCAGAGGGTTATTCAGCAGTTGAGAATGTTGAGCTGATTCAGCGTGGATATGAGCATTTTGAAGAGAAACTTCAGGATTTAGGTGCTTCGATATCACTTGTAGACAGTGACAGAGAAGAGCAGAAGTTCAAGTTAAGAGTTGTTTAGTTAAGAATACCGCATCGCGAAAGCGATGCGGTTTATTGTTTTATAAGATTTCTTCGATTGTCAGATCTCTAACCATTGAAAGATCTATGAAACTTCCGCCGACATTAACCATCGGACGACTAAGTGCTGTACGATTAAGCATTACAATCTCTCCAATCTGACCGTTGCTTAACTTAACACGGTTGTTGATATATGTCTGAACAATATTCTCTAAGAAAGGCATAAGGTAAGCAACTTCGTACTTCTGGTACCCCTCATCTTCGAACATTCTTATAACGTGGAAAGGACACATACCTTCTCTATATACTCTGGTAGCAGTCATAGCCTCATATACATCGGCAATGGCAACCATCTTGGCGAATGGAGCAATATTAGGTCCTGTTAGATGAGAAGGATATCCGCTTCCGTCACACTTCTCATGATGCTGTAACATGGCAGCTTTGATGCGCTCATCTAAGTTAGGATTGTTCTTAACATGCTGGTATCCAAGATACGGATGCTTCTTGATTGTGTTGAATTCTTCGTCTGTCAGCTTGCCGGGTTTCTTAACAATCTCTTCAGGAATCATAAATTTACCTAAATCATGCAGAAGACCTGCTACAGTAAGTACATCCACTTCCTCATCAGACAAATGTAACCATTTGCCTAAAACACGGCATATAATCGATACGTTAAGTGAATGCGCATACGTCGAATCATCATAATATCTTAAGTTGTTGACAAGATCGAGAATACCTAAAGAAGTATTGGTACTTCCTGAAAAAATCGAGGTAGTCTTGTCAAGAAGGTCGTTGGTATCAATGTCGTCACTGTTAGACACGATGTGTTGTAATGACGAGTTGACCTTGACCATGGAATCCTCGAATGCGCCTTGGAATTCCTTGAATTCTGCACTGTTTCTGACACGCTCACGATAGCTTGCGTCTTCGGAAATCTGAGCCTTCTCTTCTTGCTTCTGTCCACCGCCTGTGGGGTCTTCGCTTAGCACCGTTGCAAATGTTATCTGGTGATTCTTCATCAGGTTAATCAAGTCTTCAGTGATGGTTGAACCATTAGGTACAAGCATCTGTCCGTTAGAAGAATAGACATCACTCGCCACTGTCATCCCCGGTTTGACATTATATATACTTACTCTTATCTTACTGGCCATATAGAAGCCCCCTTTTATGTCGAAATCTATGCATAGCATCTCCCTATTCTATTAAGTATAAAGTATTTTGGCTGAAAAATCAATAAAATATAGATAATAACGCATGTAAGATATAGCCTATTTATACATTTTGTGGTATATTATTATGAGTTTATTTGTTAAGAAGGAGTCGGTATATGATACCTTTTAATGAGAATGATATAGGACTCTGGCTAAAGAGAGCTGCGCTTATCATTGTGGTCAATTACATACTGTTTTGCGCCAATTCAGATTTCTCAACAACCTATTATCATTTATTTTGGTCAAATGATATCGTGTGCTGGTGGGTAATGCTTCTGTTTTTGGATGGTTTCCTTAAGATGGATAGACTTCCGCCGATGTACTTAAACGGGGTGCCTTTTGAGAATAAGCGTCTCGTTAAGAGAGGATTTAAATTAACACTTATCTACCTTGGTATCATGATTGTAAGCGCAATAATCAATACCGTAATCGGAGTGCTGGCATTTAAGAAAGCTTTGTTTTATCAGCATTTGGAGATTCAGGTGTTTGCATTTATAATGTTTGCTATAACGTTATACATCTTTCAATTGTCAGAGATTGTTAAAGGATTAGTGGGGCGTTTCGCGCCGTATTTTGACAACAAGAAGAAAGTTGTTATTCACTATGTAATTATGGTAGTGATGTATGTGGTGACGGCAGCGGCAGAGCTTTATACCCTTGCTGATGAGAAGGGAGAGAAGAGTTTTTCGCCCGGTTGTTATGTTGGTGGAGTTGCAGTGATTGTGGTGTATGTGGCGTACGCAGCTTATGTAAGCAGAACATGGTCGAGAATTCGTATTCGTACCACGTTAAAAGATTCTTCGCTTCGTTCAGAATGATACAGATTCATAATAAGGAGTACAATATGGAACTTTTCTTAATTAGGCATGGAAGGCAGAGCAGCAACCTGTGTAATGTTAATGTAGGTTTGAGCCCTGAGGGACATGAACAGGCTACGTTGCTTGCCAAGCGACTGAAATCATTTGACATAGATGGAATATATTCGAGCAAGCTTATTAGAGCCAGGGAGACGGCCGGACATATAAGCGATGAACTTGGTCTTGATGTTAAGGTAATTGATGGAATTGAAGAGATTGAGTTTGGCGAGTGGACCGGTATAAGTGACAGAGAACTTGATGGTATGTTTCCTGAAATCAGACATAGGCACTATCACGGTGAGGAGGACATCAGATATCCCGGCGGAGAGAATGGTGAAGACTGTGCCAAGAGATATGATGATGCGATAAATGATATAATTAGACAAGCGTCTAATCTTAATCAAAAGAGGATTGTTGTTGTTACACACGGTATGGCGATGAGAGCGTGGATATGTAAGATATTCAACATGCCATACTCTAACAGAGGAATACTCGCTAAGACGCTGGAGAACAGCAGCATTACGGAACTTTCGTATAATGACGGCGAGTGGGGCTTCGAAAGGTTTAATGACGCTGCGCATCTTGAAGGCCATGATGAGCTTTTGAGAAAACATTTTAAATGATTTGGAGACTATTATGGATATTAAACATGAGATAGATATTGATACATATAAGGCGCTTAGGGACAGCGTAGGATGGAAGAAACTGTCAGATAAGCAAGCCCAATCTGCTATTGATAACGCACTGTATGTGTCGATTATTTATG
Organism: uncultured Lachnospiraceae bacterium; assembly: GCA_947169385.1. Taxonomy (GTDB): domain Bacteria; phylum Bacillota; class Clostridia; order Lachnospirales; family Lachnospiraceae; genus NC2004. The sequence goes on along the minus strand of CAMVPR010000001.1, from coordinate 26,386 downwards.
AGGATGGAAGACCTTGTGCTATGGGCAGAGTTGTGGGAGATGGAGCTGTCATTTGCTATGTACAGGATCTGGTTGTTAGGCCGGACTGTCAAGGGAAAGGCTATGGGTCAATCGTTCTTAACAGCTTAAAGGATTATGTTGATAGCATCAGGGAACCCGGGACTACAATGATGTTCGCGCTTATGTGTGCTAAGGGCAGAGAGAGCTTTTATGAGAAGCATGGATTTGTTGCGAGACCTACTGATAATCTTGGTCCCGGAATGATTCAGTATCTTTCGTAAATTAATTTACATTTTATATAAAAGGTATATAATGTTTATAGCGTTATTGCAGCGTAAGGGTGAACGTGATGTGAGGTGTTGGCATGAATAATAATAAATCAAGCGCTTTTTTAAGCATTTTGTTGATATTGCTGTGCACGGCTATTAATGTGTTACTTAATAAGGCAGCGGTAGCTCTTGGACTTCCTTTGTATCTTGATACTGCGGGTACGGTTCTCGGAACAGTACTAGGAGGGTATCTTCCGGGAATAGTCATAGCTATTCTTACCAATTTTGTGGCCGGTTTGAGTAGTGTTAATTCCATATATTTTGCAGTGCTTAATGTTATGATTGCTGTTGTTACGTACTTCTATTTCAAGAATTTTTACGGCAAGAAGAATATAGGATGGATGGCTGTTTATGTTGTCACCTTAGGATTTATAGGTGGAGGCTTGGGATCACTTTTAAGCTTTTATTTTGAGGGTGACGATATTGCTGTTTCATTTATCAGAGTAGCAGAATTCTTTGAAGATACTTGTGGATTTTCTAATCTTGCAGCAAGAGGCATGTCGTTGTTTACTTCTGACGTAGTTGATAAGGCGATATCTGTTTTTATAGCATTTGTCATCTATAGCGTTATTCCTAAGAATGTAGCTGAGAAGTTCGAGTTTAAGGGTTGGAGACAGCGCCCTTTAAGTAAGGGCGAGCTTAAAGTTATCGGTGGAATGAAGAATAGAAGTAAATCCATCAATACCAAGATAGTATCCCTTTTGATTGTTGCATCTGTTGCTATAACAATTATCGTTACATTAATCAGTATTACGCTGTTTAGACAGTACACAAGAGATCAGCACAAGATAATGGCATCGGGCGTTGCGGGTATGGTCGCTGATGCTATTGACGGTGACAGAGTTGATGAGTTCTTAGAGAAAGGTAAGAGTGCCGAAGGATATAAGGAGATTGAGGATGCTCTTTATTCTATCAGGAACAGTTCACCGGATATCGAGTTCATTTACGTATATAAGATAATGGAAGATGGATGTCATGTAGTATTTGATTTGGATACTGAGGATACGCCGGCTAGTCAGCCAGGAGATGTAGTCGAGTTTGATGAGGCGTTTTCCGGGTACATGGATGATTTGTTTGCCGGTAAATCGATTGAGCCTATTATATCTGATGAGACCTACGGATGGCTGTTAACTGCCTATAAGCCTGTCTTTGACAGTTCAGGCAAATGTGTATGCTATGCGGCAGCAGATATTTCGATGACGGACGTTTCAAGTTATGAGCGTGACTTCTTCCTAAAGCTTCTTACGGTATTCTCCGGTTTCCTGATATTTGTAATAGCTTTTGGTTTGTGGGTTGTTAAGTATAATATTATTCTTCCTATCAACTCTATGTCTTATATAGCTGATAAATTCGAATATGAAGGTGTAGAGGGCAGGGAGAAGAACCTTGCAATGATGACTGACCTTGATATCAATACTGGTGACGAGGTAGAGAACCTTTACGATGCGATTATGAGATCGACTGAAGACAACCTTAAGTCGCTTATAGAGTCACAGCGTAAGGAAGAGAAGATTAACCAGATTCAATATGGTCTTATCATGGTGCTTGCTGATATCGTTGAGAACAGAGATGAGTCAACCGGTGATCACATCAAGAAGACTGCAGCGTACACAAGGATTATAATGGACGCTATGAAGGAGAAGGGTTACTATGTTGACCAATTGACAGATGAATTCTTCGATGATGTTGTAAGGTCAGCTCCACTTCATGATATCGGTAAGATTGAGATTCCTGATGCTGTGCTTAATAAACCGGGAAGGTTAACTGATGAAGAGTATGAGATTATGAAGCGTCATACGACAGCCGGAATGAAGATTATTGAGGAAGCAATCAAGACTCTTCCGGATGCGGCGTACCTTGATGAAGCCAAGAATATGGCTGCTTATCATCATGAGAAATGGAATGGTAAGGGGTATCCTTTTGGACTTGTAGAAGAAGAGATTCCTCTGTCTGCAAGAATTATGGCAGTTGCGGATGTATTCGATGCGCTTGTGTCTGAGCGTGTTTATAAGAAAGCATTTTCATTTGAAAAAGCTATGGATATAATTAGAGAAGATGCCGGAACACATTTTGATCCTTTGGTAGCTGATGCATTTATCAGTGCGGCTGATGAGGTCAGAGAGGTTGCTGAGAACTTCTCTAAGATAAGTCAGGAGAGATTTGGAGATAAGTTTTCTAAGAATCATGACGAAGCTAATTTAAGAGATTAGTGTAATCCCGGAAGGTTAGGAGCCTTTCGGGATTTTTTTATTTGGGTATTGCATTTTAAAATGAGTGGTGTTATAGTTGTTGTAGAACAAGACAACAAGAGGATAACTCTTCTATAAATCAAGTATTGGGGGCGATACTATGAATATCAATAAGTTTACACAGAAGTCAATGGAAGCTGTGAACGAGGCGCAGAGTGTTGCGACAAGGTACAGTAATCAACAGATTGATGAGGAGCATTTGCTTTTTGCGTTGATTAATCTTGACGACAGCTTGATAAAGAAGCTTTTAGAGCGCATGGATATTGCGGTTCAGATTATGCTTCAAGACTTGATTAACGCTATAACTTCACTTCCTAAGGTGTCGGGCAATGTGCAGAGTTATGTAAGTGCTGCGCTTAACAAGGTATTGGTCACTGCTGAAGATGAAGCTAAGGGGATGGATGATGAGTATGTGTCTGTTGAGCATCTTATGCTTGCTATGATTAAGCATCCTAACAAGGCGGTTAAGGATCTCTTTAAGCAGTATGGTATTAGCAAGGACTCATTTCTTAAGGTTTTGCAGACTGTAAGAGGTAATCAGAGAGTAGTTTCTGATAATCCTGAGGATACTTATGATACTTTAGAGAAGTATGGTTATGATTTGGTTGAGAGAGCTAGGGACGGTAAGCTTGATCCGGTTATCGGAAGGGACTCAGAGATAAGAAATGTTATAAGAATACTTTCTCGTAAGACCAAGAATAATCCGGTATTGATCGGTGAGCCGGGTGTAGGTAAGACAGCTGCAGTGGAAGGTTTGGCTGAGCGTATAGTAAGAGGGGATGTTCCTGAAGGGCTCAAGGACAAGTCTATATTTGCGCTTGATATGGGAGCACTGGTTGCGGGTGCTAAGTATAGAGGAGAGTTTGAAGAGAGACTTAAGGCTGTGCTTGAAGAAGTCAAGAAGAGTGATGGAAGGATTATACTTTTTATTGATGAGCTTCATACTATTGTAGGAGCAGGTAAGACTGATGGTGCAATGGATGCGGGTAATATGTTGAAGCCGATGCTCGCAAGAGGAGAGCTCCATTGTATAGGTGCAACAACATTAGATGAGTATCGAATGTATGTTGAGAAGGATGCGGCGCTTGAGAGAAGATTCCAGCCTGTTATGGTTAGTGAGCCTACGGTGGAAGATACCATTTCCATACTAAGAGGGCTTAAGGACAGATATGAGGTATATCACGGAGTCAAGATTCAGGATGGAGCCCTGGTTTCTGCTGCGGTTCTGTCTAACAGATATATTTCAGACAGATTTCTTCCGGATAAAGCAATTGATTTGGTTGATGAGGCCTGTGCGCTTATTAAGACTGAGCTTGATTCTATGCCTGCGGAGCTTGATGAGATGAATCGTAAGATTATGCAGCTTGAGATTGAGGAGACTGCTCTTAAGAATGAGACAGATAACTTATCAAGGCAGAGACTTGAGGCTTTGCAGCTTGAACTCTCTAAGCTTAAAGAAGATTTTGCCGGCAGAAAGGCAACTTGGGATAAGGAGAAAGCATCAATCGATAAGGTAAGAAATCTAAAAGAAGAGATTGAGAATCTGAAGAATGAGATTACAATTGCTAAGAGGAACTACGACCTTAACAAAGCTAGTCTCTTGCAGTACGGAAGACTTCCTGAAGCCGAGAAAGCGTTAGCGGAGCTTGAAGATGCTACCAAGAACGAAGGACATACTCTTGTTCATGAGAGCGTTGACGAGGAGGAGGTAGCTCAGATAATATCAAGGTGGACGGGTATTCCTGTTGCTAAGTTAACTGAAGGTGAGAGAGAGAAGACGCTTAGACTTGCTGATACTATCCATAAGAGAGTGGTAGGTCAGGATGAAGGAGTCAATAAAGTTACTGACGCAATTATTAGATCTAGAGCAGGAATTAAGGATCCGACTAAGCCGATTGGTTCATTCTTATTCTTAGGTCCTACCGGAGTTGGTAAGACGGAACTTGCTAAGAGTCTTGCAGAGGCGCTTTTTGATGATGAGTCCAATGTTATAAGGCTTGATATGAGTGAGTATATGGAGAAATATTCTGTATCACGTTTGATTGGAGCTCCTCCGGGATATGTAGGATACGAAGAAGGTGGTCAGCTTACAGAAGCTGTAAGAAGAAAGCCATATGCGGTAGTGCTTTTTGATGAGGTTGAGAAAGCACATCCGGATGTGTTTAATGTTCTTTTGCAGGTGCTTGATGACGGTAGAATCACTGATGGTCAGGGCAAGACAGTTGACTTTAAGAATACTATTCTTATAATGACATCTAATATCGGTTCCGAATATCTTCTTGACGGAATAGATGATAAAGGTGAGATTAAATCAGAGGCTGAAGATATGGTTATGAATGATCTTAAGAATCATTTTAGACCGGAGTTTCTCAATAGACTTGATGAGACTATACTATTCAAGCCTCTTACCAAGGACAATATCGGAAGCATTATCACACTCATTATTGATGATGTTAACAAGCGACTTGCAGACAAGGAACTTACTGTTAAACTTACATCTGCAGCTGAGAAGTATGTAATTGATCACGGCTATGATCCTGTCTATGGCGCGAGACCTCTTAAGAGGTATGTTCAGAAGTATGTTGAGACTCTTGCGGCCAAGCTTATCTTAGCGGGCAATGTCAACACGGGTGACACGATAACAATAGATGTAGAGAATGATGAATTGGTAGCAAGGTAAAATGTAGATAGTAAAAGTCCACGGCAGATGCCGTGGACTAATGTTATATTAGGCATATTAGTTGCTTGGATGTGGCATATAAGCGTAAAGCTTCATAGCTGTTCCGGCAATAGGCATAGACTGTAATACAACATGTCCCGGTCCGGTAAGAGTTGTATTGAATAGTCCCTCACCTCCGAAGAGCATATTCTTAACACCCTTAATCATAACTACGTCATATCCAACAGAAGCATCCATAACAGCGGTGTATCCTGTGTCTACAATCTTCTGCTCACCAGGCTGGAGGTCATACTCAATAGCAGAACCATCAATCTCGAAGAATACAAGTCCGCTTCCTGTGAATCTCTGCATGATGATACCCTCACCGCCGAATAAAGCGCCGCCTACCTTCTTCTGGAAATGAACGCTCATCTCAACGTTACCTACAGAAGCCAGGAAAGCACCCTTCTGCGCAACTACAGGCTTATCAGGAGTAACTTCTATGGCTCTTATTGATCCTGGGAAGCTTGATGCAAATGCTATCTCTCCGGCCTGTCTTGCGATATACTTGTTGAGCATTAATGACTCTCCGGTAAACATACGACCAAACATCTTACCAACTCCGCCACCTTCTGTCTGCATCTCTATACCTTGATCCATCCAGCTCATTGATCCTGATTCACAGGTAACCATCTCGCCTGCCTCAAGTCTTACAAGTACCACAGGGAGATTGCCTCCGGTAATTTCATAATTCATACTATAAATCCTCCTTATCATTAAATAATATTTGGTAAAAACCCTCTATATTTTACCAAATTATTTGGAACATATCCACACATTTTTTTATTTGTGCAAATGCTTAAAAACTTGCTAAATCAAGCGGATTACGGTACAATATAGGGTGGTTAGTTGGATTTAACTAAAAGCATTTTAATGTGGGGCATGACCCTTAAGCAGGGAGGGTACTTATAATGAAAAAACATCTTGTGAAGGCTTCCAAAGGCAGAAAGAGACGTATAGCCTTAATTGTGGCAGGTATTATAATAAATGTTCTATTTTCTTTTGTAATGTATAGACTTGGACTTCCGTTCTTCTTTGATACAATCGGAACCGTTATGGTTACGGCGGCGGCAGGAGTTTTTCCGGGTATTATCACGGGTGTTTTTACCAACGTATTCTGCATGTTCTATAACGAATCGTCACTGTTCTTCGCATTCATCAATGCATTTGCGGCAATTATCACGGCACAGTTTATTAAATATTGCGATTTTAGCAGAAAGGGAAGAAACATACTTCTTATACTTTCGCTCGCGCTTTTTTCCGGAGTGACATCGACAGCTGTTCAATGGTGGCTTTACAGGGATGCACAGTATTCAGCTCTTGCCGATATGGGAAGGGCGATAGCTGATTATCTTGGAAGCTCTGTGCTTGTCGGATTTATGATTACCAACGTGCTGCTCAATATTTTGGATAAGGGCATTGCCGTATTGATTGCCATTCTCTTTATCAGATTTATTCCCAATGATACACTTAAGGATATTAGAAACGCAGGCTGGAGGCAGGCTCCGCTCTCCACTGAGGAGACCAAATCCATCAAGCTTTTCGGAAGAGGTGTATTTCACTCGGTAGGAGGAAGGATGGTTGTTTCATCTTTGGCCGTAACCATCATACTTGTGGTTATTATGGCCAATATTGGACTTAACCAGTATTTTGAGAATTCAAAATCCGAGAAGATTGGAGAGGCGTGGAATGCGGTAACATTTGCCGCAGAATATATAGACACTGACAAAATCGAAGATTACATAAAGAACGGAGAGAAGGTCGAAGGCTACTTAGAGACCGAGGAGCTTCTCCGCAACATCAGGAACAGTGCGTTAGGTGTTAAGTATTTATACGTGGTGAGGGTTGACAAGAAGAAATGCACATTTATATTTGATTTGGATTCTGTTGATAAAGAAGGATATTCTCCGGGGGACCAGGTAGATATTGAGGAGGAATTCAAGGAATATGTGCCGAATCTGTTAAAGGGTGAGATAGTTGGACCTATCGAGAGCAAATACACATGGGGATGGGTGTCAACGGTTTACTATCCGGTTACGGATGATGGCGGAAGGGTAGTCTGCTATGTCGGAGCAGATGTATCCATGAATTATCTTGAGGAGTATGCAACGCAGTTTCTTGTCAAGGTTTTGTTGATTCTTTCAGGATTCTTTATATTGATTACTGCATTTGCAATATGGATTACAAGCGTGTATACCGCTTATCCTATAAGCACTATGGCTTCAAGAGTTGAGTCTTTCTCTGTTAACGGTGATGAGCAGGAGACATTGGATTCCAATGTCAAGGCCATAAGAGCACTTGATATTAGAACGGGTGATGAGGTAGAGAAACTGTATAAAGCAATCTGTGACATGACTCTTAATCAGGCGGAGCAGATGAGGGCTATCAGAAGGCTTTCCGATTCTACCGCCATGATGCAGGACGGACTCATTATAACTATGGCTGATATGGTGGAGTCAAGGGATTCGGACACGGGTGCACATATCCAAAAGACTGCCGCATATGTCAAGATTATAGTTGAAGCCTTAGAGAGAAAGGGATATTACGCTGAGAAGATTACTCCTAAGTTTATGTCTGATGTAGTAAGGTCGGCGCCACTTCATGATGTAGGTAAGATTAACATCCCCGACGAGATTCTTAATAAGCCGGGCAAGCTTACCGACGAGGAGTACGAGATTATGAAGACCCACACAACCGCGGGCAAGAAGATTATGGAAAATGCTATCGGCACGGTCAGGGGAGAGAACTACCTTAAGGAAGCAAGGAACATGGCTGCCTACCACCACGAGAGATGGGACGGCAGGGGATATCCTGAGGGGCTTCACGGAGAGGTTATACCGTTATCTGCCAGGATTATGGCGGTTGCGGATGTATTTGACGCGCTTACATCACCTCGTGTATATAAGCCTGCATTTCCTTTAGAGAAAGCACTTTCGATTCTTCAGGAGGGTGCGGGAACACAGTTTGACCCTAAGTGTGTTGAAGTATTTATGGATTCACTTCCTGAGGTTAAAGTCATACTTAAGAAATTCAACCCGGATGTGCCTGATATGTAAGGAGGTTGTTGGACAATGAAGAATTCTATACTGATAATACGACCGGCCTTATTGGCAGCGATACTTGGTCTGCTCATTCTTTTAAGTGACTTTACAGCATTTGCAGAGGATGACATTAATGACAAGAGAGACCCTAATATCGGTGGCGGATATGCTGCCACGAATCAGATTGATAATGTCGGTTACACTGCTGAACTTTATGATGCCACCAACGGACTTCCGACTTCCGATGCCAATTATATCTTAGGCACAAGGGACGGCTATCTGTGGATTGGCGGATACAGCGGTATCATAAGATATGACGGAACTGAGTTTGAGAGGCTTGATACATCTGACGGTCTTACAAGCGGAAGATGTATATATGAGGATTCTAAGAACAGGGTGTGGGTCGGAACCAACGATGGCGGAGTGGTTATGATTGACAAAGAAGAAAGGACAAGCTTTACTTACAAGGATGGGCTTCCTTCGTCTTCAATCCGCTCATTTGCAGAGGATAAAGATGGCAATATTTTTGTCGGCACCACTGCAGGAGTGGCATACATAGATTCAGATATGAATGTTAATGTGATTGATGATTCAAGAATCAATGAGGAGAGAGTTCTTAAGCTTGAGGCTGACAATGAAGGGGTTATATATTGTCAGACCGCTAACGGTATCATGTTCACAATTAATAATTATAAGGTAGATAAGCTGTTTAACAGTGATGAGCTTAATTTAGAGAGGATAACAACATTTCTTCTTGACCCGCATGACAAGAGTAAGGTATATATCGGAACCGAGAGCAGCACTTTATATCATGGTGCCTTTGGAGATGATGTATCCCGGATGAAGAGGATTAACATTGAACCGATATTTGACACGCATTGGATGACTTATGCATGTAACAGGGTATGGCTTTCATCTACTACAGTTACCGGTTATCTTGACGAGAATTATCATTTTCATAGAGTGAGTGATATACCTATGGACAGTGCGATTGAGATGATGACGGCTGATTATCAGGGCAATATGTGGTATGCTTCTTCGACTCAGGGAGTTATGAAGATAGTGACCAACAATTTTGTTGATGTGACGAGAAAGGCAGGGCTTGAGGATTCTGTTGTCAATGCAACCTGTTTTCACGATGGTAAGCTCTATGTCGGCACGGATAGCGGATTGGAGATAATTAGTGACGACAGAAGAAGTACGAGCGACAAGCTTATCAAGTATATCGGTGAGTCGCGTATAAGATGTATTATGGAGGACAGCAAGGGAAACCTCTGGATATCGTGCTTTACCAATGACAAAGGTCTGGTATGTCAGACCGCGGACGGTGATATTAAGAGCTTTACAGTTGACAACGGAATGCCGGGCAATGAAGCGAGGTGTACAACTGAAGATAAGGATGGGAATATAGTCTGCGGTACCAACAGCGGTGTTGCTATTATAAAGAATATGACTGTAAGCAAGGTCATAGGAGCTAAAGAGGGCATGAAGAATACCGTCATTCTTACTGTGTGTGCGGGTGATGACGGAGAGATTTATGTGGGAACCGACGGTGATGGAATATATGTTATTAAAGACAGCGGTCTCAGCAGGATAGGGCGTGATGAAGGGCTTACAAGTGATGTTGTCATGCGTATTAAGAAGGATGAGGATAGAGGTGTATACTGGATAGTAACATCCAACTCCATTGAATATATATCAGACGGTCTTATTACGCAATCGACTTCATTTCCGTATAACAACAATTATGATATATATTTTGCGGGTGAGGACGACATGTGGATATTGTCATCCTACGGAGTATATATGGTTAAGGCGAGCGAGATGATTGAGGACAATGTCAATGATTACAGGCTTTATACCATCAACAGCGGGCTCACCTGTACACCTACAGCCAACTCATACAGTACACTGTCTGATGACGGCAACCTGTACGTGGCAGGAAGAACGGGTGTAAGCCGTTTGAATGTCATGAATTATAACGAGATGCGTACAGAGGTTAAGATTGGTGTAAGGTCAGTCTATATTGATGATGAGAAGATTACGCCGACAGATGACGGAGCATATGTTATTCCCGCGTCCGATGGGCGTATCAGAATAACTGCGGCGGTTATGGATTATACAATGTCAGACCCCATAATAAGAGTGTTTTTGGAAGAAAGCTCTGATGAGGGTGTCAAGGCTTTAAGAAGCAGGCTCACAAGTCTTGAATTCACCGATTTAAAATACGGAGATTACACTCTTCATATTCAGGTTCTTGATAAGAACGGGAAAGAGCCTGTATTTGACAAAGAGTTCAAAATCATTAAGAAGCCAAAATTGTATGAGCTTTTGGTTTTTAAGATTATATTTGTTGCATTGATTGCATCTTTGGTTGGTTTCATAGTGTTCAGGGTTATGAAATCCACAATCATAAGCAGACAGTATCAGGAGATTCAGGCTGCCAAGGAAGAGGCGGAGCGGGCAAGCAGTGCCAAAACGAGGTTCCTTGCCAATATGTCTCACGAGATAAGAACCCCTATCAACACCATAATGGGTATGGACGAGATGATTCTTCGTGAAAATGCTGACGGCGTACCAAAACCGTATTTTATGTCGATTATCAATTACGGACTTGATATAAAGAATGCGTCGGAGTCTTTGCTCGGACTTGTCAATGACCTCCTTGATATTTCCAAGATTGAGTCGGGCAAGATGACTGTTATCAATCAGGAATACGATTCTTCCGAGTTCTTAAGGTCGATAGTATCAATGATAAGAGTAAGAGCCAATGAGAAGGAGCTGCTTTTTGATGTAAGCGTTGATGAGATGCTTCCTAAGAGGTTATACGGAGATGCCGGCAAGATTAAACAGATTATCTTAAATCTGCTTACCAATGCGGTTAAATATACCGAGAGAGGCGGATTCGTGCTTAATATCTCGGTAGAAGGAAGAGTTGATGATGTAATAGATCTTAGAATATCCGTTAAGGATACCGGAATGGGTATCAGACAAGAGGATATGGATAAGCTTTTTGAGGCTTACGAGAGACTTGATGAGGAGAAGAACAGCAGTATTCAGGGAACAGGTCTTGGTCTTGATATATCGGGAAGATTTGCTGAGCTTATGGGTGGAAAGCTGATTTGCGAAAGCGTCTACGGTGAAGGCTCTGAGTTTATATTGACCTTATCGCAGAAGATAGTTGATGCCACACCTATGGGAGTGTTTGTTGAGCGTGATGAGAGCTCTGATAAAGGACCTTATGTACCGCAATTTATCGCTCCTGATGCTGATGTGCTTGTAGTTGACGACAACCCTATGAACCTCAATGTCATAAGAGGTCTTTTAAAGGCTACCAAGATATTCGTAACGACAGCGGGCAGTGGTGAGGAGTGTATTGACAAGCTCAAGGAGTCAAGCTACAATATTGTGCTTCTTGACCATATGATGCCGGGAATGGACGGTGTTGAGACAGTAGAGAAGATAAGACAGTTCGCACCTGACCTTCCGGTGTACGCTCTTACAGCCAATGCCACTCAAGGTGAGGAGTTCTACATTTCCAAAGGCTTCAATGGCTACCTGTCTAAGCCTGTCGACAGTATTTTATTGGAGAGAACTATCATGAAGCATCTTCCTTCCGAGATGATGATGAAGCCGGAGGCAGAAGACGGAATTGAAGAGCTTGATGAGATACCTGATGATATGCTCTGGATTAAGGATATTGACGGAATCTCGGTTGACGAAGGAATAAAGAATTCGGGCGGAATTGCCAATTTTATATTCTCGCTTAATATGTTTAACGACACGATTGATGACAATACCCGCGTGTTAAATGAAGCATACGAAGAGGGCAACATAAGGCTTTATACCATCAAGGTTCACTCGCTTAAGAGTTCGGCAAGGATTGTCGGCGCCATGGAGCTTTCTACGCTTTGTCAGCAGCTTGAAGATGCAGGCAACCATGAGGATATGGAATTCATTAACGATAATGCCGACAAGCTTATAAGTGAGTATCAGGCATTTAAGGAGAAGCTTATGGCTCTTAAGGATGAGACAGATGATGACGCTAAAGAGGAGCTTGATTCTGACAATCTTAAGGATGCATATGATGCCCTTAAGGAGGCTATTCCCGTGATGGACTATGACGCGGTCGAGCTGGTTCTTGACAAGCTTAAGGATTATAAGCTTCCCGAAAAAGACCAGGATATAATTGATAAGCTTAACGAGTTCTTTAAGAACATGGACTGGGATGGTATGGAGTCCCTGATTAAATAATAAAGGAGAGTAACAATATGGGTGATAATATGTTTAAAAAATCAGGAGCGTCAAGCTACAAAAAGAGTATTCTTATTGTGGATGATGACCCTAACTATCTGAAGCTTATAAGGGAGTGGCTTAAGGATAAGTATAAGATATATATGGCCAATTCAGGGCTGCAGGCTATCAAGCTTCTTGGTATCAACAATGTAGACCTTATATTGCTTGATTATGAGATGCCTATAACAAGCGGTCCACAGGTGCTTGAAATGCTTAGAACGGACAGGGAATTATGCAATATTCCCATTATCTTCCTTACAGGCAAAAGTGACAAGGACAGCGTGATGGCTGTGCTTGCATTAAGACCTGACGGATATATTCTTAAGACGATTGAGAAGGACGAATTACTATTAAAGCTTGATAATTTTTTTGACAGTCAAGGAGCTGAATAATATATGATTTCATTATTAGCGGATTATCAATTGGATATTATGCTTGCGCTAGCGGGAGCAACAGGGGTGACTGCTATATACACTGTCATAACCAATGTGCTGACCTCTGCAAGAAAGATTGCCTTAGTGGCATTGCAGATTACTGCGATGATTCTTCTTTTAGCGGACAGGTGTGCTTATATATACAGAGGTGATGAGAGCATAACCGGATTTTATATGGTAAGGGTCAGCAATTTTCTGGTATTTTTTATGCTCTTATTAATAATTGCAGGTGTTAATGTATATATTGAAGACCTTGTAATGCATGAGGGCGAAGCATTAAGAGTACCCAAGAGATTGATTTTTAACGATATTTTGGCGTTTTTGGGTATGATAATGATAATCGTTTCTCAATTTACCGGTTTTTATTATACATTTGATTCGACTAATCATTATGTCAGAGGCAGCGGGTTTGTTATAAGCTATCTTATACCTCTTGTCATACCTGTTATACAGTTTGGCATTGTTATCAAGTATTTTAAGAAGCTTGGAAGAGGTATCGGGATTTCCCTTATTATCTTTCTTGTCATGCCTATAATTGCTTCTGTTATGCAGTTTTTCTTCTACGGGTTATCTCTTACCAATATTGTCGTGGCTGTTGATGTGCTTATTCTTTTTGTATTTGCCCTTATTGATATCAACAGTAAGGTGGAGCACTCACATCAGATTGAGATAGATAATCTCTTAGAGGAGCACCGGGCTACCAAGCATCTGTTTGACCAAACTGCTACGGCATTTGTGGCGGCACTTGACGCCAAGGACGAGTATGCCAAGGGTCATTCGGCCAGGGTTGCCAATTACGCAAGAGAGATTGCAAGGATGAGCGGTAAGGATGAAGAAGAGTGTGATGAGGTATACTACGCAGCACTTTTGCATGATGTTGGAACCATAGGAGTTCCTGACAGTATTATAGGCAAGGACACTGCTCTTAGTGATGAAGAGTATGCTCTTGTTAAGAAAAAACCGGAGCTTGCTGCCGAGATACTTTCAAGCATCAAGGAGTATCCGTTCCTTATGCAGGGCGCAAGATACAGTTGTGAGAGATATGACGGCAAGGGATATCCTGAAGGACTGAAGGGTGAAGAGATACCTGAGCTTGCGAGGATTGTTGCGGTTGCGGATGCATATGACAACATGAGAATGAAGAAGAGATACAGGGAGCCTCTTCCGCTTCCTGTGATAAAAGAGGAGATTATAAGGGAATCGGGTGCACAGTTTGACCCTGCATTTGCAGATATAGTTGTTAAAATGATTGATTCCGAGCTTAGTGAGGAGAAAATAAATGACTATGACGAGAAGGATTTTGTGATTGAGAGAGAGTATCGTATAAGGAAGTATAGAGAGGCTATCACAAGAGGCATTATGATTGATGGTAATGTGACAGACATCAGTATGAAGTGTTCTCCTCTCGGAGAAGAGTTCGGTGATTTCAGTATGCCTTCTGTTATAGTGTTCTCGTCTTATGACGGCAGGGTACACACCAATGATAAGGCAATCAGGGCGTATCGCTATTTAGAGTACGGTGAGATATGGTTTGACGGTCACAGCATAACTACAGGTGCGAGGAATATGGAAGTAAATGTAGTTGAGCATGATGTATCCGGTAAAAGAAGTGATGAGGAAGAATACGGACTTTGCGCATATAGATATCAGGACCACATGAAGCTTAAGCTTATGGGACCTTATTATGATATAGAGGTTGTGATTGCGCTTTTAGACGGCTCAAAGCCTGTGTATCTCGGTATCACAGGTGAGGATTGCGTGCTGAGCAATGTAAGGATTGTAAGAAGTGACAAGGTGGTTAGTGGGGATGAGATTCCTCGTATCGCTGATGAGGTAAGCTATACAGGCAGATTGGAGTCCGACATTCCCAATGTTCAGGTTGACCAGAGGCGGTCTGCCTCAAGTAAAGGCATTGCGATTAGGGACGACATGAGGATTGATTTTCATACTATGAGTCTTCCTTCTGCGGAGCTTGTGTGGAACTGCCCTTATATTGTAATATATCATTCCAATGATTCTGATGTTAACGGTGCAGGATACAGGGAGTATGCGCTTATAAAGCTTAACGGCGAGAATGATTATGATGACACCTTTGCTGACAGCAGGTTCGTTATGAATAAGGATGACGATTTTAAAGGGTGGGATTCGTGGAAAGAGACCAATAAGAAGGGGATGGAGTGCGAGGTTCTGTTTAAAAGAAAGGGAAGCAGGATTACTGTTTATACTACTAATCTAGGTGTGACGTTAGAGAATACCATTACAGTAAATGATGGCATGACAGAGATTTATGCCGCTCTTACGGGGGACAGGGTTGCTCTTACGGATATAAGAGTTTTGTGATTATTATTATTTTTTACCTCTTGACATATCAAAGTGAGTAATATATGCTTTGAAATTAATTATATCAATTAGATTGTCATTCTGAGCACAGCGAAGAATCTTAACTATTCGTTTTGCTTAGGATGACAAGTTGTTTTTTGAAGAGAGGTGTTATATATGAAGTTAGATATGACTAAGGGCAATATAACTAAGCTTATATTGCTTTTTGCATTTCCATTATTACTTAGCAATATATTTCAACAGTTTTATAACATAGCAGATACAGCGATAGTAGGCCATCTTTTGGGAGACGATGCACTTTCTGCTGTCGGTACGGTTAGTGTTATATATGGGCTTGTGCTGTCGTTCTGTTTTGGTATGACCAATGGTTTTGCACTGCTTATATCGAGAAGCTTCGGGGCCGGTGATATGGTGATGATGAAGAAATCAATCGCCGGAACCATCAAGCTCGCTATTATGGTGAGTCTTCTTCTTACAGCTGTAATGCTCGCTGTTTTAAAGCCAGTTATGAGGATTATAAAAACTCCCGAGGAGGTTTTTGAGACAGGGTATTCCTACATTGTTGTTATTGTATGCTGCCTTGTTGTGACTACATTTTATAATATGTGGTCATCAATATTAAGAGCTGTTGGCAACACGACGGCACCGCTTGTATTTCTTATCATTTCATCGCTGTCTAATGTTGGATTGGATATTCTGTTTATCGGTGGATTTAAGCTTGGGGTATCCGGAGCTGCATACGCAACTGTGCTTGCTCAGGTGTTTTCCGGAATTTTATGTTTTATATATGTAATTAAGTTCTGTCCGGAGTTAAAGGTTACCAAGGAGGATTTTAAGCTTGACCCTGAGCTTGTTAAAGAGCTTCTTGCTTCGGGTCTGGCTATGAGTCTTATGTTTGTCATTGTAAATGTCGGAACGGTCATATTGCAGACCGGTATAAACGGACTCGGAACAGGAACGATAGCTGCTCATGTGGCTGCGAGAAAGGCAAGCGAAGTGTTTATGACGCCTGTTGCAATACTTTCGCAGACCATTTCAACATTTGCCAGTCAAAACTATGGTGCGGGCAAGCTGGACCGTGTTAAGAAGGGATTATATAATGTATTCGCTATAGGATTTACATGGTCGGTTATAGTTATACTTATCGCCTATTTTGGCGGCGGTACCTTGATAAAGAGCATTACCGGCTCGGACAATTCAGATATTATCGCTTTGGGTGCCAAATATCTTAGGATTAATACACCGTTTTATTTCTTCCTTGTGATACTTGGAACCTTAAGAAGCATGCTTCAGGGGCTTGGTGAGAAAATGCTTCCGATTATCGCGAGCATACTTGAAATGGCAGGTAAGGTTATCGCGGTTATGGTATTCGTTGCTCCGTTAGGGTACACCGCGATATGCTTTACGGAGCCGATTACATGGATTATATGCTGCGTACCTGTTCTTTATGCTTTTGTAAGATTTTTTAAGAGGAATAAGGTTGGGAGTGTAAGTGAGGGATAGCTGATTTTTAGGAGTGAGACCGGTATGGCTAAGAATTTATTTGATATAGTTTCAGGCGATTTTTTTAAGCCTCTTACAAGCAAATATAAAAGAATGTATTCAGATACGATTATGCTTATCTTTAATACATTTAAGCCTGAGATATCTTATGGCGTTAACCGTGAGATAGTTGTTAAGGTTCTGACGGATTATTTTGATGTAGATGACGATGAGATAACATTTGATGATGAAATATATGTAAGCGACCCTAAAGAGAAGGCAAATGGGGTCATTAAACAGCTTAAAAACTGCGGTTGGATTGAATATGAACAGGTTGAGAATCATCAGCTTAATGTTGTTCTTTTTGACCACGCAGTTCCTGTGATTGAGAGTATGAATCGCATTATAAAGGAAGAAGAGACTGAGTATCAGGGGATTATCTCACAGATTCATTCAAGCCTTCAAAACGATGAACTTTATTCTAAGCCGTATGAGCTTATTATTATGGGTGTAGAGGAGAATACGGAGAGGCTGATATCCGAGCTTAAGAGGCTAAATGCCAGTATTAAGAGGCATATGGACAGGCAAACCAATGATATGGATGCATCCGAGGTGCTGGAGCATTTTTTTAAATACCATCAGGATATAGGCTCTAAGGCTTATCTTAGAATGAAGACAGGGGAGAATATTTCATACTTTAGAAATGCTATTGTCGAAAGAATAGATTATATACTTGAAAGTGCAAATACTATGGAAAAGGCAGTTAAAGGTTATATGGAGGTTAAGCAGATTGAAGATTCCGATATTGCTTATGATAGACTTGTGAGCTGTTTGATAGATATCAAATCTTCATTTTACAGACTGGATGACATCATTGATGAGATTGACAACAAGCACAGACGTTACATGCGAAATGCGGTTATGAGAGCCAGGTTTTTACTTTCTACCGGCAATAATTTAGAAGGGAAGCTTTCAAAGATACTTAACAGGTTATCAGAAGAAATAAATAATGAAAATGAGAGTGTAAGTGATGTGTGGGAGGATTATTTTGAAGATTCAGCTGTTATAACTTCCGTATATTCACAGAATTTCATGTCTCCGGAATCTATAAAGACAATACCTGTAAGAAAGAATAATGCAGATATTTCAAAGATAGAAAAGACAGAGATAATGTCTAAGGAGCAAAGAGAGCTTTATAAGGAAGCGCTCCGACAAAAAAACAGGATTCGATTTTCAAGGAAGAATATTAATCAATTCGTTATGAATCTTCTTAAAGAACGTGACAGTATTCCAGTTGATGAGGTACCTGTTAACAGTAGAAGAGATTTGATAAGGATTATATATATAAGTATTTATTCCGGTAACCGCTCTAACAATTACAAGGTAAAAAGGTCTGATAAAAGGGTGAGAATCGGAGAGTTTGAATTACCGTATTTTGAGATATTAAAGAGTTAGAAAGAGGTATATTGATGTTTGAAATACTAAATGAATCTGTAGCACAAAAAGAAAAATTTCGTGTATCAGCCAATAAGCTTTTAAATCAATGCTTTCTGTTAAAGAAAAAAGAAGATACAAGGAAAGAATATATATTTGTTCGCGAGAATAAAGAAATGTTTGCTGAATACTTTGATCTTTTAGGATATGATGTTAAGATTAATGAGGATCAGGGCGTGATAGCGCTTTCAGGGCAATATGATACAGGCAGGCTGCAGCTTACTAAAGGGGATAGTATACTGTTGTTGATATTAAGACTTTTGTATATAGAGAAGAGAAAAGAGATATCAAGTTCATATGAGGATGTAATTGTTCTTATGGAAGAGATTAGAGAAAAGTATGCTCTTTTAAAGCTTAAGACCAAGCCTGTTATGGACAAAGGTATGGAGAAAAGGATGGTCTCTCTTTTTAGAAAATACAATATAATCAGGAATCTGGATTCGGATGTCAATCAGGCTGATACAAGAATAGTTATATATCCATCTGTTATTATGGCTGTGACTGTAGATGATATCAATGAATACTATACTATGACAGAGAAAAAGCTTAAGGAATACTCCGGCGAAAAGAATGAGGAGCAGTATGAATAACACTTTAGGAGATACGAACATATGGAAACTACGAAAAAAATATTGACAAGAGTACAGCTGGTAAATTGGCATTTTTTTGAGAATGAAAGAATAGCATTAAACGGTTCCGCTTTGATAAGTGGTGAGAACACTGCCGGCAAGTCAACGATCTTAGATGCGATTCAGCTCGTTCTTACAACAAATTCAAGGAAATTCAACGTCGCTGCCAATGAGAAGGGCAATAGGACGCTTAAGAGCTATATTCGATGTAAAGTTGGCAATGTTGACGAAACTTATCACAGAAAGGGAACTGTACCTGCCAATGTTGCATTAGAGTTTTATGAGGAAAAGGGTGACAGATATTTTGTATTGGGAGTCCACCTTTTATCAGCTGATGAAGAAAGTCCTATTATCAAAAAATGGTATGCAGAGGAATGCAGGTTGGAAGATTTGTCGTTTATTGTTGATAATCGCCCGGCAATAGCGGAGGAATTCAGGAATAAAAACAGAAAGATAAGATATATTGAAACAGACAAGGCTGCAAAGGACAGATTTCGCCACAGAATGGGGAGCCTGGATGAGAAGTTTTTTGATATTATTCCTAAGTCGCTCGCATTTAAGCCTATGGATAATGTTAAGGAGTTTATTAATAAGTTCGTGCTTCCAGAGGAAAAGGTCAATGTTCAAGGACTTAGGGATAATATAGAGACTTTAGGTGAATTGGAGTTGGTTCTCGAAAAAACAGGCAAACAGCTTAAAGGTTTAGAAGATATTCTCGATAAATATAATCAGATTCAGATAAAAGAGAAGGATATTAAGGTTAATGATATCCTTTTGAAGCTTGCTATGCGTGATGCAACCAAGCAGATGATTGATAATGACGAGAAGGAGTTAAGGATAAAATCCCAGACGATTGATACAAATGCTGAAAGTCTTAAGCAGATGATTAATGAGATTAATAACATAGACAAAACTATAATAGCATTAAATGTTGATATTAAGAATAACGAATCCAATAAATTAATAGAGAGTATAAGTGACAGAATCTCACAGATAGAAACTCGTATAAATGACAATAAGGACAAACAGAAAAAGCTGAATATTGAAGTTGGCAGAATTGAACAATATTTAAAAGCCTTGTCAGCTATTGATATTAAAGTGGTTGGGCATAGCGAGCTTAATACACTGAAATCTGATGTTGTTGGGCAGGATAAAATCGAAATTGTCGAAAGATTAGAGGGACATCTAAAGAATGAATATATTAAGGTCGATGAAGAAAGAGGAAGAATTAATGTCAGACTCGATGCTCTTAATAATGATATCAATGAGTTAAGAGATAAACAAAAAGATTTGGAAAAGCATAAGCTTTCTTATCCGTCGTACACTGTGGAGCTTAAAAAAGCCATCGAATCGGAATTTAGCAGGAAGGGTATTAACTCAAAAGTATATATACTTTCTGAGCTTCTTGAAATATCTGATGACAGATGGAGAAATGCTGTTGAGGGTTATATGAACACGCAGAGATTTTATCTGGTTGTTGAGCCCGAATATTACGATACAGCACTTTCGATATATGATAAAAGGAGAGACAGGATTCACACGGCAGGTATAATTAACACCAAGAAGATACCGCTTGACTATGAGGAGGATAACAAAAGTCTATCTTATGTTGTAAAGAGTGAGAATCGTTATGCTAAAGCATATATAAATTATATTCTTGGAAGAGTTATAAGATGCGAGAATGTGTCAGAACTGGAGAATCATAAAATAGCGATTACGCCGGAGTGTATGCTTTATCAGGGGTATGTTGTAAGGCATTTAAATCCGAAGGATTACAGCAATCCGTATATAGGATTAAATGCTTACAGAGTTCAGCTTGTAAATGTCAGAAAGAAGATAGAGGAGCTCGTCGGAGAGAGAAATGAAGTAAGAGCGGTATATGAGAAATACATTGATATTTCTAATACAAAAAATGAAGTTAATATCCCTGTTATGAAGTTATATATTGATTCGCCTTATATAGTTAAGAAGTCTAAGGACGACCTCATAAAGGCCAAAGCAGAGCTTAAAAGCGCTGAGAAGGACCCCGGATGGATAGAGCTTAATAACAAGCTTGCCGAAGCTAAAGAGAAAAAGAGTGCCAAGGAGGATGAAAAGGAGAAACTAAGCAAGAGTAACGCTAGGCTTGAGGCTTTAGTTGAAGGAATTAAGGCTAAGCTTTTGACTAAGAAGAATGAACTGTCGGCTCAGGATGATATTCTTAAGATGGAATCTGATTCTAACGGACTTGAATATAAAGAAGCTAAAGAGAAATATACTGTTAACAGGAAAACAAAATCTGCTAAAAAGATTTATGAGAATTATAGCCCTCAAAAATCTCAGTATGAGAATGAGATGGACAATCTTTTAAATGGAGACAAGGGCATAAAGAGCCTTCAGATGAGGTTTAACAACGAGTTTACTCAGGATTTCATGGTGGGACTTGACGGAATATCTGACTATAGAGATGCTTATGACAATCTTAAAAAGGTTGAGATTGTAAGATACGAGGAAAAGCTCGCCAAGGCCAAGGAGGATTGTGAGCAGATATTCAGAAGTGATTTTCTTTCAAAGATGAAGGAACATATTGAAAATGCGAGGATGGAATTTAAGAATCTGAATAAGGCACTTGACTCGATATACTACGGCGATGACAGTTATCATTTTAATATAACATTTGACAAGCGTAAGGAAAACCTGTACCGCATGATAACCTCGGAATATAACATGGAGGGTGATAATAATCTGTGGACGTCTGCATTTGAATCTGAATACAAGGATGAGATCAATGATCTTTTTGCTAAGCTGATGGTTCATGATGATAAGGGTGAGAAGGTGTTAGAGGAGTATACCGATTATCGTTCTTATTTAGATTATGATATTGAAATCAGGAAGAAGAATGGTCAGAGGCAGAGGTTTTCAGATATTTATGGTGAGAAGAGTGGCAGTGAGACTCAGGTTCCTTATTATGTAGCTATTGCGGCATCATTTTATCAATTATACAGATTTGGCAATTCGGTGAGGCTGATGCTTTTAGATGAGGCATTTGATAAGATGGATGATGATAGGATAAAGTCGATGATGGATTTCTTTAATGGTCTTAATCTTCAGGTGATACTTGCTACTCCTCCACAAAAGATAGAAGTAATAGGGGAACATGTGGGAACTATACTGACAGCGATTAGAGTCGGTGAAGGGAGTATTGTTGAGGAATATGACTTATAAATATCGCAATGGAGATAGCAGGCAGGAAAGGTCGCTTTTTATATGAGTGATAAGACAGTATTAACAAAAAATCAAAAAAGAGTACTAAATGAGCTTATTGATAAATATGAGAAAAGCGCAACTTTTCAGGGTATCAATAAGGTTCATCAATCATTTTATGTCACTTTAGGGAAGATATTTACTGCATACCTTGATGATGCGGAATATGATCTTTTTACGGAGCTTAATGAAGATATGCTGCATCTTGAGGAATGTGAGCTTGTAAGTCTTTCATGGGACAATGGCAGAGTTAACAGGGTTGATCTTAGGGTAGACAACATTGACAATGCGTATAAGGTTCTTTTTCGTACTCCGAGAAAAGCTTTACATGAGCAATTAATCAATTATTTTGATGAGATTGATAAAAAGCTTTGTAATAAATGTAGAGATAGTATATCAAATGATATGTTGAATCTTGTAGAGTTGTATTGCAAGTATATAAGCGCTCAGAGGAAACGGATAGACTGCAATAAATCTATAGAATTTTACGATGACTTTGAGGAATACAGTGACATATGGAAAGTATTGCTTTTTTTACTTGAGAATGAAGAGGAGATATATGTCAGGGATTTATCTGTGCGATTGTTTAATGATTCTAAAAGACTTGAAGCGATAAGAGGTAAGATTGAATCGCTTTTATATACATATGGAGATTATCCTGATAAAGCCTGCATTTTAGAGGAGCATGGAATCATAAAAACTCCTTCATATGTTATGATTAAAGGTAATGCTATTGTATCCTTGAGCGGACAGAGGCTTGATATCGGGAAGTTGGCCGGGGATATTGCATTTTCTACGGAAACTTTAAAGGATATAACTGACATAGCTGTAACCGGTAGCAGGGTTGTTACAATTGAGAATCTGACGAGCTTTCACAGATATGATTGTAAGGATACCGATGTGGCTGTATATTTGGCAGGATATCATAACAGAACAAAACGGGATTTCCTTAAGAGCTTATATGCCAAGAATCCCGGGCTTGATTATTGTCATTTTGGTGATATTGACGCAGGTGGATTCTATATATATGAGCATCTAAAGAAAAAGACAGGGATTCCTTTTACAACTATGAATATGGATGAGGATACATTGATTAGGAATAAGGAATACGCCAAGAGATTGACTAGCAATGACCGAGTGAGGTTGAAAAAACTTCTGGAAATGTATAAGAAGAGAAATGATGACAATTACTATACTGTAAAGACCATGCTTGATACAGGAATGAAGTTGGAGCAGGAGGCTGTTTGGTAAAGATATAGTAATGCAGGTGAAAATGTGATATACTTGTCTTAATATTTCATTTTATTTAACAATGATTGGAGGATTTGACATGAGTTTAGATGAGTTACAAAAAGCTATGATTGCAGCCATGAAGGCTAGAGATAAGGCGAGAAAGGATGCGATTTCGTCGCTCGTTTCTGCTGTTAAGAAGGCGGGGATTGATGCCGGGTGCAGAGAGGATATACCTGAAGATATGGTTAATCAGGTTATCATGAAGGAGCTTAAGACTGTCAAGGAGCAGGTGGATTCCTGTCCTGCGGACAGAGAGGAGCTTAAGAGCGAGTATGAGTTTCGCATGAGTGTTATTGAGGAGTTTGCGCCTAAGATGATGTCAGAGGATGAGATTAAAGCATTTATCAACGAGAAGTTCGCTGATGTTGTTGCAACCGGCAATAAAGGTCAGATTATGAAGACTGTCATGCCGGAGCTTAAGGGCAAGGCTGATGGTAAGCTTATCAATCAGATTGTGGCAGAGCTTTGTAAGTAAAGGAGTATCATATGAAGTACATAGAAGACCTTAGAGAGGGCATGAATGTTGCAGAGATTTACTTCTGCAAGAAAGCGGATGCTCTTGTTTCTAAGACAGGGAAGACATATTATAGCGTGACTTTGCAGGACAAGACAGGCCTTCTTGATGGTAAAGTCTGGGATGTTTCTAATCCCGGTATTGAAGAGTTTAATACCGGAGATTTTGTTAAGGTTGATGGAAGAATCACCAGCTATCAGGGTAAGCTTCAGATGAATATTGACAGGGTATATACTGTTTCTGAGGGACAGTATAACCTTGCTGATTATATACCTGCTTCAGAGTATGATGTTGAAGAGATGTATAAGGAAATGATGGAGATTCTTAATAAGGTTACAGAACCACATCTTAAGAAGCTTGTTAATCATTTCTTTGTTGATGACGAGAAGTTTATTAAGGGATTTAAGAATCATAGTGCCGCTAAATCCGTTCATCATGGGTTTGTGGGTGGTTTGTTAGAGCACACAAGTCATGTTGTCAAGATATGTAATTTTATGTGTACTCTTTATCCTGATATGAACAGAGATCTTTTGGTTACTGCAGCTGCTCTTCATGATATAGGTAAGATGGCGGAGTTATCTTCATTTCCTACCAATGAATATACAGATTGCGGTCAGCTTTTAGGGCATATTGTTATAGGAATTATGGCTATCGATAAGGCTATTGCAGCTATCGATAACTTCCCTTCCGTGCTTAGAAATGAGCTTCTTCATTTAATTGCGTCTCATCACGGGGAGCTTGAATTTGGCTCGCCAAAAAGGCCTGCTCTTATGGAGGCCTGGGCGCTTCATCATGCTGACAATATGGACGCTAAGTTGGAGACGTTCAAGGAAGCTGTTAAGCAACAGCAGGGTACTGAGTGGTCAGCATACAACAGGTTGCTTGATACCCCGATAAGACGTACTACAAGTAAGGATAAATATAAAGAATGATAAAGAAGAATTCTAAACTGGATATTACAATTACAGATATGACAAATGAAGGGGAAGGCATCGGTAAGGTCGATGGCTTCCCACTCTTTGTTAAAGACGCTGTTATAGGCGACAGGGTCAAGGTCACTGTCACCAAACTGAAAAAGAACTACGGATACGCACATCTTGATAAGGTTATTAAGGCGAGTCCTGACAGGGTGGAGCCTGTGTGCCCTGTCTCAAAGAGGTGTGGTGGATGTACTTTGCAGCATTTGTCTTATGATGCGCAACTTAAGTTTAAGTATAATAAGGTCGTCAATTGTCTTAAGAGGATTGGAGGTATCGAGGATGCTTCCAACAAGATTAAGGATATTATCGGTATGGATAAGGATGGTTGTAATCCATGGAATTATAGGAACAAGGCGCAGTTCCCGGTTGGTTGTGATAAGGCTAATAATATAGTGACCGGGTTCTATGCGATGAGGTCTCACGAGATAATTGATTACTCAGATTGTAAGATTCAACATCCATCTAATGTTGCGATTGTAGAAACAATTAAAGCCTTTATGGATGAGTATGCCATACCTCCGTATGATGAAGGTAGTCATACCGGGATTATAAGGCATATTGTAACCAGAATTGCTGTTAATAGCGGTGAGATTATGGTGTGCCTGGTGGTTAACTCAGACTCGTTACCTTATGACGATGAATTGGTTGAGGCTCTTGTCGGCGTTGAGGGTGTAGCAAGTATTTGCATAAATATCAATCAAGACAAGACTAATAGGATTCTTGGAGACAAGACTGTAACTCTTTATGGCAAGGATTATATAATTGACAGTATAGGTGGTGTGAATTACAGAATCCAGGCGAGGTCATTTTATCAGGTTAATCCAGTGCAGACGGAGGTGCTTTATGAGCAGGCTTTGAAGTATGCGGCTCTTGATGGTGATGAGGTTGTGTGGGACGTGTATTGCGGCATCGGGACGATTTCGCTCTTTTTGGCGGGGAAGGCTAAGCATGTTTATGGTGTCGAGATTGTGCCGGAGGCGATTGAGGATGCGATTGCAAATGCCAAACTGAATGATATTAAGAATACGATATTTTATGTTGGAAAGGCTGAGGAGGTTCTGCCGAGGGAGTATGAGGAGCGGGGCGTCAGTGCGGATGTGATTGTCGTTGACCCTCCGAGGAAGGGGTGCGACATCAAAGCACTCGAGACAATTGTTAAAATGAATCCGGCTCGCGTGGTATACGTAAGTTGTGACCCTGCAACTCTGGCAAGGGACATCAAGTGGCTCGGTGATAATGGATACGTCCTTAAGGAGGGTGTGGCAGTGGACATGTTTCCACATACGACGCATGTGGAGACTGTGGTTCTGCTAACAAGGCAGAATACCTGACAATCCTTGAAT